>NZ_CP119988.1:0-313032 GCF_029338515.1 Haloglomus litoreum | reverse complement strand
CGGGGTCGGGGAGGTTCACCAGCAGGGCCTGGCAGACGACCACGTCGAACGCGTCGTCGGGGAACGGCAGGGAGCGGGCGTCGCCACGGACGACGGGTCCCCCGTTCCGGGCGTGGGCCAGCAGTTCGGAGTCCCGGTCCAGCCCGACGACCCGGCCGGAGGACTCCTCCCGAAGGACCGCCGTGAGTTCGCCGGTCCCGCAGCCGACATCGAGGACGGCGGTGGCATCGCTCAGACGGAGGTCCGCGAGCGCGTCGCGCGAGTCCTCCCACATGCCCCGGCGGGTCTCGGTCAGGTAGTCGGCGCCGAACCGTCGCATGGCTCGTGGTGAGGTTGCGGGCCGGGAAAAGCGACGCGGGCGACGCGTCGGCAGCGGGCGGTCGCGCGGCTACCGGGTCTGGCGGTCGGAGAACGGTGCAGCGGAGCGGACGGACCGCTCAGGAGAGCTTCGGGACGAGGGGGGCGCCGGCCTCCTCGTCGCGGGAGAGTACACGGCCCCCGTCCTGTGCGATCGTCGGCGTCTCGTCCTCGGTGGACTGGCGGGGCATCTCCGGAACCATCGGTTCGATCTCCTGGGTTGGTCGGTCCGTCATGGTCGTTTGCATGGACAGGCGTGCTGTCCTCAATCCATCATGGATGTCCATGGGACATAAACCTTCATGTTCTTTCCTGCTAGTTCCGGCAACTATTGCACTATCCCACGCTCGCGACGGCCCGGAATGCGGACACACGTCGGAACCGGAGCGTGTATTCGCCGTCGAAATCGTGTGTTCGTTCGCTATTCCGAGCAGAGATGGACGCACGTTTCGGGATGAGGAACCGTGAGAGACCATCGGTGAGCGCGCGCGAGTGCTGCTGGACGGACAGCGAACGGTGGGGTGGTCCCGGCCCCGTTCAGCGTCCGGCGGATCCACGTGGCGCCCATCCGAACCCTGCCTCCATCCACGGGCAGGGCGTTTGCAGGCTCGGAGAATCGTACCAACGCTTATTTTCTCGTATCGAGAACGACGGGTAACCATGGGTCCAGAGGGACGGGGGGACGAGTTCGGCGAGGCACTCGCGGAGTTGCGGCGGTCCGGCAGTGCGCTGCTGGTCGCCGGCGCGGTCCCGGATCGACTCCACGGGCGGACGTGCGACGAACTGCTCGGTACCGGCACCGACGAGCGGTTGTTCGTCCGGGCCAGCACGGGTCCGGGGTCGGCCATCGAGCCCGGGATCACCGACCGGGTACTGGAGCTGGATGCGGCATCGCGGGGGGCCGCCACGGCCGGGGCGTCGGCCAGCGGCCCGGGCGACGTCGCGAGCGAGTCGCGTGACGGGGTTGTCGGGGTCGGCCCCACGCTGGCGGCGGCTGGCGACGCCTTCGAGGCGGAGCTCGCGGCGCTCGACACCGCCGCCGGCCAGGGCCCACGCGTCTGTGTGGACTCGGTTCTGCCGCTCGTCGAGACGGCCGGCGAGGAGCAGGCATTCCGGTTCCTCCATCTCCTCACCAGCCGGGTCCGCCAACTCGGGGGGACCTGCCACCTCCACCTGCCGCTGGGGGCGGACAGCGAGACGGCGCGGACCTTCGCGGCGCTGGTCGACGCGACCGTCGAACTCCGCCTGACCGACGACCGGCCGGAGCAGCGCTGGCACATCCACGGTGCGGACGTCCGCTCGGACTGGCTCTCGCTCCCCGGCGAGTGACACCCGGAACCCACATCCATGACACGTAACGGCTCACCCGGCGTCTCGTTCGAGGCCGCGACCGAGGAGCCGGGGCTCCGGGTGCTCGACCCCGTCGACAACCACCAGTACCAGCTGGACACGCCGGCGCCGGTCGACCCGGCACCGGCGTCGGTCGACCGGTTCGCCTACCCGGTGGACGCGGCGGTGGCGGTGCGGACCACCGCCATCCGACTCCCGACGGCGACCAACGTCTACGTCCGCGACCCGGACGGGGCGCTGGTGGCGAGCGTCGAGCACCTGGAGGAGGCCACGCTCGATCCCGGGCCGTACACGCTGGAGCTGCTGACACCGGTGAAGTGCTACATCCGTCTCGACTCGACGGTCGACCTCCAGGCCGACTTCACCGAGACACGGATCGACTTCGGCGACGAGACGGACATCGTCGTCGGTGCGCGCTCGCGACGGACCCAGCCGGCAGCCACGGTGACGACGACCACGGACCCGGCCGACCTGCTGGCGACCGTCTCCACGTTCGGTTCCGCGCTGGGTACGACCATGCCCGAGCGGTCCTACCCGAGCCTCCGCGGGCATCCGCCGGCGGTCGAACTCGGGGACGAACTCGACACGTGCGGGCTCGAGCCGCTGTCGAGCGACGTCCGGCTCGAACTCCCGGAGACGACCGAGGCGGCCCTGACGGCCGCACCGCTGGCCTACTACCTCGGCGCCGAGGTGCGTCCCGCCGATGAGGCACGCATCGTCGCCGACGGCGCCGTCCACCCGCTCTCGGACGCGACCGGCGCGGGCTTCGAGCGGACGGTCGAGGAGGCGCTGAAGACGCTCTTCTTCATGGACTGTCTCACCCGCTACGACGGGGCGTACGGCCACGGACGCCGGCTCCACGAGCGCGAGACCCTGACGGGGGAGCTGGGCCTCGACTTCGACTACCTCTACCACGCCGACCACGCCGAGCGGGTGCGGCGCTACCTGACGGTCCCGTACCGGACCATCGAGCCGCACCTCCCGCAGTGGAAGGTGGCCGCGACCGCCCGCCCCGCCGGGACCGCCATCGAGACCCTCCCGTTCCTCGTGGACGACCTCGCGCTGGTCCGGACCCCGAACCGCGCAGCCGGCGAGACCGGCAGTGACGCGGAGTCGGCACAGGCCGAGGCGGTCGCGTCGTTCCTCTCGGACGACGGCTCGGTCCGGGCAGCCGACGGGTTCACGCGGGGGCCGAGCGCGGGCGGGTTCACCCGGAGTTCCTCGTCCGGCAGCGGCGGGGGGGTCGCCGCCGCCAGCGACACCGACGACCTCTCGTTCGTCAGCCCCGAGCCCGCCGACGCCATCGAGCAGGTGTGGGTCGGGGAGGGCATCCCGTTCGGAGCGAGCGAGGCCCTCCTCACGGCGTACCGCAACCGGCTGGGCCGCGAACCCGGCGATGGTGAGATCGACATCACGGTCGTCTGCAACGACGCCGCGATGGACGAGGAGACCGACGTCGAGGCGGTCTACGGCCAGCGTGACATCCTCCCGTTCGAGGTCGAGCTCCGGCACGACCTGTCGACCGACGAGCTGGCCGACCTGCTCGACGACGACCACGACTTCCTCCACTACATCGGCCACGCCGAGCCGGACGGCCTGGTCTGCGAGGACGGCAAACTGGACTGCAGGAACCTCGACGGGGTCGGTGTGGAGTCGTTCTTCCTCAACGCCTGTCGCTCCTACCGACAGGCCCGCGGACTCATCGAGGCCGGTGCCATCGTCGGTGTCGGGAGCCACAGCGACGTGACCAACGCCGGGGCGGTCGGTCTCGGCCGGACGATGGCACGGCTACTGGAACACGGATTCCCGTTTGCCCCTGCGCTTAAGATTGCGCAGGAGCACCACCCAACGGGTCAGCAGTACATCGTCGTGGGGGACGGCGGTCTCTCGGTCGTCCAGTGTACCAGCGGGACGGCAGTCCTATGCGAGGCCGGGCGACTGGACCAGGAGCGCATCTCGCTAACCGTGAGCGGCTACCCGACACCGACACACGGACTCGGGACCGAATTCATGCCCTTCGTAAGCCAGGCGGAGAACACCTACTACATCTCCTCGGGACGGATAGACACGTTCGAACTCTCGCCCGCAGAAGTGCACGATTTCTTCCAGCTCGGTTCACCGCCCGTGCGCACGCCCGACGGGCTCGTCTGGGGCGACGCGTTCGATCCTGAAGACCTCTGATTACGGCCCGGCTCCGGAAGTCCCGACTCCTGCGACTGCACTCCCGGCCTGACTCAGCAGCAGCAGCATGGTGAACAGGACGCCGGACATCCGCGGGTGCTCCTTGAGGTACGTTGCGACCGTCTTCTCCGCATCTTCTGAGTTCATCGCATCCTAAACTTATCGCTGATTGTATTGAAATTAATTAAAAGAACCCGACAGGACGGACGCGTAATAAGCGTTTGCACTACCGCACTTATCCCAGGGACTTAATTGTTGGTACGGGGACACATGTCAGACGTGGGGCGGACGCCCCCTCGCGCCAAAATTTTATCAACGGGACCGCTGGAATCGGGCGTAATGGTCGAGGCGGTGGCTGTCGCGAGTGGGAAGGGTGGAACTGGCAAGACCACCACCACGCTCGCGCTGGGGATGGCGCTGGCCGAGGAGCACGACGTGACGGTCGTCGACGCCGACACGGGGATGGCGAACCTGCTGTTCCACGCGGGGCTCGGGGACGCCGACACGACGCTCCACAACGTGTTGCTGGGCGACGCGCCCGTGGACGCCGCGACCTACGACCGGTTCGGGATGCGGGTCGTCCCCTGCGGCACGTCGCTGGCGGCGTTCGAGGCGGCCGACCCGGAGCGGCTGCGCGAGGCCGTCGCCGCGCTCGCGCGGGACACGGACATCCTCCTGCTGGACTCGCCGGCCACGCTGGGCTCGAAGAGCGCCGTCCTGCCCGTGGTCCTCGCGGACCGCACGGTCGTCGTCCTCGAACCGACCATCCCGGCGCTGTCGGACGGGCTGAAGGTCGGCGAGTACGCCACCGCCTACGGGACGGACGTCGCGGGCGTGCTGTTCAACAAGATCGAAGGCTCGGTTGATGACGAACTCGTCGAGCGTGCCGAGCGGCACCTCGACGCTCCGGTTCTCGGCACGATTCCCGAGAGTGGAGTCGTGCCCGGGGCAATCGAACAGGACATACCACTCCTCGCACACGCCCCCGAATCGGCCGCCGCTCAGGCATACCGCGCGGCGGCTGACCGCTTCGAGGTGCAGGATAGCGATGCTGGGACGATCGCCAAGCACGCACGGAGTGCAATCCAGCCACAGCAACCCTGACTCGCTCCGCTCTCGACTTGACTGCCAGGAGTACTGGTCCAGCAGGGCGTGGTCTGTCGCTCACTCCCGCCGGGATAGCTGTAGACAGCTTACTGGCTGTCTCCGAATGGCCCGGGCCGAATTCGAACATCGTAGTGCTGGGGAAGGTCGTCGAGCGTCACCCGGATCAGTAGGGGGACCACGCGCTCGTCATCGAGCGCAGTCAGGGCGTTCATCGCTTGGCGTTGACTCCGCCCGAAACTCGCGTTATCGTGTTTGACCTCGATGGGGTAGACTCGCCGAAGTGCCCGCTCTTCGCGCTCGTGGGAGAGTTCGTCCGGCGACAGCCGGTGTTCGTCCGCGCCTGCCTGGCCTGTGTCTCGTCGTTCCGACTCGATGCTGTTCCACTCGGTCCGGTCGTAGACCGCGAAGACCGCATCCGGGACCCACGAGTGATTGCTCGGCGTCTCGATGGGTGTGAACTGGTCCAGCGAGGTGCCTTTTCGGAACTGCAGGGCTTCGTTCTCCACACCGAGGTCCCGACAGGTGTAGTGGACGATCGGTGTGGGTCGCCGGCCGACCCCAGCAATCAGTGCCTGCGCGAGTGCTCCCACTTCGTTGCCGCGCGCTTGGACGGACCACCCATCCGCTGGCGCCCCCCGTTCGGCGGGGGCAGGTTCGGGTGGCCGTGTTCGGACCACGTAGTAGTCGTACCTGTCCTCGTTCGCGGCGGCGGATTGGAGTTTCACCTCCTCGTTCGTGATGAGGGCTGCCTCTGCTGCAGCCACAGACGGATAACTGAACGAGCCGCTGCTGGTCGTCCGTTTCTCCAGCAACTCGGCGTCGGTCTTCGCTGCCTCCCGCGTCAGCTTGACCAGCACCCGGTTTCGATCCGTGACGCGGTCGCCTTCGGCAGCACCACTCGAGGCAGTCTCGGTCGAATCGTCGTTGCTGTTCGCACTCTCGAACGACGAATCCAGCGTCCGTTGGTCGTCAGTCATCTGGAACTCCCCACCACGACATCGCTGACACGACGACTGACCAGCCTATGTAGCTGATGGTGGTCGTACTCCACGGCAGGGAACGCCACTTTGGACTTGCCACGCCTCAGGATACGTTGGATTGCGCTCCGGAAAGGGTGGGTCCCCACGAACCTTGATCAACTGTCCTGAAGAGGACTTATCCGTGGACCGGCGTCTCAGCCCGCTCATCGGAATCGGGGTGGAACCCCTCCTCGGGGCTGATGGTCCCGGATTTCAGGGCACATTGACTGGCGCCCGTCCGGTGTGACGACGTGTGGCCACACCGGACTGCTCGGAGGCCGATGTTCTTCGCAGCGTTGTAATCAGCGTGGACCTCGTAGCCACAGGCCTGACAGTGGAACCGGTCGCGCTGGGGGCGGTTGGCGGCAGCGACGTGGTCACAGTCAGTCCGCGAACACCGGCGACTCGTGTTCCGTGGGTCGACGGTACACACGCGAATGCCGTGCGATTCGGCCTTGTACTCGACGTAGGTGACCAGTTGGTCGAACGCCCACCGATGTAACATCTCCGCACCGGGGAGGCGGTCGGTAATCCCCGTCAGGTCCTCGAACGCAATCACCGTACAGGAGTGGTCACGGGCTTCCTCGACGATGCCGTTCGCGACGCGGTGCAAGTCGTGCTTCGTGCGGCGCCGATCCCGCCGTCGCATCCGCGTCAGGGTTCGGTGGGCGCTCCGCGTGCCGGTCTCCTGCAAGCGTCGGTGCCGCTTCGTGACTTCCGCCCGTCGGTGCTCCAGTTCACGACCGGCGAAGAACCGCCCCGTACTCGTCACGGCGAGGTGCTCGATACCCAGGTCGACCCCGAGAACCGTTCCGTTCTCGGCAGCCGCCTGTTCGGTCGCCGGGGGAGACCGACGGAACCCGAGGTGCAGATACCACTCCCCATCCCGGATTGTGAGCGTGCTTTCGGTCACCTCCCACTCGTCGGCATCGAGGTACTGGTACTGATAGCCGTCTTGGTCATCGGGCAGGACGAGGTCACACCGGACGCGACTCTCGACCGTTGCAAGGGAAACGGTGCCATCGTCGAACAGCGTCATCGTCCGCGAGTCGTACCGGACCGTCGGCGCGGAGAACTCCGGCTTCGACACGGTGCGGCCGTTCTCCGCTCGCGTCTCACAGGCGCTGATCGCCTCGGCCGCCTGGTGGGTGGCGAGGATTGCGTGTTGGCTTCCGAGCCCGGTTTCGTCCCTGATGGTATCGTAGGCGCGTGACTGGAGGGCACGCTTGCTGGAACAGCGTGGCCAGCCCTTCTCGACCGCGACCTGACATCCGCGCTTCCACGCCGTGACCGTCCGTTCGAGGAGCTGGTGCTGTTGCTCCTCGACGGCCAGCCGCGTGATCGCCGTCCGGCGGATGTAGTCGTCGGTCACACCGCCGTTTGGTCCCGTTTTCGTACTTAAATTTCAGCGGGGAGGTCGTGCTGGAGACAGTCCCGACGCGACTCCAGTTCTCGGCTGCACACCACCGTTTCAATTGCACAGCGAGTCGATGTCCCACAACATAGCCGTGTGAAAAGACGTGTGAATCTGCGGCTCCAGAACGGGGTTACAGAGGCAGGCTATCACGAGCATCTTTCGCAGTCGACTACCTTCGAGAATCGCCGATAATGGGTCGTTACACTCCGTTTGCAGGCAGTCCGCTGATGTAGCCGACGTATCGGAACTGCAGGTGTAGCACCAGCTATCCCCTAAACCGGCGTACACTCGGTTCTGCATGGCGAAATTCGCAGAATCGAGAGATTGAATCTGAGCGAGCTATTCGATTCGGTATCCCCCATGAGTGGCAAAGAGGCGGTCTGTGAGGTATGAATTGCCCGTCTGCCACTGGCCGGTGTGCCGCTGCAATCTCTGAATACTGACTGGTCGTTCTCCCGAATATAGACGATACACTGCCTCTCGATGGCGAATCTGTGTGGCAGCCGCGACAGGACTCCCCAGCGGTGAGTAGAACAGGAGGATAGAATCTCTATCGAGAGCGGTTCTTCCGGAGGAATTCAATCGGGTCGATCAGTGTCTATTCCGGATCACGTCATGAGATATTCACAGGCGGTTTCACGGCGTTTGTTGTGGAGTCTGTCGGACCTGTGGACCCCCCCGTGATTCCCCGTCGGAAGGTGCTGTAATCGCTCTCCGGGCCGATCTGACAGCTGAGACGGGCGCTAACGGGAGCTGTTATTCTCGAATGTGAGCAGCATGCTTACCGAATCAGCAGAACTGCCGAATACGGCGCTCTCCGGACAGAATGGCGTTTCCGCGCGTTACCCGGTCCGCTATCGATCGGTCGGTAATTTCCTGTATCGTCCGATTTCGCCATCGAAATGCTATGTATCCCCGAAACGGAGCTGTGAATCCGATCGTTCCGAGGGGGAGCCCTCATCGGTTCGGCTCCGGTTCATAGGGAGAATGGATGCATTGTGGCTGGCGAATCGGTCCGATCATCACCGCTTCATCTCGGGGTAGATGATCTCCATCGGAAGCCCCAGCTCGTCATCTTCTGCTGGGTCCTCGGGGAGGTGTGGATACGTCTGGTCTGTCTCCCGAGAGCCCAGCTCAAGTTGCTGTGCTGTGTAGGCGAGGACGGCCGCGTCGAGGAGGTCGTCGCGTTTGCCTACCGAGATCCGGTCGTGCCACTCGGTTCCGTCCTCGCGCTCGGTCAGGACTGTGTCGATACGCTTGTGGAGCGCTGGCGCATCCGCGAGGAGTGCGAGCCGCTCGTCCCGCCCGTCGTTCGTGTCCTTCGGCGGGAGCGGCTCCGTGGCCAGTTTCGCGAAGCAGACCTCGGGATGACTCTCATAGACGTGGTCGGTCGCATCCTCGTTCTCCTGCAGGAAGACATCGACCTCCCGAATCCGTGGGAACAGCCACCAGCTCTGGCTGGCGAGTGTGTCCCCGTTCAGTTCCCGGGCAGTGTCGTAGTCGTCCGTCTCGACGACCTCCCTGGATGGGATGGCGAACACGGTACTGCGTCGGGGGCCGAGGACATCCATCGCCGCCTCATCGCAGGCTCGGGTCCCCCTCTCTGGGAGGCCAATCGGGATATCGACGAGTACCGACGCTGCATCGTGCCCGTGTTCGTGCCAGACGTTGAGGAACGACGGTTCGGTGGTGACGGTCGGTTCGTCACCGGCCGCGACGACCAGCCAACAGCTGCCGGCCCAGTCAACACCTAGGTAGGTGGCCATGGTGGTCGCTCTCGGGCGAGTGCTATCGCTTCTGGGGACAGGGGGATTCCAATCGCCTCCTTCAGATATCGAACCGGCGAACGACACGGTCGATGGGTCGATCGTCGCTCACCCGCCAGAACCCCTGTGGCCAGAACGAGTCCTTGTAGCCCAGAATGTCGTTGACGACGTCTGGGGCCACGTCGATTTCGTCGTAGTCCTCGATGGCATAGACATCGAGGGCTGGCCCACCGTTCCAGTACTCGTCGCGGATGTACTCGGTGTGTGCCATCGGGCCCACGCGTCCCGTGGCGGTGTAGCGGCTCTGCGAGTTGCGGTAGATGAGTAACGGGTCGCCGCGGTCCATCCGTTCGAGGTTGCGCCGGTTGCGCTCCCACGAGCCCTGTGCCGGGTCGGTGCGGACACCCCATACTCGTGCCCGCTTGGGGAAGTCGCCCGGGCGCTCGTCCCAGTCCGCGAGATCGACCGGCTGGGCGAGCGTGCGCTGGAAGGATTCCTCGTCGACGGGGACCAGCCAGAGGTTCATACCGACTCACATCAGGGATAGTCGAAAAAGGTGGCTCTGGGGGCCCTCCAAATCGATGACCGTTCGACGTGGGCGTGACTGGCCCTATTCCGCGAGTCGGCCACTAATCGAGCATCACTCTCAGCAGTTGCTATGAACGGCCAATAATGAACTCTATGTGCTTACTGCGAACGTCAGTCTAACCCAGCCGACCAGTTCGTCATCGGATTCCGGTGACGATATTACATAAATGGGATTTCCTTTTACAACCCGGCCACCTGTCACCAGGTGGGTCGATGACAACACAACAAGAAAGACCGCGAGGGATACTCACACCCGACGACCGGGCGTACCTCGCGGGACAGAAAGACCTCTCAGACGGGGCTGAACGTAATACCCGACAACGGATTAGAGAACGAATCCGAAACAGCCTGTTTGACGCCCGCCTGCTCTGGGAGTTCCTGCCCGAGAACGATCTTGAGCAAACCTTCTACCCCGACGACGAGGACGAACGACATCGGATACGGTCATCGTCCCAGTACGCACTGTCTCTCCTCATCCTTGGGCTGTGGATGAATCGCGACCCTCACCCAGAGCGTCTGGAAGACGCAATCACACAGGCGTTCTACGCTAATAACAAGCTGGCCAACGTCAATATCGAGATAGAGACAGAGCCGGTTCCTACTGGCGATCTGCTGCTGGCAACACTGAAGCACAAAGAGGAGCGAATACGGGAGATTCAGGAACGACTCAGAACCGAAGAATTGCGAGCAGCTGAAGAAGCGGCACTGAAAGATGAACTCGAGCAAGAGTTCGAATACGTCTACCTTCTGTTCGAACGAGCTCTGAAAGACCCGACAGTCGATGCGGAAGCTCTGTCGAAGATTCACCTCCTCGATGGCTCTGAGCTCACTGCGGAAGGCATCGAAGAGCACCAGAAATTGTGGACTGAAACAGTTCAGGAACGAGAACCGCTCCCGGTGATCGTCGACAAAGAACACGGCGTGGGAAAAGAGGACTTAGAATGATAGACCATACCGACACCAGGGAACAAGAACAGTACGAGAACAATCTGAACGGAGCTCGGGAGGAGGAACAGTAGAATGGGATCCACACGAAGCATTTCGTTCCGGAAACGAGACGAAGTCGATGAGATCTACACCTTCCCTTACGAAGTCCAGCAGTCTACGCTGCAGATACGGAATGCAGCTGTCATGGTAGAATATCTGGATGACGGTGACGTCCTGATTATCGCCGCGAACCTGCCTGGCGTGGCTGGCTACTTCGACAACTATCCCGATGTAGAGGGAGAGGACAAGAAACGGAGGCACAATCTTTCACACGAACTCGTGCCGTATGCCGAGGAGCACCTCTCAGAGTACGATCCTAAGACAAGTACATCGAAGGCTAACAGTGGGAACAGAGCGATGGAGGATATCTACGTTACCGTTGCTGAGGAGCAACGCGACGAAGTCGTGATGAAGATGTGGCGGATTCTGAACCATCTGAAAGAGCGGTACATCGAGTCTCTGCAGGAAAGCGACGAAAGCGAGTATTATGACTATCCGTCGCTGGAAGGGGAAGTTCTGGATATCTCCAAGAGAATATGCTAAGATTCGGTTCGGAATTCCGCTAACCTTCGGAATCAACATACTGGCGGGCGGAGAACCATGTTCTATTTATCGGATAAGTTCGTATTCTGAGCGTTTCAAGAGGAGCAAAGCATTGCCCCCGGAGTGTTTTACTCCGTCTCTCTGTACCCCACTCATGCCGAATCCACTGTTCTCGACGTACACCCAGGGCGAGAACCGGGTCACCTCGACGCTGATGGCTGTCCTCCAACACATCAACAACCAGCTCGCGGAGGATATCCTGGAGGCACTGATCGACGAATCCGACATCTCGCTGGTCTCGTTTGACAATCAGGTGACGGGCGTCGCGTCGGTCCCTGATGCCGCCATCACGAGTTCGACCGCGCTCTGGTTCGAGACGAAAACGCGTCGCGGGGCCGTTGATCAGGACCAGTTGGCGGCCCACCTAGAGGTACTCGACGAGGGGTCGGCGGAGCTCCGTCGACTGATCGTGCTGACCCCGGATCCCGACCGGCCCGAGGCGGTCGCGGCGCTCGACGATGACCGCGTCGTGTGGGCGAACTTCGATGCGGTGGTCGGTACCATCGAGGCGGTGCTCGACCGCGACGTGGGAAGCGCTGAGGCCAGCCTGTCCGTCCCCACGGAGCGCGAAGCGTTCCTGTTGCGTGAGCTCAGTCGCTTCCTCTACGACGAAGACCTAGTGAGTGGGCAGTCCGACCGGGTGCTGGTCGTGGCGGCTCGGAAGGCGTGGCCCGAGTACGAGCAGTACGGGCTCTACTTCTGCCAGCCGCATCGCTCGTTCAAACCCGTCGCGCATCTCGCCTTCTACACCGACGGTGAGATCAAGCCTGTCGTCCCGCGAGTGACGGGCTCGGTCGAGCGCGTCGTGTTGACTGCCGAGGGGGTCGCGGAGTGCGATGCGTTGTCGGCTGCTCAGGAGACTCGACTGCAAGAGGTCGTCGCGGAGTTGCGTGCGGCGGACTCCGAGCGATACGGGGAGGCAGAGAAGGTGCTCTTTCTGGCGGACGGGGTCGAGCTCGAGGGGCCGATTCCGAACGACAAGACCGCGAGTGACTCCGACCAGACCGTGGCGTTCGTGCAGGGCCATCGCTACGTCTCGTTCGCCGCGCTGACGGCTGAGCCTGCTGCCACGACTGCGCTGGAGGGCTCGGACTGACGGGCCTTGTTTCGTGTCGAGCGGCTTCTGGTCCGTAGCGGTCGGTGTTGAAAGCCCCCAGCGGCTCGACCGGTTGCGACTCGCTGCGCTCCTCGTGCGCCCAGTACTCCCGGACGTCTTGGGACTCAAGCGAGGCGAAGTCGGTCATGGGGCCTCATTGGGTGATGAGGGTGTTAACTTCTTATCGTGGCCACGGTCACCGCTGTTGGTGGCATCTAGTCGGAGCAACTCGCCGCCATCGATATCGAGGGCAACGCCTGCGAAGGGGTCGATACCGACTCGCCGGCCAGCGAGAGAGCCAGCCGCTTGAGCTGGCGACTCCGTTTGAAATCGAGAGACGACATCCCCAAGCCGATGCTCCGGGAGGCGGGCCAGCAGCTCCCGCGGTGCCGGACTACGTGGATGGACATAGCAGAACCCGGGCCTACCCTTCGCGCACTGCACACACCTCCCGTGGAGCAGCGTGGTCTGTCGTTCGGGAGTCTCACCCTCGAGGTAACAGTCACTCGAAAGCGCTGCCGCCGAAAGCGATAGCCCCGTTTCGGGACTGTCCGGATGAGGGTCGACGGACACGGACAGCGAATCTGTGGCCATCACCAGGGGGTATAGCTGTGCCCTCCAATTTGAACTTGCAGGGAGACTCGCCGGGCGGGCAACGATACGATTCCCCGGCTGAGTGATTCGCACCCGTCGGAAGGGGGCCGCCACCGCCTCGCCGCGACCGGAAGGCACTACCCGCCCGCAGTCACACCCCCGGCCATGCTCAGAGTCGGCGCACACACCTCCATCGCCGGTGGTGTCCAGAACGCGGTCGAGGAGCAACTGGAGTACGACGGCAACTGCGGGCAGATCTTCTCGCACTCGCCGCAGGTCTGGGCCGACCCGTCCATCGAGGACGACGACGCCGCGGCGTTCCGTGACCTCGCCGCCGAACACGAGGTCGGCCCGTGGGTCATCCACTCCTCGTACCTGGTCAATCTCTGCACGCCGAAAGAGGACCTCCACGAGAAGTCGGTCGCCTCGATGCAGACCGAACTCGACGTGGCCGACCGCCTCGACATCGACTACGTCAACGTCCACCTCGGGGCCCACACCGGCGCCGGCGTCGAGGGCGGCCTCGAGAACGCCGTCGCGTCGTTCGACGAACTCGACGTGCCCGACGGGGTGACGATCCTCGTCGAGTCCGACGCCGGGTCCGGGACGAAGCTCGGCGGGCAGTTCGAACACCTCGCGTACGTCTGCGACGAGTCCCGTCACGACCTGGAGGTGTGTCTGGACACGGCGCACATGTTCGCCGCCGGCTACGACCTCTCCACACCCGAGGGGGTCGAGGAGACGTTCGCCGAGTTCGACGAGACGGTCGGCACCGAGCGGCTCGCCTGCGTCCACCTCAACGACTCGAAACACGAGTGCGGCACCAACAAGGACGAGCACGCCCACATCTGCGAGGGCCACATCGGCGAGGACGGGATGGCCGCGTTCGTCAACCACGACGCCGTCGCGGACGTACCGTTCGTGCTGGAGACGCCGACGGAGGACGGCCGGAGCTTCGCCTGGAACATCGAGAGGGTCCGGGAGCTGTACGAGGGCTGAGCGGTCGACAGTGAGGGGTCCCCGTCGCGGGCGTCCTCGCGCCGTCACCGCAGGGCCCCGAGCGTTTATGCCGGGGGCCACGCGAGTACGCACCGTCAACCGGCATGAGCGAGGCAACCGTCCTCTGTGTCGACCCCGACGACGGGCCGGACGGGCCACGGGCCCGGCTGGCCGCGGAGCCGGAGCTCTCGGTCATCGGGAGCGATTCGGTCGCCGGAGGGAAACAGCAGTTACAGGAGACCGACATCGACTGCCTGGTCACCGAGTTCGATCTCCCGGACGGGACCGGGCTCGACCTCGTCAGGTACGTCCGCGACCAGGCCCGAGACATCGGGTGTATCCTCTTCACCGCGGCCGACCGGGCGACGGTGACCGAGGGGCTCGAGACGCCGCTCGTCGTCGAGTACCTCCACCGGGAGAGTCCCGCGGCGGCCGACCGGCTGGCGGCACTCGTCGCGGTGACCGTCCGGCGCCGCACCGGGACCGCCTACCCACTCCCCGACGACGAGTCCGCCCGGCTCGCCACGCTGACGGGGCTCGACCTCGAATCGGAGGCGCTCGCCGCGGCACTGGACCGCATCACCGACCTCGCGGTCCGGCATTTCGACCTCGAACGCGCGTCGGTCAACATCGTCGGGGAGTCGACACAGGAGGTGCTCGCCTGCGCCGGTCCCGACCTGCCGTCGATGCCCCGTGAGCAGTCCATCTGCACGTACTCCATCCTGAAGGAGGGGGTCACGGTCATCGAGGACACGGCGACGGACCCCCGATTCGCCGACAACGAGGCGCTGGCCGAGTACGGCATCCGCTTCTACGCCGGGGCGCCGCTCCGGACCGACGAGGGGCTCCCCGTCGGGACGCTCTGTGTCTACGACGACGAACCGCGGTCGTTCTCCGAGGCGGAGGCGTCGTACCTGGAACTGCTCGCGGCCTCCGCGGTCGAGTGGTTCGAGGTGTACGGCCGACTGGCCCAGCACGAGGCCGCCGCTGCCGGGGGTGACACCTGATGCCCCAGGGCTCCGAGGCCTTCCGCTACGAGTTCCAGCCCGGCATCCCCCTCGAAGCAGCCGCGCCGGGGACGAACCTGCTGGTCAGCAGTCCCTCCGGCGTGCTCGCTCGCGAACTCGCACTCGACCTCCTCGCCGCGGGGTCGGGTCAGGAGTCGCTGTTGCTGGTCGCCGCCGACCTCGACGGGCGCGGCCTGCTCGACCGGCTCGACCGCCCCGCGCGCTCGGTCGACCGGTCCCGGCTCGGCATCGTCGACTGCACGGGCCCCGGCGACCGGGACGAGGAGCGGTTCACGACCCACGGTGAGCCCATCTCGAACCCGGGCGACCTGACCAGCATCGAGGTGGAGTTCTCGCTGCTCTACGAGAAGATCGCCGCGGAGGCCAGCCACGTCCGCATCGGGCTGCTGTCGCTGTCGTCGCTGCTGGCCCACGCCTCGCTCCGGGAGGTGTCGCGCTTCGTCCACATGCTGACGGGTCGCATCATCGCGACGGACGACCTCGGCGTGTTCGCGGTCGACGCCTCGCTCACCGACGAGCGGACCGTCGAGACGCTGAGCCACTTCTGCGACCGTCACGTCCAGGTCCGGAACGGCGGCGACGGGGGCGTCGAGCTCCGCGTCGACGAGCGGATGGCCGAGCCGGGCGCGTGGGCACCCCTCGACCATGCCGTCGGCGGCGAGGACTGGGACGCGTCCGTGAAGTAGGCGGCGCCGCGGCCACTCTGCCCCCCGCGCTCGGCAGCTACCCGCCGTACTCGTCCCGCAGCGCGACCTTATCGAGTTTCATCGTCGCCGTCTGCGGGAGCGGGTCGTCGCGAACGTGGATCTCGCGTGGGACCTTGTAGTCGGCCAGCGCGCCCCGGCAGACGGCCTCCACCTCGTCGGCGGTCACGTCGCCGCGGACGATGGCCGTCACCTGCTCGCCCAACCGCTCGTGGGGCGTGCCCACGACGGCGGCCTCCCGGACGCCGTCGAGTTCGTAGATGACGTCCTCGATCTCGCGGGGGTAGACGTTCTCCCCGCCGGAGATGAACATGTCGTCGATACGGTCGTCGAGGAAGAGGTGACCGTCCTCGTCGACGTGACCGATGTCGCCCGAGCGGAGCCACTCCTTGCTCTCGCGCTCGGCGGCTTCGCCGCCTCCCCCAGCCTGCTCCGGAGGAGCAGGCCGCTCGACGAACACCTCGTCGTTCTTCTCGGGCAGGTTCCAGTAGCCCTTCATCACGACGTCGCCACGCCAGAGCAGCTCCCCCTTCTCGCCCTGCGCGACCGCCTCGCCGGTCTCGGGGTCCTCGATGCGTCCCTCGGCCCAGGGCCCGGCCACGGTGCCGATGCTGCCCGCCTTGTAGACGTCCTGCCCGGGCCTGTTGCCCGCGGCACCGAGCGTCACCTCGGTCATCCCGTACCCCTCGTAGAGGTCACAGCCCAGCGCGGCCTCGGCCTCGGCGATGCGCTCGGCCGGCATCGGCGAGCCGCCGACGTTGAGCGACTCGAACGCCGACAGGTCGTACCCCTCGGTGCCGTGCTCGAGCAGGTCGAGCACCATCGTCGGGATCATCATCGTGTAGGTCACGTCGCGCTCGGCCATCGTCCGGAGCGCGAGTTCCGGGTCCCACTCCGGCAGGAAGTGGTTCTCGGCGCCGTGGACCAGCGACGGCGTCGTGGTCGCGTTCAGCCCGGAGGCGTGGAAGCACGGCGCGACCGTCAGGAACGAGGTGTCGGGACCGTACCCCATCAGCGCGCGCCCCCCGCGCGCGTTCGCACCGAGGTTCCCGTGGGTGTGCTGGACGCCCTTCGGCCGGCCGGTCGTCCCGCTGGTGTAGAGAATCTCCGCGACCGCCGAGTCCAGCCGCGACTCGATCTCGAACGACTTCTCGGCGTCCGCGACGAGGCCACCGTACGGCGTGGTCCCCTCGGGCACCTCGTCGCCGACCACGACGAGTTCGGCGTCCAGCGGTTTCTCCGCGAACGCCGGCGCGGCCTCGTCGAAGACGGCGATGGCCGCCGGGTCGGCGTCGGTCACGACGTGGGCGATCTCGGCCTGCCCGAACCGGAGGTTGATGGGTACCGGGATGGCGCCCAGCTTCATCGCCCCCAGGTAGCTCGTCAGGAACGTCGTCAGGTTCGGCAGGAACAGCGCGACGCGGTCGCCCGGCGCCACACCCAGGGCCGCGAGCCCGTTCGCCACCGCACTCGTCTCGGCGTCCAGTTCGGCGTAGCTCATCTCCCGCTTCGGGTCGGTGATGGCGAGTTCGTCGGGCCGGTCCGCGGCCTGGAACTCGACGTGGTTCGCGAAGTTCATCGGAATCCGGGGTGCATCCCCACCCGACGCTGTGGCTGCCGGGCACTTGTTTATTATCGGTGAAATGATACGAACCACGTCTGTGGCACACGCCGTGTCGAGACACACGGTGTGTGGCGTCACTCGGCGAAGTCCTCGGGCGTCAGCCGCCGGGCGTTCTCGCGATGCTCGTCGTAGACCGACTGCACCCACTCGTGGACCGGCTTCGCCCGCGTCTCGATGCCGACACGGATGTTGCCCGCCTCGTCGTAGCCCGAGACGGTCGCGATGTCGTCGAAGTTGGCGACCTGGGTGGTGAACTCCGCGATGTCCTCGGCGAGGTAGTACTCCGCCCCGGCCTCCAGTACCTCGCGCGCGAGCCGTCGGGACTCGGGGTCGCTCCGCGCGGCCTCGTAGTAGGCCTGCGAGACGACCACCTCGAACTCGGTCCCACGCTCGACGATCTCGTGGTGGAACGGCTCGGCCACGACGGTCGTCGCGGTGCCCGCGGTCGCAGTGCCCACGACGCGGTCGGACTGCCGGATGAGCCGTTTCCAGTGGTCGACCGCGCCCAGCGTGTCGAACGTCTCCGGGTCCGAGACCAGTCCCTCGCCGAGCAACCGCAGGTCGAACGGCAGCTCCTCGAGCGGCAGCAGGTCCCGAACCGGCCCGAGCCGACAGGCGAGGTCCATCGAGTCCTCGAAGCGGGCGTAGTCCTCGGCCAGCATGTCGCCGAGCCGGGTCCGACGGTAGCCGTCCCCGGTCTCGACGACCCAGCCACGCTCGGTGAAGTCCTCCAGCACCCGCCCCACCGTCACGTCCGTTATCCCGGTATCTGCCACCAGTTCGCGCTCCGTGTGCGCCCCCCCTGCGAGGCTCTCCAGCACGTCGACGCGGTTCTCCGACCGCGTCAGGAAGCTGACTGCCTCGAACGCATCCACCATATCGATACACGTGGGTAGCAGAGATTAAATCCGACGCCGGCGGGGGACCGACGCGAGCCGCCGGCTCCGTGCTACACCACGTCGCCACGAACGGTCTGCCCGTCGCGCTCGCGCCGGTGCGCGCGGAGTTCCGCCGCCGCTTCCGCGGCCTCCTCGGGCTCCATATCGAGCATCTCCAGCGCCTTCGACAGCGTCGGGAAGACGAACTCGCCCTCGCGCAGTTTCCGGAACGCCTCGTCGCTCCGGACGCCGCCGTCCTCCCCGGCGACCCAGAGGCACGCGGCCCGCGGGTCGAGCAACTGCGTGTAGTCCTCGCGGGCGCGGGCACCGCGCAGGCGCTGGGTGACGTTGTTCTCGAAGCCGGTGTTGCACACTTCGAGGTGGACGGGTTCGCCGCCGTCGCCGAACAGGTGCGCCGCGAGGCACTTCTCGGGGGCGGCGTGGCCGTTCGCGTTCGCGCGGAGGTGCTCGGGGTACTCGTCGGCCCACGCCGCCGAGACGGTCTTGCCGACGCCCTGCACGCCGTGGCTCTTGCGGAACTCCTCGTCGCGCTCGGGCGCGTCCTTGAACAGCAGGTCCTTCGTCAGGTACACCTCCAGGCGCTCGACCGGGTCGACCCCGAGGACGAGGTCGCCGGTCACCCACACCTCCCGCACGGGGACGGGCATCCGCTCGGTCTCGACGGTCTCGACCAGGTCGTCGAGCCGGTCGACGGCCGCCTCGCGGGACCAGCCCTCGCCCGCCGCGTCGTCTGTCATGGTCGCCGGTAGTCACCCGAGCCACAAGTCTCGCTCGGCTCCTGGCGACTGGTCGGTCGCCCCCGCGGATACTCACCCCGGGGCGGCCTGCTGTCGCCGTGCTCACTCGTCCCGGCGGACGTACAGCGTCTTCTCGACCTCGGCGTGGACCACGCCCTCCTCGTCGACGAGTTCCACGTCGTACACCCGGTCGGTCGACTCGCCGGGGGCGAGTTGCTCGCGGATGGCATCGGTTTCGGCCTCGGGCAACTCGAACTTCGCGTGGAGGGTTGACTCGCCGGGTTTCCGGAAGTGGATCTCCGCCGATTTGTCCCAGACGGTGAAGTCGTCACCGAGGGTGCGGATACACATCAGCATGTAGATGGGGTCGACGGCGGCGTACATCGAGCCGCCGAAGATGGTGCCGACGTAGTTGCGCGTCCAGAGCGAGCGTGGGACGGCGACGTGGACCTCGCGCCAGTCCCGCCGGATGTACGTCACGCGGCCGCCACCCAGGCGGTAGGCGGGAAAGCAGTTGAACAGTCGGCGCTCCAGCCGCGTCCGGAGGGACTCGTCGCGCTCGCCCGGGAAGGGGCCGTCGTGCTCGCTCGTGGCAGCCATCGGTCCGTCGGTCGGCTGGCGCCCGGGAAAGCCCTGCCGGACTCCGCCGGGCGGTGCCGCGGGCCCGGCACGGCCCCGCCCCGGGGGGACCGTGGGTGTCAAGCGTTATACGCCGGGGGGCGCCACCGAGGGGCATGGTGGATCCGCGCGTCCGGACGGCGTTCGAGCTGCTGTTCGGCTACGAACAGGGTCGGAGCGGCATCTATCTCGCGTACGCGGCCATCGTCGTGGCGCTCGCGTTCGTCGTCACCGCCTCCGTCTGGGGTGGACTCACCGTGTTCGGCTTCGAGCGGTTCCGGGCCGTCGGCCGGCCCCTCCTGCTCGGCCTCTGCGGGCTGGCGGCGGTCCTGGCGGGCCTCCACGGCTACGCCAACGACGGCCTCGTCGTCGGGGCGACGGTCGCCATCGCCCCGTTCGCCGGGCTCCTCGCGTGGGGGTCGGTCGCCGTGTCGCTGGACCTCGCCACGCCGGGCGCGGGCCAGGCCGGCTTCGACCGCCTCGCCCTCCTGGGCTTCGTCACCGGGGTCCTGCTGACCCTCGTCGGCACGATGGTCGGGCGGCTGACCAGTTCGGACCCGGCACGCAACGTCCGCGAGGAGACGCCGCTCGACAGCGACTGACCCCTCGACGCTAGCCCGCCGTTCGCGTCCCGGAGCTCCCGCGAACGCCTGCCACGACCGGCAGGGTCTTGTTCGTGTGGTGCCGTAGCACGGCAAGATGGTGGGTGTTCCGGGGATCGTCAGACGGGTGTTCCTGGGCCGGGACCGGACGCTGACCCGACTCCTGCCGCTGTACGCGGTCGGGGTCGCGGTACTGGTCGGGGTCGGGGTCGTGGCCTACGAACTGGCGGCGACGTTCGGCCCGCTCCGGGGGCTCGGGACGGTGTCGGTCGCGGCGTTCGCCGACCCGGCGGTCCGGTCGCTGTTCGCCCGCTGGTTCATCGCCAGTGTCTCGCTGCTCGCGGCCGCCGTCGCCGCCTTCCTCAACGACGGGCTCGTCGTCGCGCTGGCGCTGGCCGCCGCCCCGCCGGCCGGTGTCCTGCTCGCCAGCGCCGCACTGGAGGCCGTCGGCCTGCGACCGATTCCCGTCTCGGTGGCGTCGCCGGCGTCGCTTGTCGGGCTCGGCGTGCTGGCCTTCCTGGTCGGGATCGTCGCCCGGACGGGCGCGCGTCGGCTCGACCGGCGGACGCCCTGAGACGCCTCCCGGAACCGTTTTGCGCTCGTCGCCCGGATTCGCGTGGCGTGCCCCTCGCCCTCCACTACTCCGACCTCGAGACGGCACTCGACCGTCCCGACCAGCTCGCCCGGCTGGTCGGCCTCGTCGAGTCGCTCCGCGACGACCGGACGCTCGTCGTCGGGACCGGCGACGACACCGCCCCCGGCGCGCTCCCGCTGGTGACCGACGGGCGGGCCGTGCTCGACGCCGTCGACGCGCTCGCGCCCGACGCCGACGTGCCCGGCAACCACGACTTCGACGCCGGCGTCGCCGCCGCCCGCGACGTGCTGGCAGCCACCCCGCAGCCGTACCTGGCGGCCAACCTCTACGACGGGACCGAGCGCGCCCCGGCGGTCGAGCCGTGGGTCGTCCGCGAGACGGCCGACGCCCGCGTGGGCCTCGTCGGCGTCGCGCACCCGGAGACCGGGAAGATGAACCCCGAGGCCGCCGACCTGCGGTTCGAGCCGGTCCGGCCGGCCGTCGACGAGGCCGTCGCGGCCGTCCGCGAGCGCGGTGTCGACCACGTCGTCGTCCTTGCCCACCTCGGGCGCGGGTCGAACGGCGGTTCCGGCGGCGTCCCCGGCGGGCGCGACCTCGCCCAGGACCTCGACGTCGCCGCGGTGCTGGACGGCCACGCCCACAAGCACGTCGCGACGGTCGTCGACGGCACCGTCTACGCCCGCGGCGGGCAGGGCGCGAGCCACCTGAACCTCGTCGACCTCGCCGCGCGGTCGGTCGAGCCACGCCGGGTCGGGCCAGACGCCCCCCTTCACGAGGGCACCGCCACGAGCCTCCGCGAGCGTGCCCGCGAGGCCGGCCTCACGGACGTGGTCGCCACGCTGGATCGTCCGGTGCGCTGTGATCGACCCGCGGTGCGGGCCGGGGAGTCCCGCATCGGCAACCTCGTCGCCGACGCCTACCGCCGGCGGGCGGAGGCCGACGTCGCGCTGGTGGCGCCCGCCGCCATCCGCGCCGGGCCGGACCTCTCGGGGGCCGTGACCGCGTGGGACCTCTGTCGGCTCGTCCCGTTCCGCGACGAGCTGGTGAGCCTCGCCGTCGACGGCGCCACCCTCCGCCGGGCGCTGGCACGGGCCACCGGGGACCCGTATCCGGCGTGGGCGGACTGGTACTTCGGCCACTACGCCGGCGTCCGGCTCCGCTACGACGAGGCCGCCGCCGAGGTGCTGTCGGTGGACGTGGGCGGTGCGCCGCTCGCCGACCGCCGGACCTACCGGCTCGCGACGACGGACTACTACGTCCGCAGCGACCACCTGTTCCCCGACCTCACGCCGGACCTCGTCGTCGACCGCCACGGCCCGCAGTACGAGGCGGTCCTCGGGGCGCTCCGGGACGGCCTGGGGGTGCCCGAACTCTCGGGCCGCGTCGACCGGGTCGGATTCGAAGGCGTTCCAGATGACGCATACTAGGTGTATTAGCGAGATTTGGCAATATCCCGCGGACAAGAACAAGTTTTTCCCATCTATAATGAACTCTGAAGAGTAATACAGGACCGACCACCGCCTCGGAGCGAACGGCTACGGTCGACAGGTGCCGTCGTCCCCGTCGTCGTCATCTCACGGACGGTCAGGCTCACGTACGCGGTGATGATGGGTCCGGCCCGGGCGGCTCCCCACCGGCCCGGGCACACAATCCTTAATATCCGAACGCCCTGGAGTTACTAACATGACCGTCGTGAGCATCTCGATGCCCGAGTCCCTCGTGAACCGGCTGGACGAGTTCGCCGAGGAGCACGGCTACACCGGCCGGAGCGAGGTCGTCCGTGAGGGCGCCCGGAACCTGTTGAGCGAGTTCGAGGACCGGCGGCTGGAGGGCCGGAACCTGCTGGGCGTCGTGACCGTCGTGTTCAACTACGAGACCTCGAACGCCGAGGAGCGGATGATGCAGCTGCGACACGCCCACGAGGACCTCGTCACCTCGAACGTCCACAACCACGTCGGCGACCACTACTGCATGGAGCTGTTCATCGTGGAGGGATCGCTGGAGGAGATCTCGGGCTTCGTCGGGAAGGTCCGCGCCACGCAGGACACCCTCAGCGTCGACTACTCCGTCCTGCCGGTCGACGACTTCGACGGCGTGCTGGAGGAGGCGATGGCGGCCGCCGAGGACGGCGACGGTGGCCACGAGCACGGGCACGACCACGATGACTGAAGGCCCCGCGGCCGACGACCCCGACCCGGTCCGCGCGAACACGCCCGGCGGCGGCGTCCGCCCCGAATCCCGGGACATCGAGCCCGCTGCACCCGAGGAGTTCGGCCTGGTGCAGGCCTGGTGGGGCGACGGGAAGGGGAAGACGACCGCCGCGCTCGGGATGGCGATGCGCGCGGTCGGGCACGGCTACCAGGTCCACGTGCTGCAGTTCATGAAGGGCGGCGCCGACTCCGTCGAGGACGTCCGCGGCGAGTACAACGCCATCGCCGCCCTCCCCGGGTTCAGCTACGAGAACCTCGGCCACTACGGCTGGCACGCGATGCCCGACGGGAGCGAGGAGCGCGACCACTCGGCCGAGGCCGAGGCGGGGCTGGAGCGCGCCCGGGAACTGGTGGCGGCCGCCGCCGACGCCGACCTCGCGACCCCGTTCGACCCTGCTGGGGACGCCGACGAGGGGATGCACATGCTCGTGCTCGACGAGGTGCTGTACGCCGCCGAGCGCGAGCTGGTCGCCCCGGCGGAGGTCCGCGAACTGGTCGAATCGAAACCAGACGCCCTCGAACTCGTGCTGACCGGCGGGCACTCCCCGCCGGAGTTCCTCGGCGACGCGGCCGACCTCGTGAGCGAGGTCCGGAAGGGCCGACACCCGTTCGACGACGGCCACCGGGCGCGGAAGGGCACCGAGTACTGAGCGGCCGCCCCGAACGACGGGCGGTCGCCGGGTCGGACCACGAGCCGGAGGCGGACGGGTGCGCGCCCGACCGCTGTCCCCCGGTTCGAACGGGCCTTGCAGCCGGCGGTCGTGTGTCGCGTGTCGGACGCTGGGCGGGGTCGTGTGACCGTCGTCTGACGGTCGGCGGACGGTATGACACAAGGCCTATTACGGAGACACCACCGGGGTCGGGTGGAGGATGTGGGAGTCACGCGCTCCGCTCCCCGACCCCCGCGGTCGGTAACGCGGACACACGCACACACACTCCCTTTCGTTCGCCCGCAGGGCCCTGCGGTGGGCCCGGGCGACTCGTACTGTACCCCGCCAGCGGCGGGGCCGTTCTAGAAGAGTTCGATCACGAACCGGAGCACTCCGAGGAACGCCAGCGCCCCGAGGAGGTAGCCCAGCCCCACCACGACGTTGCGCTTCCAGCCACCGGGGACGAAGCCCGGGAGGAAGCGTGGGGGACGGATTCCGGACCGGCGGTCACCGTCCCGTCGCTTCCCACTCCGGCCCGGCGGCACGTCGCTCGCCGACCGGCCGTCCAGGTTCTCGGCATCACGGGGCGGCGAGCGGCCACGGTACGGTACCATGAGGGTCAGGACGTTCATCACTACTCGGTCCCCTGACTCTCCGTCTCGGTCGGTGTCTCCGGCTCCGGCTCGGTCGGTGTCTCCGGCTCCGGCTCCGCCGATATCGCCGTTTCTATCGGTGTCTCCGTCCCCGTCTCAGCCGACGGCCCCGGCGGCCCCGGCGGCCCCGGCGGCCCCGGCGGTCCCTGGGGCCGTACGTCCGCACTCGCCGTGATACTCACCGTCTCGGTGTCGCTGAGGGTGGCGACGGTCGCCACGCCGCCGCCGATTCCGGCGGCGACGAGGAACGTGGTCACCAGCAGCACCAGCAGCGTCCTCCGCGTTCGTGTCTCAGTCATCGGTTGTCTCCTGTCCCCGCTCGGATCCCGGGCGCAACGGGGGGGCGCTCGTACCGCCGGGGCGGTCGGTCGTCGAACTGTTCACCGCGGTCTCACGCCGGCCGCCGCGGGCGGCACGCGCCGCCAGCAGCCAGGTCGCGGCGAGCAGCAGCAGGGCCATCACGGCCCCCGCCAGCACCATCGCGGACTCGACGCGGATCTCGTTGTACAGCATCCAGCCGCTGTAGGCCGCCAGCACGACGAGGACCAGGAACGTGAGCCCGAGGTCCAGCGTCTTCACGCCGTAGACGGGCTGGGACGCGCCATCGCTGGCGGGTCCGCTCGCCGTCGCCGACCGGGGGGCCGGCGCGGTCCGCCGGGGCTCAGGCGCGGTGTCGGCGGTCGTCGCCTGCGACGTCGCCCGGGGCCGTGGCGTCGGCTCTCGGGAATCGTCCGCCTCGTCGGCGGGCTCCGCCTCGGCGACCCGCCGGACGGCGGGTCGGGGGGCGGTCGGTGCCTTCCGGCGGCGCCGGGAGGCCACGTAGCGCCAGAGCTCCGAGATCACCAGCAGGCCGATGGGGACGACCACCAGCGACGCGATGCCGATGGGGGTGTTGGCGAACTGGACCACGTACCCGATGTACGGGATGACCAGGACGACCTCCCCGACGACGCTGCCGGGTCGGACGAGCGCGGGGTCGGGGTCCTCGTTGGCGTCACCCATCGTCCGGAAGGCGACCCCCTGTTCGTCGGTCACGCGCTCGATGACCCGGTGGGTGGTCGGGATGTCGCCACCGCGCTGGTACGTGATGACGTCGCCCTCGCGGATACTCGCGGCCGGGCCCGCGGCGACGATGACCGCGTCGCCGGCGGACATGTACGGCTCCATCGACCCCGAGAGGACGACGTAGCTCCGGTCGGCGCCGATCAGTTGCGGGACGCCGAACACGGCGAACGGCGCGACCACCGACAGCACCAGCACGAGCACCAGCGCACTCACGAGTGCGCGGTTCGCCCGGTTGACGGCCGCCGTGCCCTCGGCGGTCATCAGATCTCCTCCTGGGCGTACAGCGGCCCGTTCGTGGCGTTGTCGGTGAAGTCGGACGGGTCGTCGTAGACGACCTCGCCGCCGCCCCTGCCGCCCTTGACGACGACCTTGCAGAGGTCCGGGCCGGCGGTTCCGTCGCCGTTCAGCAGCTCGAACGCGACGGCGACGACTTCCGTCGTCCCCTCCTCGGTCTTCGTCACGGTGTCGGTGACGCGGAGGTCGTAGCCCGTGTCCTCACAGTCGTCGTCGACCGGGAGGTCGTAGGTGCCCTCGACGATGTAGTTCTCGCCGATGGGCTCCGTGTCGCCGTTGCCGGACACGTCGAGCTCGGTGCCACAGTTCGCGGTGTAGTTGTCGTCGAGCTCCAGCTTCCCGAGCTTCGTGCAGGTGCCGTCGACGTCGGCCCAGACCTCGATGAAGCTGACACCGTGGTAGTCGGGAGCGTCGCAGAGCCGCCCGGGCGACCCGGCGAACGGGTTCTCCTCGCCCGTGTGGTTGCGACACTGGACGCCGACGAAGTCGACGTCGACCCGCACGTCGCCCTTGCCCTCGAAGTCGCTCACGAGGTAGTAGTCGAGCCGGAGGCAGAGCGAATCGTCCAGGCACGCCTGGTTCCCGGGCTGGCGGTTCGGTCGGGCCCGGCCGTCGAGGGCGAACCCCTCGTGGAACGTCTCGACGAACTCGCGGAGCGAGCCCCACGGGAACAGGACCGCACCCACGTCACCGGTGGCGCAGTCGACGTACTTCAGCGTCACCCGGAGGTCGTCGACGAGCCCGCCCGACGTGTCGATACACGAGGGGCGGAACCAGGGGTAGGCCGGGTTGTTCGGCGACGCCGGGTCCCCCGTCTCGGGGAGCAGGAGGCGCAGGTCGGCGTGGCCGCCGTTGTCGCTGCCGGGCTCCAGCTCGCCCAGGTCGAGCGAGACGGTACTCCCGTCGGTGTACTGCTCGGGGCCGTCGTTCACGGCGTGCAGGATGCCGAGGTCCACGACGCCGGCCACGAACCGCCCGCCGAGGCGCTCGCGGTCGAACAGGCTGGCGCCGGTCGAGACGCCGACGAAGCCGCCGGTCGCGCCGACCGCCGTCATCGCCGCGAGCAGCTGCCGCCGGCTCATACCGGCCAGCGCACGCTCGTCCTCGATGCCCGCGCGCGGCTGGGTCATTGCGACCCTCCGGCGAACGGGTTCTCCGCGCCACAGGACTGCCCGTGGAACCGCAGGTCGAAGCTGACGCCGTCACCCTGGATGTGGTTCCCCGTCTCCTCGGGGAGTTCCCAGCGGAAACCCACGCAGCGGGCACTCCCCTGCGGGAGGCACTCGACGACCAGCTCGCCGTCGGCGAGGGGGTCGGTCGAGCTCACGGCCGCCAGGGAGTCGTTCGCGAGGCTGGTCTCGGAGAGGGAGTCGTAGTTCCCGTCACAGCCGGTCATGAAGCCGCCGTCCTTCCAGACGCGGATCTCGATGGCGTCGGCCAGCTCGCCCGAGTCGGCGTCGCCGCTGTCGGGGCCGAGCGGGTCGTCCTCGCCCGCTGCGAGGGACTCGGGCTCGTTGACGCCGTTCTCGGCGTTCTCTGTCAGTCCCACCTGGAGCCAGACGTCGACGCCCTCGTCGTCGACGTCGACCGGCTGGGCCTCCAGCCCGACGACCAGCACGCCGGAGTCGCCCGGGAGGGCGTTCGGCAGGCTGATGACCGGGCCAGGGTCGTTCACGTAGGTCGGCTCGCTCGCGGGATCGAAGACCGTGGTCCGGTCGGTCTCGCCGGAGCTGTTCGTGCTCTCGACGAAGGTCTCGGTGCCGTCGGTCGTGTAGGTCTCGTACCACGCGACGCGGAGGCGCCGCTCGTCGGTGTCACCGGGCGCGGCATAGGTGTACCGCGTGTAGGGCGGGTCTCGGGCCGTCGCGCGGGCCAGTCCCGCGCCGGCGAGCCCAGTGCCTACTCCGGCGACGCCGGCTGCGGCGAGTAGTTGGCGTCGGGTTAGATGTGTCATACTGTGTTACTTGTCCCCGCGACGGTCGCGAGGGGCCGGGCAGTGCCCGGTCGACATCCCCTCTTCGCTTGAGGAAGGCATAGGTATGGGTCGCGTACAGTCTGATTACCGGCGGTACGGTCTCATTACCACGGTTCCGCGGATCGTTCAGGACCGTTCATCCGGCCCGTGAATCGGGTGGCCGGGGCGCGACACGGGGAAGCCGTCCAGGAGTGCGACGGACCGCGGGTTGTCCAGCCCACCAACCAGTGTCGGTGTCGGCGCCGAACCCACCACGGATGCGGAGATGACCGTCAACCCAGCACGCTCGCGATGACGGACCGAGGAATACCGGGATGGCGGAGTCGAGCCGCCGGGGCACGAGGGCCGCGAACCGTCGCTCGGTGGGGGGACGCTGTCCGTCGCTTCAGGAGCAGGGCAGGTTCCAGCCGCACACAGACGACGAACCTGCGTCGCGTCGAGGGCGTCTGTCCGTCGGCCACGGTGTATCCCTTCCGCCAGAGGATGTCGAAGCGAGACCCGACCGGCGGAGTCGAACCGCCGTGGTGGAACCGTCCGCCGGGTGTGTCCCCGCGCCCCCCGGTCTCTCTCACGGGAGGTGCGGGCTGGGCGATCCCGAGGTCCTCGGGGTCGCCACCGCGTGGCGTGGGTCTCAGGCGGGCGCCGGACCGCTGCCGTCGTTGTTGCGCTCCTGCTCGGTGTAGAAGCCCAGGTCGAAGCCGATGGTGTCACCCTGCACTTCGTTGCCGACGTCGGCCGGGAGCTCCCACTTGAGCGCGACACAGTGCATGAACCCGTTGCTGGCGGGGTAGGCGTCGCGGTCCGGGTCGTTGGCCGGCTCCTCGAGTTCGTCGTACAGCGTCCCGCGGTTGCCGTCGAGCGGGATGCCGTTCCCGTCCGCCAGCTCCGCGAGGACGTTCGCCAGGGTGTCCTGGATGATGATCTCCTCGCCGCCGAAGCGGGCCGCGAGGTTGCCGAAGACCACGGGGATGTTGTTCGGATCGTCGACATCGGCGAAGTACGCGTTGTCGCTGCCGACGGCCGTCCCTGCGGCGCCGGCCATCGAGAGGAGCGTCGCGTCGTCGGCCTCGCCGACGGAGATGGTGTAGAGGTCCGTCGCCGGGTCGTTCCCGCCGTCCCCGGCACCGAGCCGGGCGTCGGCGGCCGCGTCGATCGGAGAGATGAACTGGTTGTTGGACTGGCCGTTGAAGCTCTGGCCGTCAGAGAGGACGATGTTCGACTTCGAGGCGCCCGCGCGGCCCTCGTTGGCCAGTTCGGTCTGCGCGGCGTTGACACCCTCGCCGATGTAGGTCCCCTCGGCGATACCGGCACCGTTGTCGGGGTCCGGGTCGCCGTCGCCGTCGAGCGGGTCGGTCGGCCAGTCCCCGCTGACCACGTTGGCGAGCTTCTGCCGGAGATTACCCACTGCGGCGGTGATCTGGGAGAGGTCGGTCGTCATCGGCTGGAGGATCCCCGTCCGGGAGGTGCCGGCGGGGTCGTCGCTCTGGCTGCCGTCGAAGTAGGCGACGCCGACCTTCACGTCGGCGTTCTGGGCCTGCAGGAAGTCGACGAACTCCAGGACGCCCAGCTCGACGAGATCGATCTTCGTCGTCTCGTTGAAGCTGTCGCCGTTCATCTGGATCGGGGCTTCGCTGACGACGCCGCCGAACCGCCGGTACAGCATGGAGCCGGAGAAGTCAAGCGTCAGCATGATATCCGCCGGCTCGGCGGGGTCGTAGACGTTGTCGCAGTCCTCGTCGTACCAGAGGGTGGCCTGGATGGCGTCGCCGAGGGTCCCGAGGTTGTCGGGATCGTCGATCAGCTCCGGCTCGGTGGCGGTACCGCCGTCCTGGCTGACGTTGCCGGCCTGCATCCAGATGTAGCCCGGGTTGTCACAGAGGTGCAGCGAGAAGGTGATCTCGCCCATGTCGCCCGGCTTCACGTCGCGGAGCTGGACGAGCGTGTCCATCGACTCGCCGGTGAACGGGTCCTCGCCGAACGCGGCCTCGGTGAGCGGCGGGATGTTCCCACATCCCAGGCCCGGGATGTTCGCGCCGATGCTCTCGGGGTCGTTCGGGTCCGGGAAGTCGCTGTACTTGAGCTGCCCCGCGTCGTTGTCGGCCTCGATGGACTGCTCGCCGTCGCCGTCGTGGTCCGGGTGGGCGTTGACGAAGACGTGCTTCATCCCGCCGTCGAAGTACTCGTAGTGCTGCTGCCAGTCGACCAGGAGGTCGAGCTCGCCGGCCACGATGGAGTTGCCGGTGAAGCTCTCGGTGTCGCGGAACAGCGCGGACGTACCGAGTCCGGCCCCCGCCGAGGCGAGGCCGACCGCACCCACTCCGGCGAGCATCTGGCGCCGGGTCAGGTTGATCAGTTGGTTGTCGTTGTCGGGCATGGTGTGGGGGTCCCCTTCCTCTCATCGGGTCGGGGGGAGGCCCGACCGGCGGAGTCGAACCGCCGCGCGGACCCGTCGTCCGCGTGAACCGTCAGGCCGGGCGTGGCCGCGCACAGGGCGTGTCGCGGCCGGCTGCGAGAGGAGGATCGCAGTCCTCGGGGAGTGTCGTCTCACTCACTCGACACTGATGTCGAAGGCCACGTCCTCGTCGCTGCCGGAGTAGTCACCCTGCAGCGTGACCGTCACGTCGCCGCTGACCTCGAAGCCGTTCGCGAGGTCGCCCACGTTGGTGTCGAAGACCAGGTAGGTGACCTCTCGGCCGCTGCCGTCGTTGGAGGCCGAGATCGCGTCCGGGCCGGAAAGGGAGACGGGGGTCCCGTCCAGCTCCAGCACGAGGTTCGCCACGTCGATGGTGGCCTCGTCCGCCTTCGTCGTGATGGCGACCTTGCCGTTGGCGGGGGGGAGTGCGCCGCTGCTCACCATCACGCCGTCCAGGGTGAAGCTGCCGTTCCCCGCGCCGTCCTGCGAGTAGCTGAACGGGACCGTCACGCCACTGTCCCAGACGTAGTTCGCCTGGTCCTGCCAGTTCGGCGTCGGGCTCCCCGGGAGGCCGATACCGACCTCGAAGGGTGCCGGGGGAGCGTTGTTCCCGTAGCGCCCGCGTGCGAAGGAGGCCTCGACGCCCCCGCCGAACTCCTGCTGCTTGGCGAAGCCCTCGCCCGTGCGGGTCGTGATGCTCGGGGCGCAGGGGTTGTTCGTGCCGTCGTTGTTGCGGGCCTGCTCGGCGTAGAACTCCAGGTCGAACACCAGCGAGTCGGACTGGATCTCGTTGCCCACCTCGATGGGGATCTCCCACTCGATGCAGAGGCACGGGTTGTCGATCTCCTCCTCCCGGAGGCCGTCGAAGGGGGCCTGATCGCCGGGCGCGAGGACGCCGCCGCTCGCGTCACCGTCGAGGGGAACGCCGGTGTTGACGAGGGCGAGGAACTCCGCGAGCGTGCCGTCGAACACGTCCGCGATCTTGCTCACGTCGCCGGGATCGAACCCGTCGGTTCCGTTCGCGTCGAGGTCCTCGGCGACATCGCAGTAGTCGACGTCGACCACGATGCTGTCGGCGAGCTCACCGATGTCGAGCGAGGTGTCGTCGGAGTGGTTCTCCTCGGCCTCGTTCTGGCCGTTCTCCGCGTTCTCGACGAGTTCGCCACAGAGCCAGATGTAGGCCGGGTTGTCGTCGATTCGGAAACAGAAGGCCAGCAGCCCCTCGTCCCCGGGCTTCATGTCGTCCAGCATCGCGGTGACGGCCGGGCCGTCGGCGGTGCCGCTTACGGTGCCCATCCCGCGGATGTCCTGGTCCCAGTAGCTGTAGTAGTCGACCAACAGGTTGAGCGTCCCGGCCGTCAGGACGTTGTTGTTGAACGACTCGGTGTCGCTGAACAGCGCGGAGGTGCCGAGACCGGCGCCCGCCGAGGCGAGCCCGACCGCGCCCATGCCCGCGAGGACCTTCCGGCGCGAGAGTGTGTACAGGGTCGATTCGGGGTTGATGTCGTCGTTGTTGCTCATTGGTTTCTCTCCCCGTTCGGGGTCTCGCAGCACATCGCGGCGGCGAGCCCTCATCGGGATGTTCCTCTCTCGGTAGGGTACCCCATTAGACATGGATCGACTACCGAGCACCCGATACCGCCCGCGTTGCATCCAATGGCCCGTTGAGCCGTCGTTGCCGGTTGTAGGGTCGGATTACCGGAACGGTGAACGCACTCGAGACGGCTCATCGCCCCGGAGTTCGAAGTACGGTACCGGTGGCCGTCTCGCACCGAAAAGAGCGCGTGCCTCCTCGTGTCGTGGGTCCTCGCTGGCGCCTGTGCAGCGGGGAACGCCGGGCGGCGGAGTCGAACCGCCGGGGCACGGGGCCCTGAACCGTCTCCGGGTGAGTCAGCGTGCGGGGGCCGTCCCCGCCGACGGGATCAGATCAGGCGGGGAGCGCCGGACCGCTGCCGTCGTTGTTGCGCTCCTGCTCGGTGTAGAAGCCCAGGTCGAAGCCGATGGTGTCACCCTGCACTTCGTTGCCGACGTCGGCCGGGAGCTCCCACTCGAGCGCGATGCAGTGCATCACGCCGTCGCCGCGGAACGCGTCGCGGTCCGGGTCGGTCGCGGGGTCGCTCAGTTCGTCGTAGATCGTCGCGCGGTTGCCGTCGAGCGGGATGCCGTTCCCGTCGGCCAGCTCCGCGAGGATGTTGGCGAGCGAGTCCTCCATGATGACCTTCTCGCCGACGAACTGCGCCGCGATGTTCCCGAACACCGTCGGGATGTTCAGCGGGTCGTCGACGTCGTTGAAGAACGCCGCCGCCCCGCCGGCACCGTTGGCGGGGCCAGCCATGGCCTGGAGCACCGCGTCGTTCGCGCTGCCGACGGAGATGGTGAACACGTCCGTCGCGATGGAGGCCGGAGGCGAGTTCGGGCCCGTGTGGACGGGTGACCCCAGGGGCGCACGGGCGTTGTCCGCCGACTCGGTCGGGTCGGAGAACTGCGCGCTCCCCTGGCCGTTGAACGACTCGCCGTCCGAGAGGACGAGGTTCGCCGGGCGGACGCCGCCACGACCGTTGTTGGTGAGCTCGAGCTGCGCCGCGTCGACACCCTCACCGATGAAGGTGCCCTCCGCGATGCCACCGCCCGCGCTCGGGTCGGGGTCGCCGTCGCCGTCGAACGGCGTCGTGGGCTCGCCGCCACTCACGACGTTGGCGAGCTTCTGTCGCAGGCCCGACAGCGCGGTGTCGACCGCCGAGAGGTTGGCCGTCAGGGGCTCGAGGATCCCCACGCGGGGAGCGGTGTCGCCCTGCTGGTCCCCGTCGAAGTAGGCCACGCCGACGGTCACGTCAGCGCCCTGGGCCTGCAGGTACTCGATGAACTGTCGGGCGCCCTTCTCGACGAGGTCGATCTTGGTCGTCTCTGGGTAGTCGGCACTGCCGTCGCCGTCCACGTCGATGGAGTCCTCGCTGACGACGCCGCCGAAGCGCCGGTACAGCATGGAGCCGGAGAAGTCCAGCGTCAGCATGATGTCCGCGGGCGCTTCGGGGTCGTAGACGTTGTCGCAGTCCTCGTCGTACCAGAGGGTGGCCTGGATGGCCTGGCCGAGGTCGCCGAGGTTGTCGGGGTCGACGATCAGCTCGGGCTCGGCGGCGGTACCGCCGTCCTGGCTGACGTTGCCGGCCTGCATCCAGATGTAGCCCGGGTTGTCACAGAGGTGCAGCGAGAAGGTGATCTCGCCCATGTCGCCCGGCTTCACGTCGCGGAGCTGGACGAGCGTCTCGTTGCGCTCTCCCGTGATGGGGTCGACGCCGTAGTCCGCCTCCGAGAGCGGCGGGATGTCGTCACAGCCCAGCGTCGGGATGTTCGCGCCGTTGCTGTCCTCGTCCTCCGGGTCCGGGAAGTCGCTGTACTTGAGCTGCCCCGCGTCGTTGTCGGCCTCGATGGACTGCTCGCCGTCGCCGTCGTGGTCCGGGTGGGCGTTGACGAAGACGTGCTTCATCCCGCCGTCCCAGTAGGAGTAGTGCTGCTGCCAGTCGACCAGGAGGTCGAGCTCGCCGGCCACGATGGAGTTGCCGGTGAAGCTCTCGGTGTCGCGGAACAGCGCGGACGTACCGAGTCCGGCGCCCGCGGACGCGAGGCCGACAGCGCCGACGCCGATGAGCATCTGGCGCCGGGTCAGGTTGATCAGTTGGTTGTCTTGAGTCATTGATGTGTTGTGGTGGCCCCCGGGTGGTGTGAGTTGGTTACCCCCACCGGGGGAGAGTGCCGGGCGAGCGGCCCGGCGCGCAGGTCACGCGCGTTGCACAGCGTCAGCTAGCGGCGACCGGGGTCGCCGTTCCCGATCAGTTGTTCGGGTCGCCGTCGAACGGGGTCGGGTTGTTTCGGACCTGCTCGGTCTCGAAGACCAGATCGAAGGTGACGGAGTCGCCCTGAATCTCGTTGCCGACCGCGGCCGGGATCTCCAGCAGGAGGCAGAACCGCACCTTGCCGTCGCCGACTGCCGGCTCGCCGGTCTCGTCGTCGTAGCCGACCTGGAGCAGGTTCCCGGCGTTGTCCTTGAGAGTCTGGCCGGTGCTCAGGAAGGTCCCGAGCTCGTTGAGCGTCGGGTAGTCCATGTCGGTCTCCACGGTCTGGCCGTAGTCGCCCGCCGTGAAGTCGTCCTGGGCGACATCCGCGTACGGCTTGCCGACGAAGACGCCGCCCTCGTCGTTGGTCCACCCATCGAGCCCAGCGAGGTCGTCCTTGCCGTTGTCGTTGTCCGTGTAGCTCTGCCAGATGGAGGCCAGCATGGCGTCGCCGAGGTCACCGTTGTTACCCGCGTCGACATCCTGCTCGGGCTCGGGGTGTTCGCCACCATCGTTGGTGACGCCGCCGGGCACCGAAACCTGGACGTAGCCGGGGTTGGTCTCGTTCTCGATCTCGAAGCAGATGATGCCCCAGTCGCCGGGCTTCACGTCGTCCACGGTGAGGGAGAACTCGGCTGCCTCGGCCTCCTCGGAGGTGATGCTCTGCGGGAGGCTGACCTGCCCCTCCCAGTACGGGCTAGCTGCGACCGCGGTGGCGGTCACCAGCATGTCGAGCGTACCCGCGGTGATGGAGTTGTTCGTGAAGCTCTCCGTGTCGCTGAACAGGGCGGAGGTGCCCAGCCCGGCACCGACGGAGGCGAGACCGACCGCGCCCATGCCCGCGAGGACCTTCCGGCGCGAGAGGTTGTACAGCTGTGAGTCGTTTCCGATGTCGTCGTTGTTGCTCATTGGTGGTTTCTCCCCGGCGGCGTCGCGGCCCGGCCCCGGCGGCCGTGTCGGCGTGTCGCTTCCGGTTGCTACCTCCTGAGCGGGGTAGGGGGTTAGACATGGAGTCGGTACCGCACCCACATCGACGGCCGGAATAGCACACTACCGACCATTGAACATACGGTCAGCCAGTGACAGAACACGGTAGCATATCCATACTCGAAGGATCGAAACCATTCATCGCGGCGGAATTCGGCGGTAATGACACCGTACTCCGGGATAGGCGAACCATGTCTATACCCCCCGCGAGAGAATCACCGTTCGATTGCAGTACCCCGTGGTCACCGACCGCGGGTAAGGGGGGAGAACCAGCTATGAACACGAGACACCAGACAGGAGACGGCGCATCGATCGGGAATCCGGAACCGGTGAGAGCGCTCCCGGGAGAGCGACCGTGACCGACACGACCGACGCAGGCGGGTTCGTGGGGCGCTTCCGCCGTCGACTCCCGGCCCACGAGATCCACGAAGTGTTGAGCAGCGCGCGGCGGTCGGCGGCGCTGTCGTACCTCCGACGGGAGGGCGAGACCAGCGTGCAGGCCCTCTCGGAGGCCGTCGCGACCGCCGAGACGGGCGTCCGGCCGGCGCCCCGGGACGTCCGCCTCAGCGTCTACAACTCGCTGGTCGGGACGCACCTGCCGAAGCTGGCCGCGCTCGGCCTCGTCGACTACGACGTCGAGCACAAGCGGGTCCGGGCGCTCCCCGCCGCACGCCAGGTCACCAGTCACACCCGGGTCCTGACGGGCCTGGGCATCACCTGGGGAGGGTACTACCGCGCGCTGGGTATCATCGGGCTGTTCCTCGTGGTGGCGTCGCTGGCCGGCGTCCCGGTGCTGTCGGCGGTGGACCCGCTGGTGCCGGCGACGATCGCGCTCGTGGCCTTCGCCGTCTCGGGCGTCTACGAGCTCTGGGTGGAGCGTCGGCGGGCCCACCGCCGGTTCCAGGGCCAGTAGCTGGAACCACCCGACGACACGAAATCCCAGGTAACGGACAGCTACGTGCCCGAATCGGCGGCATAAGTTTTTATCCCCGGCCAACCTCCTGAAGGACAACGAGACCCGAATGAGTAGTGACAACATACCGACTGACAAGGAGGGGGGAGAGACCGGCCGCGCCGCGCCGATGGCGAACGGTGACGCGCCGGCAAGCGACGGCGGCACGGCCACAGCGGTCGCCACCGCCAGCGAGGGGAAGGCTGTCACCATCGCTCCCGAGACGGTCTTCGAGGTGCTGAGCAACGAGCGCCGCCGCTACGTCCTCCACCATCTCAAGGCGACCGGCGAGCGGGTCACAGTCCGAGACCTCTCCGAGCAGGTCGCCGCCTGGGAGAACGGCATCAAACTCGCCGCGGTGACCCCGAAGGAGCGCAAGCGGGTCTACACGGCGCTCCACCAGACCCACCTGCCGAAGATGGCCGAGGTCGGCGTCATCGACTACGACCGCGACCGCGGGACCCTGGAGTTGACCGAGGCCGTCGAGGCGTTCGACATCTACCTGGAGATCGTCCCGGAGCGGGACCTGTCGTGGGGCGAGCTCTCCCTCGCGCTGGGGAGCTTCTCCACGGCGCTCGTGACGGCGGTCGCGCTGGGGGTCTACCCGTTCACCCTCCTCCCGGACATCGCGTACGCCGGGATCATCGCGGCCGGGTGGCTGGCCGTCGGCGTGGTCCACACGTACGTCCAGCGTTCGGACCGGCTCGGTGGCGGCGACCCGACCGACCTGTCGGAATCGCTCCGCCCGCCGGACTGATGCCGGCGGGTCACCCACCAGACCAGAATTGCCGTTAATGAACCGTTAAGATGTCCGTATCGGCCGGTCACGGGAGCGTGTTCATATCCCCAGTCGTCCATGGGGTGGATATGTTCGAGAGCACCACACCACTGTTCTTCGGCCTGCCGGGCGGTCCCGAGATGCTGGTCATCCTCCTGCTTGTCGTCCTCCTGTTCGGCGCGGACCGGTTGCCGAAGCTGGCCCGGTCCTCCGGGGAGGCGATGGGCGAATTCCAGAAGGGCCGTCAGGCCGTCGAGGCCGAGATCCGGGGCGCCCGTGACCGGACGCTGAGCGAGGACGCGGACGAGGCCGTCGCGGAGACGGAATCGGCCTGAGACCCGGATACAGGCCCCCACGACGGGGATGCGGGCGAAGCTACTTCTTCGAGTGTCGCTACGAGACGGCCACCCGTGGACGGTCTCAGATCGGGAGCAGCCCGTGGAGGGTCAGCGTCATCCCGAGATAGAGGGCGCCGTTGATGATGGTCGCGAGCGCGGCCGTCTTGACCGACAGCGAGACGTAGGTCTGCTGGTCGAGCCACTCACGGAGGGTCCGTGGTTCGTTGCGTGCCGTGCTTCCCGGTGAGCGCTTCGTGTCCATCGTCCGGACGGGGGGCGACGGAGTTGGCTCGGCGGCCGGCGACGCCGCGGTCGACACGGCGCCCCCGTCGGCCGACGCACCGGTGGATAACCCCCCGGTCGCCGCCGACGATGCGTCGCCGGGGGTGCCGGCGTCGGGGGCGGGCCGAACCGCGCGGACGACGAGGCCCGACGGCCGGCGTGGGGCCGGGCGGACCGCGGCCGTCGCTGCCCCCTCGACGGTCCGCGGGACGCGTTCGACCGCAGCCGCCGCCGGCTCGTCCGGGAGCGTCCGGGAGGCGCGAGAGACGGCCGGAGTGGGGTCCCCATCGGGGTCGCGCGGCACACGAGCAGTGGCCCGGGTGTGGTCGGCCCCGGTCCGTCGCGGCGCCGGCTCGACCGCGGGGGTCGCCGGGCCCGATGGCGACCGCGGTGTCGGTGGTTCGCTCGCGGGGGCCCGGCCGTCGGCGGCCCGGAACCCGCTCCCCGTGAACGGGTCCTCCCCGCCCGTGTGCCCCGCCGTCCGCCACTCGAACGTCACCTCGTCGGCGCCCTCACCCGGATGGGCGAGCCCCTCGCAGGAGTGGTGCGGGAGCGTGTGATCGGTGCAGAACACCCGATCACAGTACCCGCAGGTGAAGAGGATGACGTCCGCCGCGCCACAGGTGGCACACTGGTCCGACATCGCTCGGACGTGGGGAGTCCACCGACTTGAACCCATACGGGCCGTTCAGCCACCCCGGTACTGAAATAATGTCGGGTATGGACGGTTCACTATTCATATGCTCGTCGCGGAGTCGGGGCAACCACCGGCGGGACGCGCCGCAAGGCCCACCCATAAACGGTCCGGCGTGAAACGGGACGGTATGTCCGACACGCCGAAGCGGGGGAACATCGGCAACGCGAAACTGAAGGAGGTCTACCGGGAGGGGATGCTCCACGACGACCCGCCGGACCTGCCCACCTCGTTCGAGGACATCCAGGAGGCCGCGTGGGAGAACATGAGCGAGGAGGGGCGTGCCTACGTCCACGGCGGCGCCGGGAGCGACGAGACGTTCGAGCGGGGGAAGGACTTCTCGAGGTACCGTATCGTCCCGCGGATGCTCCGGGGGGTCGCCGAGCGCGACCTCTCGGTCGAGCTGCTGGGCCAGGAGATGGACTGGCCGCTGATGATCACCCCGCTCGGGGTCCAGACCCTGCTCCACGAGGACGCCGAACTCGGGACCGCGGCCGCCGCCGAGGAGCTGAACGTCCCGCTCATCCTCTCGTCGCTCTCCTCGACCCCGATGGAGGAGGTCGCCGAAGCGATGCCGAACACGCCGAAGTGGTTCCAGTTCTACTGGTCCTCGGACCGCGACGTGGCCCGGTCGTTCCTGTCTCGTGCGGAGGAGGCCGGCTACGACGCCATCGTCCTCACGGTGGACGCGCCGACGCTGGGGTGGCGCGAGCGCCTCATCGACCGGGGCTACTACCCGTTCATGGCGGGCGAGGGCGTCGCGAACTACTTCTCGGACCCGGCGTTCCGCGACTCGCTGGACGAACCGCCCGAGGAGAACCCGGACGCGGCGGTCGAGCACTTCCTCGACATCTTCGGCGATTCGTCGCTCACGTGGGACGACCTCTCGTTCGTCTTCGAGAACACGGACCTGCCCGTCGTCATCAAGGGCGTCCTCCACCCGGAGGATGCACGCCTCGCCATCGACCACGGCGCCGCGGCGGTCGACGTCTCGACCCACGGCGGCCGGCAGGTCGACGGCTCCATCACGGCCATCGAGGCACTCCCGGACGTGGTCGAGGAGGTCGACGGCGAGGTGCCCGTGCTGTTCGACTCGGGCGTGCGCCGGGCCTCGGACGCGTTCAAGGCGCTCGCGCTCGGTGCGGATTCGATCCTCCTGGGCCGGCCGTACGCCTACGGTCTCGCGATGGCCGGGCAACGGGGGGTCCGGCACGTCCTGGAGAACTTCCTCGCCGAACTGGACCTGACGATGGGACTGGCGGGGTGTTCGTCGGTGGCAGAGATCGACCGGGACAAGCTGAAGCACGAACGGGAGCTGTAGAAACAATATAATAACCCCGATTATTATTCTCCTATACCCCGCATTTTCCCTTATTTTCATATTTTGTTCGCTAGAAAGACATTTCAGACATAATATCCCCTGCTGAGAGGAGCGGTCCCGAGGCCCTCGCGCTCTCGACCACTCCAGGACTCGTTGCGCTCCTCGCTCCGGTCGCTTCGCTCCCTCCGCTGCGGTGCTTACGTCGTCCGGGAGGGTTCGAGAGCGCTCGCCTTCCGTCAGAGACAAGCTCTGACGACGCTCACGGCGGCGAAGCCGCCGTTCGCTCGGGGGAGCTTTGCTCCCCCGCTGTTCGCCTCGCTTCGCTCGGCTCACCTTCGATTCCGCCAGGGGGCTGTGTTTCGGGTCGAGCGAGGCGCCTGGTGGTTCCATCGGAGTGCTAGTGGCCCCACACCTCCCCGCGCCAGCGCCGGAGAACGCCGAACACGCTCGCTTCGTCGTCGGGCTACGCCCGACTGCAAGCGGGACGGAGTCCCGCCCTGCTCGCGGTTCGGCGCGAGTGGCGCTGACGCGCTTCCTGGTCCCGGAACCGGCCGGCTTAGCAACCGCTCACCGGCCGGGAGCGTGTGCCGAGGCCCTTGCGGCCGAGTGCCGTCCTCGTGAGCGAAGCGAACGAGGGCTCGTCAGAGCTTGCCTCTGACGGCGCGCGACCTGGGGAAGGGCAGGGCCATAGCGGCCGTGACACGTTCAATCCCCTGGTGGAATCGAAGGGCGAGCGCGCTCCGGGTCAACTGACGACGTAAGCACCGCAGCGCGAGCGAAGCGAGCGCGAGGCGCGCAGCGAGTCAGGGACCCGGAGCGCGCGAGGGCTTCGTAGGTCATTCTGTTGCGGGAGTCGTCGGCGTCGTGGTCCCGGAGTCGCTGTCGCCGCCTCAACCACGGACACACGGGCCCAGCGCATCCCCCGAAACCGGCGGGAGCGGTTCTCGAAATCCTTTTACGCGCTTCGGAACGATTCACGGGCAACGAACCATGGATATCGACATCATCTCCGAGGAGGCGAACCCGATGTTGCATCGGACGGACGTGCGGTTCCAGGTGGTCCACGAGGACGCGAGCCCGTCGCGACTCTCCGTGCGCGACTCGCTGGCCGCGAAGCTCAACAAGGACTCCGACGAGGTCGTCGTCCACAAGCTGGACACCAAGTTCGGGATGCGCAAGACCGTCGGCTACGCGAAGGTCTACGACAGCCCGGCCGAGGCGGCCGAGATCGAGCAGGACTACATGCTCGACCGGAACAAGATCGGCGCCGAGGCCGAGGACGCCGAGGCCGACACCGAGGCCGAGGAGGCGTAGAGAGATGCGCTCGGAGTACTACAACGACGACGGCACCCACGCCAAGGAGCAGTGCCCGCGCTGCGGGGACGCGTTCCTGGCGGACCACGACGACCGCAAGCACTGCGGTCGCTGCTCGTACACCGAGTGGAAGTAACGAGCCGGCCCCAGTCACGGCAGTAGATTTTCCCGTCCCCGCTCCACAGCGACCGCCATGCAGCATACGGTCCAGCTGGTGCTCGGTGCGGTCATGGTGGTGGCTGGGCTGGTGCCGGCGGTCCTGCCCCGGGCGACGGCGGCGACGAGCGAGATACTGGACGCCATCGGGAGCAAGACACCGGCCTCGGAGGTCGAGCCGGCCGAGTGGAAGGTGACCTGGACGCGACTGAGCGGCATCGCCGTGGTCGTTCTCGGCCTCTTCCTCGTCGCTGCGGCGCTGTCACCGCGGTTCTGAGGCCACAGTTCCCGGGGCCCCGTGTGTCGCCGGAGCCGCCGGCAAGGGATTTATTTTCAGCCACCGATACCCACCAGGTATGGCTGACCCGGTGGCCGTCGGTGGGGGCGCCGTCATGCTCGTCCTGGGCCTGATATCGGCCGTCTTCCCCCGGTCGACCGCCTGGCTGGGAGAACGCATCGACGCCATCGGGAGCCGGCGGCCCGGCGAGGTGGAGCCGACCTGGGCACGGGTGGTCTGGGAGCGGATGGCCGGCGTCTTCATCGCCTTCCTGGGGCTCGTCTTCATCGCGGCGGGCCTCTGAGGGGCGGGGCGCGACCCGCCGTGGGTCCCGGAAGCGCGACCCGACGCCCCTAAGCCGCCCGGCCGACACCCTCCGACAACCAATGCGCGTGCTCGGCATCGAGGGGACCGCGTGGGCCGCCAGCGCGGCGCTGCACGACACCGCGACCGACGAGACCGTCATCGAGACGGACGCGTACGTCCCGGAGAGCGGCGGCATCCACCCCCGCGAGGCCGCCGAGCACATGCGCGAGGCCATCCCCGAGGTGGTCGCGACCGTCCTCGACCACGCACGCGGGACGCACGGCGGCGCCACCGACGGCATCGCCGCGGGCGACGACGCGACGGCCGACCCTCCAATCGACGCCGTCGCGTTCTCGCGGGGCCCCGGCCTCGGCCCGTGCCTCCGCATCGTCGGCACCGCGGCACGGTCGCTCGCGGGGACGCTCGACGTGCCGCTCGTCGGCGTCAACCACATGGTCGCCCATCTGGAGATCGGCCGGCACGAGTCGGGCTTCGAGGCGCCGGTCTGCCTGAACGCCAGCGGCGCGAACGCACACGTCCTGGGCTACCGGAACGGCCGCTACCGCGTGCTGGGCGAGACGCTCGATACGGGCGTCGGCAACGCCATCGACAAGTTCACGCGGCATCTGGGCTGGTCGCATCCGGGCGGTCCGAAGGTCGAGCAGCGCGCCCGTGAAGGGGAGTACACCGACCTCCCGTACGTCGTGAAGGGGATGGACTTCTCGTTCTCGGGCATCATGTCCGCGGCGAAAGCGGCCGTCGACGACGGCGAACCGGTCGAGAACGTCTGCTTCGCGCTGCAGGAGCATATCTTCGCGATGCTGACAGAGGTCGCCGAGCGCGCGCTCTCGCTGACCGGGCGCGACGAACTCGTCCTCGGGGGCGGCGTCGGCCAGAACGACCGCCTCCGCGAGATGCTCGCCGAGATGTGCGACGCCCGGGGCGCCGAGTTCTTCGCCCCGGAGCCGCGTTTCCTCCGGGATAACGCCGGGATGATCGCGGTGCTGGGCGCGGAGATGGCGGCCGCCGGCGACACGCTCGCCATCGCGGACTCGGCCGTCGACCCGGACTTCCGCCCGGACCAGGTCCCGGTCACCTGGCGGGACGGCACGACCGAGGTCGCCCGGACGGGGACCGAAACCGCCGGGGCGGAGGTCCAGGGCGCCGAGGCGGTCGTCACCCTCCAGCCCGGGGCGGGCCGCGTCACGAAGCGCCGCGTTCCGAAGGCGTACCGCCACCCCGCGCTGGACGAGCGCCTGCGCGCGACCCGCACACGGAGCGAGGCCCGGCTCACCCACGACGCCCGGCGAGCCGGGGTTCCGACCCCGCTCGTGCTCGATGTCGACCCGGTCGAGGCCACGCTCACGCTCGAGTACGTCGGCACGCACGACCTGCGCGCCGACGTGACCGCCGACCGGGTCCGGGACGTCGCGGGGCACCTCGCGCGCTGCCACGCCGCCGGACTGGTCCACGGCGACCCGACGACGCGGAACGTCCGCGTGGCGGAGGGGACCGACGACACGGGCGACACCGACGGCCGCACCTACCTCGTCGACTTCGGGCTGGGCTACTACACCGCCGACCCCGAGGACTTCGCGATGGACCTGCACGTCCTCGGACAGGCGCTCGACGGGACGGCCGACGACGCCGACGCGCTCCGCGAGGCCGCGCTCGACGCCTACCGGACGACCGCCGCGTCGGCCGACGGGGCGCTCGACGCCGACGCCGTCCTCGGGCAACTGGGCGCCATCGAGGGGCGCGGCCGGTACCAGTAGCGGCCCGGCACCGTCGCGTGAGCCCACCCATCGCCGGAGCATGACAGACCGTAACACACAGGTAGCTGGAGTCACAACTACGCACGGGATGCACCGAAGCGACCGGCCGACGCCGCTCGCGGCGTCGGCACCGTACTGGACCGCCGAGGTGGTCAGCTGGTTCGCACTGCTGCTCGTCGTCCTCCTGTTCGTCCTCCTGTCGGCCGGCGTGGTCAGGTAGGACGACCCTGGAGGTGGGGGGGCCGCCACCACCAGCCCCCTCGGTGGAGGGCCGGGGAGACCACCAGAAACCCCTTTAGGCGGCCCGTCGTACCCGGCGATATGGCTGATATGCCCAAGTCCGGCGAACTGTTCGGCATCCCGTACAACTTCGAGCGGCCCTCGCTCGGGCGGATGCTCTCCTCGTACTGGCAGCCCGGCGAGGGGATGCTCGTGGAGAAGCCGTTCGGCGTCGGCTACACGCTGAACGTCGCCAACTGGCGCGCGTGGGTCGTCCTCGCCGTCGCCGGCCTCCTGTTCTACCTCGAATCGCAGAGCGACGACGAGGCCGTCGAGGAGTCCGACGACCCCGTCGAGGTCGTCGTCGACGACTGACACGAGCTTTTTTACGCCTCGGGTTTCCTCGCGCTCGCCTCCGGCGAGCGCTACGGAACCACTCGGCGTAAAAAACGTTCAGAAAACAGGCCGGCACTCGCTTCGCTCGTGCCGGTGTCGTTCGAGAGAGCAAAGCTCTCTCGTGATGACGAAAGACGCCTCCGGCGTCTTTCGAACCAAAACCGCGCTCCCTGCGGTCGCGCGTATGCAGTGGCTAACTGACCGACTGAAGGCTGATGCGGGTGCCAGCGGATGGCTTTTCTCCCTCGACACGAAACGGAGGGCGTGGACCTGCACGTCCGGTACGAGGGCGACGACGACCCCGAGAAGTGTACGGCCCGGCGGCTCGCGAAGTTCGACGAGGTGACGCTCCACGAGTCGGCGCGGGCGACGCCGCGGGGTATCGTGCTGGACCCGCACGCCGAGCAGGCGCTCTCGCCCGCTGACGCAGGCGGCCGTGCCGCCGAGGACGCGGACGGGGAGGAGTCGGTGCTCGTCGCCCTCGACTGCTCCTGGGAGACGGCAGAGGCCGAAGCCTTCCGACTCGACGGTCCCCACCGGGGGCTCCCCTTCCTCGTCGCGGCCAACCCAATCAACTACGGGACGCCGTTCCAGCTGAACACGGCCGAGGCGTTCGCCGGCGCACTCGTCATCCTCGGGCACCGCGAGCGGGCCGAGGATCTCCTGTCGCACTTCTCCTGGGGCCACACGTTCCTCGAGTTGAACGACGAGCCGCTCCGGCGGTACGCCGACTGCGCCGACTCGAGCGAGGTGGTGGCGGTGCAGGGGGAGTACCTGGACGCCGGCACCGGGTCCGAGTGAGGCCGACGACGCCACGTCCGGCGGAGGGGTACGCCCGACGATGGACGACGCTACTCCCGGAGAGCGAGCATCGCGTCGCGCACGCCGTCGTCGGCGCCGAACGCCTCGAGCTCCGCGTCGAGGTCGACGCCCTCGGCGAGTTCGGCCCGGTCGTCGTGGGTGCTCTCGTCGAGGCGGCGGTAGACGTAGGCGAGCCGGCAGAGCGTCACGGCCGGCTCGATATCCGACTCGCCGCGAACCTCGAACGTGGTCCAGCCGGTCTCCGTGTAGACGGGGTGGTGCTCGGCGCGGTCGGCCGCCACCAGTGCCGTCCGGAGCCGCCGCGACAGCGGCAGGTCGAGCGACCCGTCGCTGTCGATGTGGGCGAACTCCGTGCCCGCGTAGGTGAAGACCGTCCGGCCGTCCGCCTGCTCCGTGGTCGCGACGCCCTCCCAGGCGGTCACCTGGTCGGCGATCTCGTGCCTCAGCTGCTGTGTGATTGCCATACCCCCCGTACGGCGTGTGAGGTATTCAACCGAGATTGCCAGATAGCTACGGGCGTCCGCTACCGCACCCCGAACCCGACCGGCGGGTCGAGCGGGCTCGTCGGCAGGTCCGGCGACGGCTCGGGGTCGTTGTAGCCGCCGGGCGCCACGTCGTTCGGGCCGTCCGGGTAGAAGAGGGCGGCCAGCGCCTGGATCTGGTCGCGACCGACGCCGAGTTCGAACTGGCCGCCGCCGTACAGCGCGATGTCCCGCTCGGCGGCGTACTCGAGCGTGTCGAACAGCGATTCGACCGTGCCGAACCGCGAGGGCTTGATGTTGAGCCAGTCGGGTTCGAACGGCAGGTCCTCGACGCTCTCGACGCCCGTGATGGGGTAGTCCCAGGAGACGCGGTCCTCGTGGCCGTCGAAGACCGGCCGGGTGTCGTCGGTCAGGCGCGGGTCCTCGACGACGGCGTCGGGGAGCCCCTCCACGACGAGCCGGTAGAGGTCGGGGTCCGGCGTCATGTCGACCTGCGTTCCCTCGTAGAGCCCCTTCAGATCCAGCACCCGGACGCGGCCGGTGTCCGCGAGGCGCTCGACCAGGTCGGCGTCCCAGTCGTCCGTGGGATCGAGTTTGAACTCGGCCTCGGGGTTCACGTCGAGCAGTTGCTCGATGCGGTCGAAGCCCGCGTCGCCGAGGCGCGTGCTGATGATGAAGCGGAGGGAGTCGTACTCGCGGTCGAGCACCTCGCCCAGCGTCCGGCCGGCCTGTTTGCACGCGAGGTCCAGCGCCGCGGACTCGACCGCCCACCGGCGGTAGTGGTGGGCCGTCTCGCGCTCGGGCGGCTCGGGGAACAGGTCGACGTCGTCCAGCGCAGCCGAGAACTCCTCGAACGTCCACTCCCCCTCGAACGCCGCGAACGCCGGGTCGGCCTCGGCGAGCGCGTCGTGGTCGGGCGTGTCGTAGGTCACGTCCTCGCCGCGGCCCGTCTCGCCCGCGCCCGATAGTTCGAACGTCGTCGAGACGCGGGTGAAGTCGCTGGAGGTGTCACGCTCGCGGCGCGTCCGCTCGTGTCCCTCGACCGTCAGCGGGAGGTCCGACACGGCGTCGTACAGACTCATACCGGAAGGGACGACCGTGTCGGATATAACGGTGCGGCACTCGCAGCCTCAGCCCGTCGCCGTCGAGCAAGTGCCTTCTCCGGTGCCACCCCCGGATCAGTCGGCCCCGCTGACCGTCGGGCCGACTCCCGGTTTTTTCACCTCCCGCCGCGGGCCTCGGGTATGGACGACGAGTTCGCCGCGGACGCCCTCACCGCGGACGGCGGCACGGAGTACGACGCCTCCGCCATCGCGTTCGGGACGGACGGCTGGCGCGACACGCTGGACGAGTTCACGGACGCCCGGGTCCGGATGGTCGGGCAGGCGGTCGCCGACTACCTCGACGCCGAGGACGACGGCCGGGCGGTCGCCGTCGGCTACGACGCCCGCGACACCTCGCGGGGGTTCGCGGAGGAACTCGCCCGCACGCTCTGTGCGAACGGCCACGACGTGGTGCTCTCCGAGCGGGACTGCCCCACGCCCGCCGTGGCGTGGACTGTCACGGACCGGGACCTCGCGGGCGCGCTGATGGTGACCGCGAGCCACAACCCGCCCGAGTACAACGGTGTCAAGTTCGTCCCCGCGGACGGCGCGCCCGCCCTCCCCGCGGTCACGGACCGACTCGAGGCCAACCTCCGGGCGCCCGAGCCGCTGCCCGAGGCCGAGTGGGGGAGCGTCGACGAGACCGACCTCGTCGGGCCGTACGTCGACCACCTGCTGGGCTTCCTCGGACTGGACGACGGCGGCCTCGCCGGGCTCACCGTCGCGTACGACGCGATGCACGGGAGCGGGCGCGGCGTGACCGACCGCGCGCTCGAACGCGCTGGCGCCGACGTCATCGAACTGCGGACCGACGACGACCCGACCTTCGGCGGGACGCCGCCCGAGCCCGCCGCGGAGCGCCTGGACGCGCTCGTCTCGCGGGTCACCGACGGTGACGCCGACCTGGGCGTGGCCAACGACGGTGACGCTGACCGCATCGGCGTCGTCGCGCCCGAGGAGGGGTACGTCGACGCGAACCTGCTGTTCACCGTCGTCTACGACCACCTGCTCGAATCGCGCTCGGGCGGCGCCGTCCGCACCGTCTCGACGACGTTCCTCGTCGACCGGGTCGCCGAGGCCCACGGCGAGTCGGTCACGGAGACGGCGGTCGGGTTCAAGTGGGTCGCCGAGGCGATGGCCGAGACGGACGCCCTGCTCGGCGGCGAGGAGTCCGGCGGCTTCGGCGTCCGGGGCCACCTCCGCAACAAGGACGGCGTGCTGCTGGCGCTGCTGGCCGCGAAGGCCGAGGCCGAGGAGTCGGTCGACAACCGACTCGGCCGCATCCGCGAGGACCACGGCGACATCCACCAGGACCGCGTCTCCGTCGACTGCCCCGACGACCGGAAGGCGGCCGTCGTCGCCGAGCTCGGCGAGACCCTGCCGGAGCAGGTCGCCGGCGTCGACGTCGAGCAGGTCAACGACGTGGACGGGTTCAAGGTGCTGCTGGCGGACGGGACCTGGCTGCTGATGCGCCCCTCGGGAACGGAGCCGAAGATGCGGGTCTACGCCGAGGCCGGCGACCCGGCGCGGGTCGCGGCGCTGCTGGAGGCGGGCCGGGAACTGGTCGAGCCGCTCGTCTGACGGCTCGCCCCCCGGAACTGACAGCTGTTCACTCGGCTCGCGCAGTAGTTTATCTCCTCAGTCAGCGATAGTTCCTGCATGAGTTCAGCATCCACACACCCCCAGAAGTACGACGTGCAGGTTTCGGCCCTCGGCGCGCGACTCGACGTGGCCCCCGAGGAGAGCGAGAGCGGCGTCGCGGTCGTGTACCACACCCTCGCGCCGCACGCGCTCGGCGCGCCGCTCCACCGACACAGCCGCGAGGACGAGATCTCCCACGTCGTGCGGGGCGAACTCACCGTCCTGCTGGACGGTGAGATCTCGACGGCCGGCCCGGGCGAGACCGCCGTGAAGCCCCGCGACGTCTGGCACACGTTCTGGAACGCCGGCGACGAACCGGTCGAGTTCGTCGAGGTCATCGCGCCCGGCGACTTCGCGGCCTACTTCGAGGCGGCCGCCGAGTTCATCCCGTCCGACGAGATGCCCGACATGGCCGCCATCGAGCGGCTCGTGGCGGTCTCGGCCGAGTACGGCATGGAGATGCGCCCGGAGACCGTCCCGGAGCTGATGGCCGAGCACGGGCTCGAGCGCTGACCGCAGATACGCCACGCTCCGCCCCCTACTCAAGCACGCCGCGACACCTCTGTTCTCCTTCGGTTTCGGCGTCGAAACCGAGGTTCTCGTAGAAATGCCGGAGTTTCGCGTCGAACTCCGCGACCAATCGCTCGCGGTGCGCGGCCGCCGCCGCGACCAGTCCGCTCCCGATGCCCTGCCCCTGCCGGCCGGGACGCACCGCGACCGCCTCGATGCGCTCGCCGTCGAGTACCAGCGCCCCCAGCACGCGGCCATCGGTCACGGCGACCAGCACCTCGCGCTCGCCCGCCATCACGGCCTCGCGGTCGACCTCGAGCGCGGCCATGTCGAGGATGCCCAGCGCGGTCGCGCGCTCGCCCTCGCGGGCCGGTCCCACGGTCACGTCCGCGGGGGCGTGCGTACCGGGGTCGTGGCTCCGGGCGGTCGGCTCGCGGCTCCCGTCACCCCCCTCGTCACCACCGGCCCACATGGCTCGTTACGAACCCACCTCCGCGACGACATCCAGCAGTTCGTCCTCGCTGGGTCGGTCGCCGAAGCCGTCGCCCTGGTGGACGTAGGCGACCTCGGGGTCGCCGGTCGTGTCGAGGACGACGGCCTCGGGCATCCGGCCGGCGAAGTCGCTCAGTTCCCCCAGCGCGCCGTACTTCGTCGGCTGGTCGTACGCCTCGGCGAACGCCTTCTCGGGGTCGGCCAGGAGCGGATAGGGCACGTCGGCCCACCCGCGGGCACGGTCTCGGTCCTCGGGGAGGACGGCGACGACCTCGGCGTCGTGCTCGTGGAACGCCTCGTAGTGGTCGGCCAGGCGGTCGGCCTGTGCCTTGCACTTCGTACAGTAGTAGTCCCGCATCAGGACGAGGACGACCGCGTCCGTCCCGTCGTCGAGCGCGTCGAGGTCGAAGCGGTCCGGGCCGCTCCCGACGTTGGGCGCCGCGAGGGCGGGCGCCGGCTCGCCGACCAGTTCGTGCGAGTCTCCGGTGTGGCTCATACCCGTGATACGTGGCTGGAACTGTTTCAACGGCAGGGCGGCCGTGTCCGGCACGCGCGGAACCGACATCGGCCCGTGCATCGCCCGTCACCCACCCTTGACCAGCCGCAGCACCTCGACCCGGTCGGCCGTCACTGGGGCATCCTCCGGGACCGGGGCCCCCTCGACCAGCACCGTCGCCTCGTGGGGCGAGAACGAGCACGCACAGAGGAGGTCGGCGTAGGTGGCGTCGGCGTCGAGGTCCAGGTCGCGCTCGCCCTCGCCGACGACATCGACGGTGACCTGCATACGGGAGTGGGCAGGAGCCAGATCGGCTTGAGGATGGTGTTCGTAGCCCGGGCAGAACGCTCACCGGGAGACCGGTCGCTGTCGATGCTCGATATCGCAGTATGAGTGGTGGGCGGATGACGTTGGGTGGGGTCACCCTACCTGCCTGAGCGGCCCGGGCTGGCGCCCTGGTAGCGCCCCGGATCAGGATTCCGACCGTCCGTAGTCGATGGCCCTACTTAGGGCTTCGCAGGTGGCGCCGCGGCTCGTGGCCCCCGGCCCCGGGCGGACGACCCGACCGTGCGCGACACCCCGGAGCGAAACCCACAACCGCCCACACCCCGACCACCGACCAGATGCAGTGCGACAAGTGCCCGGCGGACGCCGTTACGCACCTCGCGTACTCGGGGCTCCACCTCTGCGGGGAGCACTTCCGGCGCTCGGTCGAGTCCCGGGTGCGCTCGCGGGTCCGCGAGGACAGCCTCGTCCCCGACGGGGCGACGCCCGAGGACCCGGCGACGTGGCTCGTGGGGCTGTCCGGCGGGAAGGACAGCGTCGTCCTCACCACCGTCCTCCACGAGACCTTCGACGAGGACCCGCGCATCGAACTCGTCGCGCTCACTATCCACGAGGGCATCGAGGGGTATCGCGACGCCTCGCTCGACGCCTGCCTCGACCTCGCGGACGAACTCGACATCGCCCACGAGGTCGTCAGCTACGCCGAGGAGTTCGGGCTGGAGATGGACGACGTGGCACGCGAGGACCCGGAGGGGATGGCCCCCTGTGCGTACTGCGGGGTGTTCCGGCGGGACCTCCTCTCGCAGTACGCGGCGGACCTCGACGCCGACCTCCTGCTGACGGGCCACAACCTCGACGACGAGGCCCAGACCGCGCTGATGAACCTGTTCTCGGGCGACGTGACGAAGATGGCGCGTCACTGGGAGGCCTCGCTCGGGCCGCTGGACGAGCGCGACTCCGCCGACCAGCCCGAGAGCGGGCCGTTCGTCCCCCGCGCGAAACCCCTGCGCGACGTCCCCGAGAAGGAGGTCGCGCTGTACGCCCACCTCCGGGACCTGCCGGTCCACATGGCCGAGTGCCCACACGCCAGCGAGGCCTACCGCGGGGAGATCCAGGAGCACCTGCTCGAACTCGAGGACGGCCACCCCGGGACCCGCCACTCCATCATGTCGGGCTACGAGGAGCTGGCGCGACTGGCCGCCGAGGCGCGGGACCGCGGCGCCGAACGCACCGGCGAGTGCGAGCGGTGTGGCGCGCCGACCACGCGCGAGGTCTGCCGGAAGTGCGCGCTGGTCGCGTCCGTCCACGAGGCGGGTGCCGGGCTCGACGGCGCGACGCCCGACGCGGACGCCGACGCGGATTGAGCGCGGACGGTCGGAGCTGACGGGTATCCGCGGCTCCGGGGAGCTGTCCTCGACCGGCCGGCCGATCAGCCGTCACCGAGCGTGCCTGCCCGTTCGACCGGGCTTCACCTGACGCTGATAGCGGATGCTGGCCGGCAGCCTCGCCATCGAGGGCGAGCGACCGGCCGACTCACGGGAGGTCGACGGGCGTCCAGGCCGGTGCCGCATCGAGTCCACGCAGGCGGAGTTCGTAGGGTCGACCGTGCGACGCATCGTCCGGTGTATCGCGGATGTCGATACTCCCGTCGAATGCCCGGGCGATGGTGTTCACCGTCCGCGTCTCGTGGGCGTCGGTGTCCAGCGTCAGGACCGAACAGCAGCCGGCCTCGCGCAGCCGGGTGACCAGCAGGTGACAGAACTTGAACACGTCCTCCGGGGACCGGTAGGCGAGCAAGGTCGACAGCGAGTCGAACCCCAGGCGGTAGCGGCCGCCGCGTCCCGGGAGCGCCTCCATCGCCCGGGTGATGCCGATGCCCAGACCGGTGAGGTCGCTCGGCGAGGGGACGACCTGGACCCGTCCGGGACCGGACAGCCCCTCGCCGGTCGCCCCACCCGTGCAGTCCACCAGTCCGAGCCGGGACCGCTCGACGGTGGCGATCCCGTCGAGACGGTCTCGGACGGTGTCGGTGTGGTCCTCCGTCGAGACCATCGTGATGTCATCCCCTCCGGCGTGCCCGGAGCCCAGGACGGCAGCCACCACCTCCGCCTTCCGGGTCATCGTCGGGCCGGCCACGAGCAGGCTGGTTCCCGGGGAGACCGTCCGGGCGAGCGGTTCGAGACCACCGACGCGGCCGGGGTCGACCAGCTCGTACATTCACTCACAGCAAGGGGGACGACCAGTATAACGCCTCGGATGCCCACGGTGCCGACGGTCGGACGGCCGACAGACATCTGTCACACAGATGTGCTGATATAGATAGTTCTGAGAACACTTCAGACGAGCTACCAGTACTGTTTACGCCGGAAAGAAAGCTGTCGGTATCCGTATCTATCGGATAACGTCCAGACCGTTGTTCTTCTCGCTCTCGACCTCCGGCTTGCCGCCGTCGGTCTCGCCGACGCCGAAGGTGTCGGAGCTACCGGTTTCGGGCGACGCCTCACCCTCGATGGCCGCACGCGAGGCGTCGGCCTGCTTCTGGGTCGTCGGCCCGAGCACCTGTGCGGACTGGACGCCGGTCATGATGGCCATGACCCGCACCTTGCCCTTGTACTCGTCCTGGATACGGGCGCCCCAGATGACGTTCGCCGAGGCCTCGAGGCGCTCGGTGATGCGCTGGGCGATGCCCTCGGCCTCTTTCAGTGTGAGGTCGGGGCCGCCCGTGATGTGGACGAGACCGCCGGAGGCGCCACGGTAGTCGACGTCGAGCAGCGGGTGCTCCATCGCGTCGTTGACGACCTCCTCGGTCTTGTTCTTGTCCTGGGTCTCGCCGACGAGCATCACCGCCACGCCGCCCTGGTTCATGATCGAGGTCATGTCCGCGTAGTCCAGGTTGATCAGCGACGGCTGGGTGATGGTCTCGGAGATGCCCTTGACGGTCTCGGCGATGATCTGGTCCATCACGGAGAACGCCTTGCCGATGGGCAGGTTGGGGACGTAGTCGAGCAGGCGGTTGTTGTCCAGCACGATGATGGAGTCGGCCTCGTTGCGGAGCTTCTCCAGCCCCTCCTCGGCCTTCACCGTGCGGGCGCGCTCGACGTTGAACGGCGTCGACACCATGCCGACGACGATGGCGCCCTGCTCTTTGGCGATCTTCGAGACGACCGGCGCCGCACCCGTCCCGGTGCCGCCACCCATGCCGGCGGTGACGAAGACGAGGTCGGCGTCGCCGATGACCTCCTTGACGGTCCCCTGGGCCATCTCGGTGGCGCGCTCGCCCATGGAGGGGTCGCCACCCGCACCGAGCCCGTTGGTGAGGGACTTGCCGACGAGGATCTTCGTGTCGGCCTCGATCATCTGCAGGTGCTGCTTGTCGGTGTTGATGGCGATGGTCTCGGCACCCTCGACGCCGATGTTGTACAGCCGGTTGACCGTGTTGTTCCCGGCGCCACCGGCACCGACGATGACGATGCGCGGGTCACCGAAGTCGCTGGCGCCGTCGCCGTCGCTCATCTCGCGCGACTCGGCCTCGGCGTTCTCCAGGGCGGAGTTGACGATGTCCTGCATCGTCTACACCTTGGCCCAGCCGCGCCGGTCGCTGGCCCGGTCGGTGTCCTCGTGTTCGTTCAACATCTCACGAACGGCCGACCGGATCGCCTCGCTCCGGTTGGGGAACTCCCCCGTATCGACCATTCGCTCGACCTCTTCGATCTGCTGCTTCGGAATCCGTAGTGTCACACGCTCCATTGTATTGCTCCCTTGTTGGTCGGTAAGACGGCGTGCGGCACACACCCGCAAGCGTCCTACGGCGCGAAACCGCACGACAGCGGCCGGATGTAATCCGACCACCCGCGCTGTAAGACGACCGTCTTACGCAGAAGTATGCATTGACGGCTATCACTTAAACCTTTCCTCGAACGTATGACGGACGTCCCACAACCGCGTAAACCCGCCCGGGACGCCCGATTACGGCGTTTACAGCGGCATCGAGCGCCGGCGAACCGCGTCGAGCTGGCAGACACGGGCGGTCATCGACGGCCGATTTAGGTCCGGAGAGAGCGATCATTGTCCCGAAGAACCCCGTCAGAACGCGTTTATCCGCTGTTTACGGACTGTCCAACACGTCGGCGGCGGTCGTCCGACGGCCGCAGGATGGGCAGAACGCCCAGTCAGAGCGGAGCTCGTCGCCGCACTCACAGAACACGCGGTGGCTCGCCTTCTCACCACAGTTCGGGCAGTAAACGTGGTCCTGCGTCAGGTTCTCGCCACACTGGGCACACTGCTTCTCCCCCGATTCGGGCTCGTTTGCGGGCTCCTCGGTGGGCGTCTTACGGTCGACCCCCTCGGCCGACGCGTTCGCTCCGGATTCGCCGTCGAGCGAGATGTTTACGTTGATATCCTGGCTCTCGGCGGGCGGCCGATACCCCTCCAAGCGGTCGGCGATGATGGCGTCGACGCGCTCGGCGACCAGTTCGTCGAGCGTCCCCGCGTCGGCCGCCTGGGCGGCGTCGGACGTGTCGACGGACGTCCCGGTCGGCTCCCCGAGGTACTCGCGGAGCGCCTCGCGCATGACCTCGCTCTTGGAGGCGTCGAACTCCTCCAGCTGGGCCACGAGGTCGTCGTCGGCCCGGAACGTTATCTTGCTCACGTTGTCCGACGTTGTGTGTCACGGTACATCAACCTTCGCGTGCGTCTGACGCCCGTCTGCCGGCGGAGTCGGACGTGTCGACGCACTGTCGACGCGACCACTGTCGGACAGCGTGTGTCCACGCCCCATGCCCTCATGGGATGATAACGATTAAGTCCGCGACCGGCCCACTTTCGCGTGCCCGCCCTTAGCTCAGACTGGTAGAGCAGTCGACTGTAGATCGACTTGTCCCCCGTTCAAATCGGGGAGGGCGGACTGCTTCCTCCGACGATTCGGGATGGCCGACAACGCCACCGTGGTTTCAATAGCGACCCGGAACTCGAACAGCCGGGGAACGATGACAGGGGACTACTCGGCCACGGACGTCTTCGGCCTGCTCTCGGATGCCACGCGCGTCGAGATCCTCCGGGCCGTCGCGGTCGCACAGTACGAACTCGAGCAGGTGGGGTCGGGGCCGGCCGAACTCGCCTTCTCGGAGATCTACGATCACGTCGAGGTGGAGAACACCTCGAAACTCTCCTACCACCTGGGTGAACTCACCGGAACCTACCTCCGCAAGGGTGAGGCAGGGTACTCCCTCTCCCACGCCGGGGAGCAGATCGTCCGGTTCATCCTGTCACGGAACTACGAGCCGCCTGAGCCGTTCGACCCGGAGCCGGTGACGGGCGTCTGTGCCCTCTGTGGCGAGGCGGCGCTCGAAGCGCGGCTCTCCCAGCAGTTCTTCCGCATCGACTGTACCGCGTGCGAACGACCGGTCGCGGGACAGCCGATCACCCCCGCGCAGGTCCGGACCCGGGACACGGAGGCGTTGCTCCGGAGCGTCAAGCGCGAGAGTGCCGAGACCTACCGGAAGCTCCGGCGCGGCCTGTGCCCGGAGTGTGGCGCCGTACTCTCGGTCGCGGTGCGCGCGCTCCCCGACAGCCCGCTCCCGGACGCCGACCCCCTCCTCGTGACGAGCACCTGCGAGACGTGCCTCCGAAAGTACAACAGCCCCCTGACCTACAGCGCCGTCTACCACCCCGCGGCGATGGCGTTCTACTGGGACCGCGGCGTCGACGTGACCGCGAAGGGGGCCTGGGAGTTCCACGAGTACCTCCGGGACGGCCGCTGGACCTCCGAGCAGGTGGCCACCGACCCCGACCAGTACGAGGTCGTGTTGCGCCACGGGGACGACGCCGTGCACCTTCACCTCGACGCGACAGCGACGGTGGAGCGGACCGAGCGCGTGCGCCGTGACGACGGACGGCCATCGCGTTCCTGACAGCAGAGTTGCAAAATCGCCGTTGAGCCGAGATCGCCGATTCCGGTTCGAACGCGCCGAGAGACGCTCGAAGGATCCAGAGCGTACGCATTCAGCTCAATCCAGATTTTGAAACGCGCTCGATAAATTATCAAATATTCGATAACTTTATCCGGTTCGGCGGGGCGATACCCACTCGCAATCGACCCATGCAATCGACCCAGCGAGACCGTTCCAGCGACCGACGGCGACGGACGAACAGCGGCGGGAGTATCGACCCCTCGAACCGACCACGGCCGATGTCGGCAGATGAGATCGCCGACGCGTACGCGGAGGTGGCCGACGGACTGGCCCGATGGCAGTGGCTCGACCGGCTGGTCGCCGGTCGCTACCGCCGGCGACAGTTCTCGAGCGCGGAGGGTCGCGTTCTGGACGTCGCGTGCGGGACCGGACAGAACTTCCGCTCCCTGCAGGATACGTCCGAGGTGGTGGGAATCGACGTCAGCGAGGCGATGCTGACCCACGCCCGCGAGGAACTCGCCCGCCGCCCGGTGTCGGGAACCGTCCGGCAGATGGACGCCCAGCGGCTGGCGTTCGAGGACGACCGGTTCGACACCGTCGTCTCCTCGTTCTCCACCTGCACGTTCCCGGATCCGGCCGCGGCACTGCGCGAGATGGAGCGGGTCTGCAGACCGGATGGACAGATCCTCCTGCTCGAACACAGCCGGAGCGACGTTGCACCGCTGGCCTGGCTGCAGGACCGCCGCGCCGACTCCCACTACGAGAAGGCCGGCTGCCGGCTGGACCACGAGCCGCTGACGACGGTCCGTGAGGCCGGACTCGTGGTCGAGAACGTCCGCCGGTGGTTCTTCGGCCTCGTCACGGCGATCGACGTGGTTCCGGGGCCGTCCGGGACTGCGGAGGTGACGGATGCGTAACCCCCTCCGCACGTGGTTCGGGAGGGTCGTCCGGGGGCGCACGGACGGTCGCGTGCGTGCCGTCTGGCGCGTCCTCGTGCCGGTCCTCGCGGGGTTCATCACGCTGCAGCTGGCGGGAGCCACGGCGTTCGCACTGGGGCTGAACACCGGACAGATGATGGTCGCGTCGTTCGTCGCGACGACGCTCGTGATGCTGCTCGCGCTCGGACTCTCGGCACGGTACCTCGACCGTCGGCCGGTACGGGCGTACGGGTTCAACCTGTCGCGTGACTGGTGGCTCGACCTCGTCGGAGGGACCGTCATCGGGTCCCTCGTCGTCGCCCTGACGTTCGTCGTCGGCCAGCAGACTGGTGGGCTGCGGGTGACCGGCAGTCTCTCCCTCGGTGGCACCTCGCCGGGCTGGCTGCTGGCGTTCCTCGTCGCCTTCGTTGGGGTCGCCCTCTACGAGGAGTTCATCTACCGGGGCGCGTTCGTCACGAACACGATCGAGGGACTCTCCGAACGGGGAGTGAACCCCCGCGTCGCGGCGGCCGGGGCACTGCTCGCCAGCACCCTGGCGTTCGCCGCCATCCACCTGCCCGGTGCGCTCGCGGCAGGCGCGAACCCCGGCCTCGTCGTCGCGAAGACGGGCCTGCTCGGTGGCCTGCTCGGCGTCGCCTACCTCCGGACCGGAGAACTGGCGCTGCCGATGGGACTGCACCTCGGTGTGAACTACTCGCTCCTGAACGTCTTCGGCATCGGCACGGAGGGACTCGCCGGGGTCCCGAGCCTGCTTGCGGTCGAGGTCACGGCGACGGGCCTCTGGAGCCCCGCCCGCGGACTCCCGCTGTTTGGCTCGATCGCCACCGGGTACGTCCTCCTCTTCGGCTGGCTCCGGTGGCGTCAGGCCGACGGGCCAGCCCGCTCGAGCGAGACATCCACCCCCACCACCTCCGACTGATGACGCCTGACTGCCCTCCATCCAGGAGACGCGGGACGGCGAGTGCCACCCGGCGCGGGTTCCTCGCGGCCATCGGTGCCGTCGGCGCCGTGGGCCTCGTCGGTGCAGGACGGCCCGCCGGGACGACAGCAGCCAGCACGGTTCACCAGGACGGCACGGCGACCCACGCGTCACCGTTCGGCGACCCGGACGCGCTCGAGGCGTTCGTCGACGACCGGGTGCGCGAGCGCCTCGGGTCGGTGACGCCGGGCGCGAGCGTCGCGGTGGTCCGTGGCGACCGGCCCGTGCTCGTGAAGGGATACGGGTCGGCGGATGTCGACACCGACGCCCCGGTCCATGCCGACCGGACGGCGTTCCGCGTCGGCTCGGTCGGGAAACTGGTGACCTGGACCGCCGTCGTGCAGGGGGTCGAGCGAGGCGTTCTCGACCTCGACGCGGACGTCACCACCTACCTCACCGACTCGGCCGTCACGGTTCCGGGCGGGTACGACGACCCGGTGACGCTCCGCCACCTCGGCACGCACACCGCCGGGTTCGAGTCCACCCTCGACCCCGACCTCGCCACCAGCCGGGACGCAATCGCCCCGCTGGAGACGGTCCTCGCACGGGCAGAGCCCACCCGGGTCCGTCCCCCGGGTGAACTGGTCGGCTACTCCAACTACGGCGCGGCACTGGCCGGCCACGTCGTCGCCGAGGTCAACGGAACCACCTTCGAGGAGTACGTCCAGGAGGCCATCTTCGAGCCGCTCGGGATGCCACACAGCACGTTCACACCACCGGGCCCGGGCGATCAGCACGGGACGCTCGGGCGGGGACACACCCGGACGGGAGGAGAGTTCGAGCCCACCGACGAGGTGTTCATCAACATGCGCCCCGCGGGGTCGATGCGGGCGACGGCCAGCGACATGGCGACGTTCATGCGCGCTCACCTCGGAGCGGGGGCCGTCGATGGGACGCAGATTCTGGCGTCGGCGACGGCCGAGGCGATGCACGCGACACAGCACGTCCGACATCCCGCGGTCACCAACTGGCGGTACGGGTTCCACGAGTACGGACACCCGGACGGTGACCTCATCGGCCACTCTGGGGCCACGCTCGACTTCACGAGCCACCTCGTCCTGAGCCCCGACCACGACATCGGGATCTTCGTGAACTACAACGCGAACGGCGACGAGCGACCCGCAGCGCTCGTCGACGAGATCGTCGCCGAGTTCGACCTCCAGCCTCCGGGCGAAACCCCGATCCCCACCACCGAACCGGGGCACCGTGGCCGTGCCGAGACGGTCGCCGGCGAGTACAGCCCCTCGTACCTGCCGGATCGCGGGGCGCTCCACGTCGCCGACGTGCTTGCGCATCTCACGGTCGAACCCGCGAACGGTGGCCGCCTCCGGACGCGGACCCTCGGCGGCGACGTGCGTCGGTGGGTCGAGACGGAGCCGTACGTCTACGAGGCGGTCGACGGCCACGACGTCCTCGCCTTCGAGGTCTCGGATGGGGAAGTCGCGGCACTGAACGTGAACAGCGAGCCGACGGGCGTCTTCGAGCCGGTCCCGGCCCATCGGCGACGGTCCGTCGTCGGCGCCATCGCCGGGGCCCCCCTCGCCGGGTTCGCCCTCTCGCTCACCGGCCGGGGAGCGAGCGCTGCACGACGGTACTGGCACCGACGGCGCGACGCAGCCGACGACGGGACGGAGGGTGCCGAATGACGGACCGATCGCACGACCGTCACTCGACCGCTCCTACCCGGGGGTCGCGCCGGCTCACCAGCCCCCGGTGGCTCGCTCGCGCGGCCGGTGCCGGACTAAGCCTCACCGCACTCGGCTTCGTCCTCTCGTTCCTGCTCGTCGTGGGCGGCGGGACGCGTACCCTCCTCACGCGGCCGCTCCCCGTGCAGATCGTCCTGGGACTCCCCTACGTCGTCGTCGCCCTCACGGCCGGGACGACGCTCGGGGCCGCCCTCGCGTGGCGGTACCGGTACTGGTCACTGACCGGGCGCCTCCACCAGACAGCTCTCGCACTGCTGGGCCTCGTGTTCTGCTGGGCGCTCGCCGTCCTCGGCTTCCTCGGACTGTAGGATTCCCTCGCTGGCCGCTCTTCTGCGAGCAGACGGACTCCGAAGCGGCGTGTATCGGCGAGCGAAAAACAGCGGGGAGCGCCACGTGGCTCGCGGACGGGCGCTGGCGTCTAGCCGTCGAGGAAGGCGTCGACCTCGGCGGTGACGCGTGCGGGGGCCTCGGCCGGACCGCTGTGGCTGATGCCGTCGAACTCGACGAAGCGGCTGTGCGGCAGCGCGTCGTGGACGGCGCGGGCGCTCTCGCGGAGGAAGTCCGGGCCGTCAGTCCCCGACATGACGAGCACGGGGGCCTCGACGTCGAGTCGGTCGGGGAGACGGTACCGCTCGACGGCCCGGTTCATCCGGACGACCTCCTCGGCGAGGTCCACACAGTCCGGCCAGACGGGCCACTCGGCCAGCCACGCGTCGAGGTCGTCGACGCCGTCCGGGTGGAGGACCTGCTCGACGTATCGCTTCACCGCCTCGCGGCGCTCGCCCTCGTCCAGCAGTGCCTGCATCCGGGCGGCGAGGTCGGCCGTCTCGCGGTACGCCGCCGGGAGGACGGCGGGCTCGTACGCGATGGCCGCGTCGACGTCCGCGACGGTCGCGGACTCGACGGCGGTGAGCGCGCCGAACGAGTGGCCGAACAGGACGGGGGCGCCGTCGACGGCCGCGGCCAGTTCACGGACGTACTCGGTCTCGCGGTCCAGCACCTCGTCGGGGCCGGTCCCGTCGATGTCGTCGAGACACGTCCCGAATCCCGGGCGCTGGGGGACGATGGCGGCGTACTCCTCGAGCTCCGGGATCACCGGCAGCCAGTACTCGCGGGGGGCCATGCCCCCGTGGAGGAGGATCAGCGGCTGGCCGTCGCCGTGTCGTTCGTAGACGATGTCGCTACCGTCGGGGGACCTGGTCGACTGCATACACTCCGGATCAGAGGGGGAGCCGGGTAGGCCGTTCTCTCAGTGGTTAGGCCATTGAAGTGGGAGCATCCCGTTCCGTCGTTCCGGTACGCCCTTTTGCTCCGGGGCAGACGGACGATCATGGGGCTGGTCGCGGAGTTCGACATCGACTGCGAGGCGCTCCCACTGACCACGGTCGCGGCGGCCGTACCCGGAGCGACCCTGGTGCTCGAGCTGCAGTTCAACCATGGACCGCGGCCGCTCTTCCTGTTGACGGCGACGGACGGGTCCCGTGGAGCCATCGAGGCCGCCCTGACCGACGCCTACGACGTCGGCGAGTGGACGCTGGTGGGCGAGGCAGGCGACACCCGTCGGTACAAGGCCGACCCCGCCCTCAGCATGGCGGAGCAGCTCGGGGACCACCTCGACGACCTCGACGACCTCGAGGCGCTCGCCACGGCCGACGCCATCATCGAGCGGATCGAGGTCACGTCCACCGGGTGGCGACAGACCGGCTGGTTCGCCGACCGGGACGCGTTCGGAGCCTTCGCATCGTTCTGGCGGGACAACGCCGGCTTCCGGCTGAACCGCCTCACCCGGGACGGCGAATCCGAACCCCCCGGCGACGGGCTGACCGACCACCAACACGAGGCGCTCCGGACGGCGTACGAGTTGGGGTACTTCGACATCCCGCGAGGGGCGTCGCTGGAGGCGGTCGCAGCCGAACTCGACATCACGGCTGCCTCGGTCTCGGAGCGGCTGCGGCGTGCACAGACCCGGCTGATCGAGGAGACCGTGGCGACGGCGTGGCCACCCCTCCCGAACCCGTAGCCGACTCCCGGACGACGGCCTCCACTCACGACGGTGGGCGACAATATTATCCGCGGAAGCGACCGGGTTATTGGGTATGGAACGGTCCCCGTACGAGCACCGCCTATCTCCCCTCCAGATCACGGGTATCTACTGCGTGTTCGGCGTCGCGTGGGTCCTCCTCTCGGACCAACTCGTGGTCGCGCTGGCCGGGGCCGAGGTAACCCGAGCGCAGCTGGCGGTCGTGAAGGGGACGGCGTTCGTCGTCGCGTCGGGGGCGCTGATCTACGGCCTATCGTGCTACAACCAGCGGAAGCTGTCGGCGGCCACCGCGGACCTCGAGGACCGCATCCAGCAGGCCCACCTCCTCCACCGCCTCCTGCGCCACAACCTCCGGAACAAGTGCAACGTCATCGCCGGGCACGCCGAGGCCCTCCAGGCCGACAAGGGTGGGTCGCTAGCGACCATCGAACAGCAGACCACGGAGCTGATCCACCTGAGCCAGCAGAGCAACCTGCTCCGCAACGTCTCGCTGGAGGAGAGCCAGCCGGTGGCGGTCGATCTCGTTCCCATCGTCGAGCAGGTCGTCGCAGAGGTCACAGACACCTATCCGACCGCGACCGTCGAGGTCGATCTCCCCGGCGAGGCATCCGTCTACGCCCACCCGAAGATCAACCAGGCCATCCGGGAACTGCTCGTCAACGCCATCAAGCACGGGGGGAACGCCGCGGAGCTGGAGGTGCGCCAGGTGGGGACGACGGACACGCTGGTCCGGGTCACCGACCGGGGCGCCGGGCTGCCGGACCTCGAGCGGACGATCCTCGAGGAGGGGTTCCGTGAGACGCAGACGACCCACTCGAAGGGGCTCGGCCTCTGGGTCGTCCGCTACCTCGTGCAGGAGTCCGACGGGAGCGCGACCGTGGAGACGGCCGACGAGACGGGCACGACCGTCCGGCTCCGGTTCCAGCCGACCTCCTCGGCGGCCATCCGGGAGTTCCTTCGGTAACGCACGCCTCGCGTTCGGGACCCGGACGGGAACGGAAGGCCGCCGATTCCACAGTGATCCGGGGGCCATCACAGCAACGGGGAGGGCCCGCCTACTCCAGCGCCGCGGCCCGCTCCTCGAGTTCGCGTTCGAGCGCGTCGGCCAGCTTCGACGGCTCGTCGATGAGGCCGGCGTCGGCGGCCACGCCGACCCGGATGCTCCCGGCGTAGCTGAAGATGGAGAGCGACAGGCCCTGGTCGTTCGCCTCGGGCGCCCAGACCAGCACGTCCGACACCTCGCTGCCGGCGAACTCGAGCGCGTTCACGGGCCCCGGGACGTTGGTGACGACGCCGGTAGCGGCGTCCTCGAACTGCTCGAGCACCCAGTCCTGGACGAACCCGGGGGCGCGGCCGACGAACTGGAACAGGAGGTACACCAGGACGCCCTCGATCATCGCGCGCTCGCGGTCCATCCGCTCGTGGACGATGTCGATGCGCTCGCCGAAGTCCGCGGTGTGGACCGGGATGGGGAGGAAGATGAGGCCGAAGTAGTTGCCCAGCGACTCCGACCGCTCGTTCATCGGCTTCAGGTTCACCGGCACGGAGCTCCGGAGCTCCAGGTCCGCGACCTCCTCGCCGCGCTCGACGAGCAGGCGACGGAACGCACCCGCCGTCGCCGCCAACATCACGTCGTTGACGGTGGCGTCGTGCTCCCGGCCGAGCGCCTTCACCGTGGCGAGGTCGATGGCGTCGGTCCAGGCCGCCCGCTTGGCCGTCTGCAGGTCCCCACGGAGCGAGGTCTCCGGCTCGTCCGGCCGGGTCAGCAGGTCGTACGCGACGGTGACCGCGCGCGCGGCGGTCCCCGCGGCACCCACCGCCGACCGGGCGCGGTCGAGGAGGCCGTCGCCATCCCCGTCGGCGCCGACAGCACCGGTGTCGGTAGCCGCCCCGGGGCCGCCGGCACCGTCACCGCCATCCGTCCCCTCGTCCGCCTCGACGACCGCCTCGATGCCGTCGAAGGGGAACTCCACGGCACTCGGGTCGTCGACGAGGCCCAGCATCACCGAGAGCAGGGCGAAGCCGTCGGCGACGGAGTGGTTGATGCGGAAGACGACGGCGTTCCCGTCGCCGACACCCTCGACGAGGTACGCCTCCCAGAGCGGACGGTCCTCGTCGAGCGGCCGGCTCATCAACCCCCCGACGAACCGCTCCAGCGCCGCCTTGTCCTGTGGCTCGGGGAGCGCGACGTGGGTGACGTGGGTCTCGGTGTCGAGGCCGGGGGAGAACTCCCACTCCGGCCGGCGGAACCGGCGGTGGCCGCCGTGGACCCGCTGGCGGAACCGGTCGAACCGCAGGAGCCGCTCGTCGAGCCGCTCGACCAGCTCCTCGTACGCGACCCGCTCCTCGAAGACGAGCATCCCCGTGATGTTGGTCAGGTTCTCGATGCGTCCCATCTGGAGCCAGGCGTTGTCCGGCCCCGAGAGCCGCTCGCGGTCGCCGCTCATCGGCCCTCCACCCCGTCGCGTATCGGGGCTCGGTCGCTCGGCGCGACGTGGCCGTCCCACCGGCGGCATGGCTGTCGCATGGGACCGAGGTCTGTGCCCAGCGGCATCAATCACCCGGCGCGTCGCCGGGCGTTCATCCGGGGCCCCGTCGCCGGGCACCGTCCGCGCCGGCACACCCGGGCGTCCGCCGGGCTACGCCAGCCGCGACCGGACCGCGGCAACCGCCTCGAACGGGTCGATGCGACCGGCCGGGTCCGTACACCAGACGCGGTCGCCGTCGACGCTGACGCAGAAGCAGTCCTCGGTGGAGGGCGAACAGGAGACCTCGACGTCGTGTCGCTGGCCGAGCCAGTCCGCGAGGACCCGGCGGGTCGTGGTGGCCTCGCCGCCGAGGCGGCGCGGGGCGGCGTACTCGATTTCGACCTGAGCCATGACCACCCCCTACCCCTGCCCGTCTGATAAAGCGTCGGGCGAGCGCGAACGTTGCCAGGGTGCCACTCGTGTCGGGGCAGAGCCAGCGGACGCCGGTCTCAGACCAGTTCGTCCACCTGCTCGCGGGTGGCCTCGCGGCCGCCGGAGTTGTCGACCACGGCGTGGGGACGCGAGAGGGGCTCGAACGCGTCGCGGTGCTCCCGGTAGACCGAGAAGTCGGCGTCGCTCGCGTCGTCCTCGCGGGCCGCGATGCGCTCGCGGACGACCGCGGGGTCGCACTCGACCATCACGAACCGGACATCGACACCGCAGTCCCCGGCGACGGTCGCGGCCCGCTCGCGGTAGTCCTCGCGCCCGAACGTCGCGTCCAGCACGGCGCCGCCGTCGCGCTCGAGGCGCTCGCGTGCACGGGCGAACAGTTCGTCGTACACCCGCCGGATCTCGGCCTCGGTGTACGAGGGGTCCTCGACGACGTCGGCCCGGACCACGTCCGACCGGAGGAGGTCGTACCCCTCCCGGTCGGCGAGGTGGCGCGAGACGGTCGTCTTGCCGACGCCCGGCAGGCCACAGACGACGTACAGCATCCACCGGACGGTCGGCCAACCCCCACTTATCGCTTTACCCACGCGACGGCAGGTACTTCCCCGCGCCGGCCGGGCAGCGACGTATGACCCAGTCCGACGGGAGCGACGAGACGCCGGGGGCGAGTGCCCTCGGAACGGACGCGAGTGACGGCGGCGACCCACACCGCCCGTTCACGGTTCCCGACACGGCCCGCCCGTTCCGGTACGACGGCGAGGTCCGCCCGGGCGAGAAGCGCCAGTTCCGCTACGAGGTGAGCGAGACCTACCTCGGTGACCCCGTCTCGGTTCCGGTCACCGTCATCAACGGCGAGGAGCCGGGGCCGCGCCTCCTGTGTACGGCGGCCATCCACGGGGACGAACTCAACGGCGTGAAGGTGTGCCAGGAACTCGCCCGGAGGTACGAGCCCGCCGACGTCGCCGGCACGCTCGTCCTGCTGCACGTCGTCAACGTCCCCGGGTTCCAGGCCCAGCAGCGCTACATCCCCATCTACGACCTGGACATGAACCGCGCGTTCCCGGGCGGCAGCGCGAACACCGCCTCGCGGATGGCCCGCGAGCTGTGGGACGCGTTCGTGGGGCGCTGTGACCTGTGTCTCGACTTCCACACCTCGACCCGCAACCGGACGACGATGTACCACACCCGCGCGGACACGACGAACCCGGCCGTCGACGGTCTCGCACGGGCGTTCGGCGCGAACGTCATCATCACCGGCGCGGGCGACGACGGCTCGCTCCGGAAGGCCGCGACCGACGCCGGCATCCCCACGGTGACCGTGGAGATGGGGAAGGCCCATCGCTTCCAGCCCGTTCTGGTGGAGAAGGCCCTCGAGGGTGTCGAGAACGTGATGCGGGCGTACGGGATGCGGGCGGGACCCGTCTCGTGGCCGGGCTGGTTCCAGACCGCCTCCAGCAGCGAGAAGGCGTGGCTCCGCGCGGACGACGGGGGACTCGTCGATATGCACTGGGGTCCCTACCCCCTCGTGCGCGCGGGCGAGGCCATCTGTACGGTGAGCGACCAGTTCGGCCGCGAGGAGCGGGTCGTCGAGGCGCCGTTCACGGGCCTGCTCGTCGGCGTGCTGGAGAACCCGGTCGCGCTCCCCGGGCACCCGCTGTGCCACCTCGCCCGGGTGGACGAGGCGACCGCCGACGAGATCGAACGCGAGATCGAACGCGGCGAGTTCGACGGCTACCGCGCCAACGGCACGGTCTGGCGGACCGGCGACGACTGACGGGGGCTCGGACCGGCCCCCGTCACCGGGCGCGCGCCTCAGTCGTCCGTCGGGTCCTCGCGGTCCCGGGTCCAGGCCTCGCTGCGGTACTTCCGGTCGGCGAGGTCGGCCGCGGCCTCGCGCTCGGCGTCGGTCCAGTCGTCGTCGACGAACCCGTCACGTTCGATGCCACACCACGCCGCGAGGCTGTCCTCGATGGTCCGGACCGCGCGGTCACGCTCGAGGTTGAGGCTGTCCATCATCCCGACGTGCTGGGAGTCGACCGGCGTGTCGCGTTCGGTGTTCGCGCTCTCGTTCAGCCCGGCCACCCGCGCCTCGAACGTCGCCTCGTCGACCGGCGGGTCGGCGAAACAGGAGAGATGCTGCCGGGCCATCACCTCGAAGCTGATGGAGCCGTGCTGGACCACGGCGTCCCGGGTCCGGTACTGGGCGTTGCCCGCGAGCTTCTTCCCGTCGACGACGATGTCGTGCGCGGGGTCGATGTCCCGGAGGTAACAGGAGGGCTCGTACAGCGCCTCCCGGGGCTCGTCGGCGAACGACGCCGGGACGCCCAGCTCCTCGAACGCCGCGAACAGCGGCTCGCAGAACAGGTCGTACGTCTCCTCCAGGTTCCCCGGGACCACGTCCGCCGGCGCGATGATGGAGTAGGCGATGTCGCCATGGGTGTCGTGGTAGATGCCACCGCCGCCCGTCGGCCGCCGGACCACGTCGATGCCCCACTGCTCGCAGAACTCCCAGTCGACGGTGTCGGGGTCCTGCCCGTATCCGAGCGAGAGACAGGACGGGAGCCACTGGTAGAGCCGGACCGTCCCGACCCCCTCCTCGGCCGCTGTGCGTGCGGCGATCTCGTCGCGGGCGAAGCTCTCTGCCCCGGCGACGACCTCCTCGCGGATGAGCCGCCAGTCGGCGTCCGTGATGCTCATGGCCCCGCGTTGTGGGGGTGCGGGGATAGCGGTTGCGACGAGCTTTTTTGCGACTCGGGTGGCCTACGGCCACCACTCGCCGTCGTGGAATCGCTCCGCGATTCCACGGGCAATCAGAACGCTCCGCGTTCTGATGACGCCAAAAAACGTTCAGAAAAAAGGCCGCTCCTCGCGCCTGCGGCGCTCACGGCGCCGTGCGCCGTTCGCACGTGGCGGCGAAGCCGCCACGCTGCTCGGAGCGGTGAAACCGCGCCTGCGGCGCGGTATGCAACGGACCTCCAGACGAGATAGCCGCGACGCAGACTCACTCCTCCCGCTCACCGTACACGAGCGTCCCGGTCCGGGTCACCGTCTCGGACTCGCCGCCCAGCAGGCCGCCGGTCGAGAACGGCACCTCCGTGGTGACCGCGGCGAGTTCGTCCCCGGCCTCGACCTCGGCGCCGACGTACGTCGAGCGGAAGGCGTAGCGTTCGGGGACATCGCCGTCGTCGGAGGCGCGGCGGACCCGCCACTCACCCGTCTCGGAGTCCCCGGTGGTCCGCAGCCGGACCTCGGGGTCGTCGGTGTCCGCGTAGCGCACGTTCGTCTCGACCCCGGCGACGCCGGACTTCGTCTCGAGTCCGAGTCCGGGCCACGCCTGGCGCAGGTCGATCCCCTCGTGGACCCAGTCGCTGTCGTCGCACCCCCGCGCCCCGGGCCGGACCTCCACGACCGTCACCAGCTGGAGGTCGCCGGTGTCGAACTCGTAGGCCAGGTTACGCACCTCGACGTCGCCGCGCGGGCACCGGGTCGACTCGGCCGTCGTCCGCCCGACGAGCGACGCCGCCTCCGGGCGGAGGTCCATGTCCTCGCGGACGTTCGCAGCCGACCCCTCCGGACCGGTGAGCGCCGAACAGCCGGCGAGTGCGGTCGCGGCAGCCGTCCCACTCGCGGCGAGCACCGAGCGTCGAGAGGGCATGGTCGCGGCTGCCGACGCGCTCGGCATAAGCCATGGGTTCGACCGGAAACAGAGGGGATGTGCGGGTGTGTCAGTCCGCGGCGACCCGCTCGGCCCGCACCCGCCGCGCGTAGTCGGTGAAGTTGTCGAACAGGCGCTTGGTCTCGCTCGCCCGGGCGTAGTTCTCGTCCGTGATGCCGTCCAGCACGCGCTGGATGCGCTCCTCGGGCAGGTCCTTCGTGAGCGTGACGGCCTCGGCCATCGCCTGGTCGTACTCGGGGTGGGCCTGCACGCCGGCGACCCGCCCGAGCCGGAACCCGTGGTTGCCGTAGTCGTTCTCCGCGATGACCTCGGCGCCCGGCGGGACCTCGGCGACGGTGTCCGAGTGCGTGGTGAACACGAGGAACGCCTCGTCGAGGCCCGCGAACAGGGGGTCGCCGTCGTCGTCCGGGCCGTCGCGGTCGGTCCGGCGCACCTCCCGGTAGCCGAGTTCGTACTCGCCCATGTCCTCCACCCGGCCGCCGAGGGCGTGCGCGAGCAACTGGTGGCCGAAGCAGATGCCCAGTGCCGGCAGCCCACGGTCGACGGCCTCGCGGATCCACTCGCTGATGGGCTCGACCCACTCCTGCTCGGAGTCCCAGTACACCGACACCGCAGAGCCCGTCACGACGAACCCGTCGAAGTCGTAGCCCCGCGGGAACTGGCCGTCGTTGACCTGGAACTCGGCGAGGTCGGCGTCCAGCTCCCGCCGGAAGTTCTGACTGGTGGCGCGCTCGCTGGTCGAGGCGTTCAGCAGCGCCAGCCGTAACCGGTCGTCCGCGTCGTTGCTCACGGTTGTCGGCGGTAGTGGGGAGCCACGCATACGCGTTTCGGCGGCACGGCGTTGCAGATTATTTATCACTTATTTGAATTATTAACCATAAATTTTCATTATAATATATTTGTATTGCGTAGAGAGTATTTATCAGGAGTTTTGACGACGATAGAGACACCTACGAAGCCCTCGGCCGCTGCACCGTCCGGGACCCGCTCGGTCGCTTCGCTCCCTCGCGCCAGCGAAGCTGGCGGCTGCGCTCCTCGCTCCGCTGCGGTGGCCGCGGCTTCGCCGCGGGCCCGGGGGACGGAGTCCCCCGACGCTTGCCGGGTCCGGGACGGGTGCACCGGCCTCGCCCTTCGAGTCCCCCAGGACCGCGGATTCGTCAGTCGGGTGGTGGGCCTCTCACCTCCCCAGCCGCCTGCAGTGCTCGCTGCGCTGCGCGCTTCGGCCACCGGCAGAGCAAGCTCTGCCGAGCCCTCGTTCGCTTCGCTCACGAGGACCTCGCGCGCTTAGAGACGGTCGACGACCGCCGCTGGTGCTCGCGGCACGAGGCCGCTCGCGGTGGCGGTCGTCGCCAGCCAGCACGCGCCAGTTCGACTGACGGGGCTGGCACGCACCAGCCGAGCAGCTGGGTCGGCCGGCCGGTTCCGAGCTTAGGAAGCGCGCCAGCGGCCACGCTGTGGAGGCCGCGAGCGCTAGCGAGCGTGCCGGAACACCTCGCCGCTGGCGCGGGGAGGTGTGGGGACACCAACACTCCGCTGGAACCACCACTCGCATCGCTCGGTACGGCAGGCCACAGGGCGGGACTGAAAGGGGCCGCCCGCCTCGACCCGACCCGGAGGAAGTAAGCACCGCAGCGAGCAACGCGAGCGAGGAGCGCAGCGACTCCCGGCCGGTCGAGCGGGCGGGGGCTTTCTACACGGTTCCGTTCTGGCTGTCACCATCACAGAGCGAGCAGCCAAGCGCATTCCATCGTCGGCACAGGACCTACGTCGCGGGCCGGAGAAGCAACGACCCGATGGCCCTCCGCTCCTGGCTCGTCGGCCTCGCGGTCGGCGCCGCCGTCACCGCGCTCGCGTACCGGTTCCTCGTCACCGACCCGTTCCTGCTGTCGACGCTCGCGGTCGCGTGGGTCGCCGCCGGGGTCGCGGTCCACGGCCAGCGCGACGCGCTCCCGCTGTTCGAGCGGGGTGGCCGCTGGGGCGGCGCGTTCGCCGGCGTGACGACCTACGTCGCCGTGACCCTCCAGAGCGCCGTCGACGCCCCGGCCGGGACGGTGTTCGTCGTCTCGCTGACCGTCATCGGGCTGGCGGCGTTCGGCGCCGGCGCCGGGAGCGCGATGACCGCGCGGGCCGCCGAGTGAGTCGCCTCAGACGGAGAACTCGAAGAGATCGTCGCCGACGTGGTGGAGCGAGTCGACCACCTTCCCGCTGTCGCCGACCATCTCGTCGCCCGGGGCGTCCGCACGGCCGACCGCCAGCACCTTCCCGTGGGTCTCCTCGGCGATGACGACGAGGTCGCCGGGGGCGATGGCGTCGTCGGCCTCGACGATACCGGGGCGCATCACGTTCGCGCCGTCGGAGACGAACGAGACGGCGCCGGCGTCGACGGTCACGATGCGGCGCTCGGGCTCGAAGCGGTTGGCCCCCTGCACGGTGAGGAACGGCTCGCCGTCGAAGAAGGCGACCGCCGGCTCCCCGTCGACGAGGACGACCCGGCGGTCGTCGTCGACGAACTCCACGTCCTCCCAGGAGTCGCCCGCGACGGTGACGCCGAGGCGGTCCGCGATGTGGTCGACGATCTCGTCGATCTCGTCACCCCGGAGGTGGTGGCGTGACTTCACGTCCATATCGGAGCGTCGGCGCGGATGCCGGATAAATGTGGCAGTCACGCACCGGCTGCCGGTCGTCGACGACGGCGGTGTCGTCACTGTTCGGCGCGAAGAAGGGAGAAGTCGAGTCGAACCGCGTGTGGTCGCGGGTAGCTGGACCCCGCGCGTGGTCGGTTGGCTGTGCTACCGCTGGCGGCGGGCGAGCAGGGCCGCGCCGACGAGCGCGACGACCGCGATGCCGACACCGAAGCCGGGCTGGCCACCGCTCTCGGTGGAGCCGCCGTCGTCGCTACCGCCGTCGGACTGCATCGAGACCTGTCGCTCGGAGAAGTGGTTGATGCCGACGACCACGTCCGAGGAGGCCTGCGCGCTGGACGACGACCGGACGAGGTACTTCGAGGTGTCGCCGTCGTTGGTGGCGGCCTTCAGCGCGGAGTACGACTCCGCCTGCGCCGCGGCCTCACCGTCGACGTAGACCTCGAGGTCCTCGGCGCTCTCCGCGCCCTCGAAGGCGGCCTCGGAGACGCTCATGATGACGACCTTGCCCTCGCTCTGGCTCCGCTCGACGGTCGCGTTGAACGTGCCGGCGGCGTTCTCGGTCACCTCGACCGTGGTGTCCTCGCTGTACCGGACGACGTCGGCGCTGCGCTCGCGGGCCTCCTCGCTGGGGGCCTCGGTCGGCGTGGCCGTCGCCGTGTCGGTCGCGGTCGGCGTGCTGTCGTCGTCGCCGGCCTCGCTGGCAGCGTCACCGGCGGCCTGGACGTAGACCTCGGCGACCGCGGTGCCGTTGGCGATCATGCGCTCCTGCTGCTTCTCGGAGTCCGAGCGCTCGCCCTCGTACTGGCGGTAGACGACACGGCCGTCCTCCTCGGCCATCGCCGTGACGTTGCCGCTGTCCGAGACGGTCACGTTCCCGTCACCGACGACGATGACCGTCGCGGTCGCGCCGTCGTCGTTCGTGATGACGGCGCGCTTCTCGGATTCCTTCTCGGCCTCGGAGTCGTCGGTCCCGTTGAAGCGGGCGACGTGGCTCTCGCCGTTGGACGTGACGACCACGATCCCGCGGTCGTTGTCGTGCGTGACGATCTCGGCACCGCTCTCGGCCTGGATGGTGGCCTGCGTGCTGGCGTCGGCGCTGAACGTGTTCGCCACGCTCAGGCCCGCGCCGGCGAAGACGGAACCGCCGAGCCCGAGCCCGCCGCTGGACTGGGACTTGGCCTCGGAGGTGGACTGGACGCTCATGCTGTCGACCACCGTCTTCCCGTTGACCGTGTAGTCGACGACGGCGTCGTCCGTCGCCTCGAACGAGACGTACGTGCCGGTCTGTACCTGCCCGGACGTCTGCTGCCCGGTGTTCGCGGCCGTGGCTGCAGCCACGGGCGTCCCGGCGGCGGAGACGACCAGCGTGACCGCGACCACGAGTGCTTTCCAGTTCATGGCACCCCGTTCGTTCCGTCGTCCGATGTATAAGCTTGCTGGCCATTATTGACAACGCGTGTCATGCAGCTATGCGGCCATTAGAGGCCCATTGAAGTGTATTCTATCTCGAAACCGGAACTGCATTACTGAATCGTATATTTGAACAGACAGTTAATCCGATGGCGGAGCGGAGGCGGACACCCGTCGGTGGCGAGGGCCGTCGGGTGGAGTCCGAGGGCCGACTGGGGAGCCGGTCCCCGGGTGGCGACCGCCGGGTGCCCGGACGGGAGCCGGGGGGTTCAGTCGTCCATCCCGGCCACGACGCGGTCGACCTCGTCGCGTCGGACGGCCGGAACACTGCCCTCGACGGTGCGCGCGAGCGCCGCGGTCGCGACGCCCGTCCGGAGCGCGACCTCCACGTCGTCGGTGACCGCCAGCTCCGCACAGAAGGCGCCCGCGAACGCGTCGGCCGCCCCGGCGTCGTCGCGCGTCTCGGCCTCGACGGCCTCGACCTCGTGGACCGTCGACCCGTGGAGCGCGGTCGCGCCACGCGCCCCGTGGACGACGACCGTCTCGAAGCCGTGGTCGGCGGCCAGCGCGTTCGCCGCCGCCGCGGGCTGGCCGTCCTCGTCGAGGACGGTCGCGGCGTCGGCCTCGCTCGTCAGGAGCACGTCGACGGCCGGGAAGAACTCCGTCAGCGTCTCCCGGGCCGCCTCGGGGCCGTCCCAGCGGTCGGGCCGGTAGGCGATGTCCAGCGCGGTGGTCGCGCCGCCGTCGCTGGCAGCCTTCAGGTACCGGGCCGTCGCGGTCGCCGCCCCCGGCGAGAGCGCCGGGGTCGCGCCCGTCGTGTACGCCACGTCGGCGCCCTCGACCCGCGCGACCGGCACGTCGTCCATCGAGACGCCCGCCATCGCCGCACCCAGCCGGTCGGTGACGGCCGCGTCCCCGCGGGGCGGGCCCGCGCGCTCCTCGAAGGTCAGCCCGACGCGGTCGGCCTCGGCACCCGCCTCGACCCACTCGACGACCACGTCGAGGTCGTACCCGCGGAGTTCGTCGGCCACGCGGTTCCCCAGCGGGGTGTCGGGCAGTCGCGACAGCCACGTCGCCTCGACGCCGACACGCCGCGCGGCCACCGCCGCGTTGCTCTCCGGGCCCGACGCACGCACCCGGAGCCGGTCGGCCGTCTCGAGCCGCTCGCCCGGAGTGGCGGACAGTCGGAGTCCGGTCTCCCCGAACGCCACGAGTTCGGTCATGCTCGCCGTGTTCGGGGGGCGTCGGGTTAAGTCGGGGTGGTTGCTGGGACCCGTCTCTGGTCGGATTCGACGGTACGGTGACTTCGACGACGACGACAGGGACGCCTACGAAGCCCTCGCGCTCTCGGGGCGCCGGGCCTCGCTGCGCTCCTCGCTCCACTCGCTTCGCTCGTTCCGCTGCGGTGCTTACGTCGTCCGGGCGCCGCCGAGAGCGCTCGCCCTTCGAGTCCGCCAGGAAATCGGTCGGCCGAGGTCGCGTCCACACCGTTCCGGCTCGGTGCGTAGCGACCTCCTAAAGCCGGGGCGAGCAGGGGCTTTCCACGGGGTTACGGAACTTTCGGTGTGGAGACTCCGCCACACGGAGAGACCGAGCCAGTCCCGTCCTACTCCCGTCGGTGCGAGTGCCCGGGGTAGTCCCGCTCGAAGCGGTCCTCGATCTCGTCGAGGTCGAACTCGACGAGGGTCGGGCGCCCGTGCGGGCAGGCGTACGGGTTCTCGCAGTCATCGAGCGCCTCCAGCAGCGAGACGACGGTCCCCTCGCGGAGCGACTCGTTGCCCTTGATGGCGGGGTAGCAGGCCATGTCGCCCAGCAGCGCGTCGACGCGCTCGGTGACCGTCGCGTCCGGGTTCCCCGCGGCGAGGTCCGCGAGCAGGTCACGGACGAGGTCGGCGTCCATCGCCTCGGCCAGGACCGCCGGCACCGCCGAGACGCGAACGGCCCGACCGTCCTCGCCGTCCGCGAGCGCGACCGACAGGCCCAGCCGCTCCAGCGCCACGCCACGCTCCCGGACGAGTTCGGCCTCCTCGCTCGTCACCGGCACGGAGACCGGTTCGGCCAGGGTCTGGGTCGTGACCGGGCCGTCGAGGAACTGCTCGCGGAGTGCCTCGTAGTTGACCCGCTCGTCGGCCGCGTGCTGGTCGACGAGGACGAGCCCGTCGTCGGTCTCGGCCGCGAGGTACGTCCCCGACAGCTGGCCGAGCACCCGCATCCGGGGCAGCCGGTCGAAGGCGAACGAGCGGTCGACGGCCTCGCCCCCGAGGGTGCGCTGCTCCCCGGCGCGGAAGCGCCGGTGGGGGTCGGCCCCGTCGGCGCTGTCGGCGCGTTCGGGGGCCGTTCCACCCGAAGCGCTCCCCTCCGGGGAGGCGGGCCGGGTGCCGGGTGCGGTCCGTGCCCCGGCAGCGGCCTCCTCGCTCCGGTCGGTGTCCGGCGTCGCGCCCCCCGTCCGGCCGTCGGGGCCGGCCGCCGGACCGGCCGTCCCCGACCCTGTCGCGTCCCCGGCGTCGCCCGATGTCGTCCCGCCGTCGGACTCGTCGACGTCGGGCGCGGCGGTCGGCGCGATGCCGTCGCTGTCCGCGACGCGCCACCGACCCGGGTCCGTGTCGGTCCGGGCCTCGCGCTCGGCGGCGTCCGGACCGGGTTCCTCGACCCCTGGCTCGGGCGTCGTGTCCGCCTCGGCGGCCTGCCAGCGGCCGTCGTCGACGCGCCGGGGCTCGTCACCCGTCCCGGCCAGCGAGTCCGACTCCTTCACCGCGCGCTCGGGCGAGATCTCGGTCTGCTCGGGCTGGGAACGGCCTCGCGGGGCCGAGGACCGGACCAGGCCCGCCTCCAGCAGCGCCGAGCGCACGGCCCGCTTGACCTGCCGGCGGACACCCTCCTCGTCGGCGAACCGGACCTCGCGCTTGCGCGGGTGGACGTTCACGTCCACCTCGCCGGCCGGCAGCGAGAGGAACAGCGCGGCGAACGGGTAGCGGTCGCCCGCCAGCTGCCCGCCGTACGCCTCGACGATGGCCTCACGCACCGCACGGGCGGTGACCCACCGGCCGTTGACGTAGACGTTGAGGTACTCCCGACCGGAGCGGGTCGTCTCGGGGTCGCTGACGAGGCCACAGACCCCGTCGAGCGGGCCGTCCGGGTCGGCATCGGCCGGGGTATCGTCGGGGCGGGCGGCCACGCGTGCGGCCTCGACCGACGGGTCCGCGCCCCCGCCGCCGACGAGCACCGTGCCCTCGGCGACCTCGCGGCCGTACACCGCCAGCATCGCGCTCCGGAGGTCCCCCTGCCCGGGCGTCGCGAACGTCTCGCGGCCGTCGTGGGTCAGCGAGACCGCCACGCCCGGGTTCGCCAGCGCGTAGCCCGCGACGACGCGGTTGACGTGGGCGAACTCGGTGGCATCGCGCTTGAGGTACTTCCGGCGCGCGGGCACGTTGTAGAACAGGTCCTCGACCTCGACGGTCGTGCCCTCCGGGCAGCCCACGCGCTCGACGCTCGTGACCTCGCCGCCCTCGACGACGAGTTCGGTGCCCGTCTCGGCCGCGTCGTCGGGGAGGTCGTCGCGGTCGCCCCGCGGTCGCGTCCGCACGGTCAGGCGCGAGACGGCGCCGATGGCGTGGAGCGCCTCGCCCCGGAAGCCGAGCGTTCCCACCCCGGATTCGAGGTCCGAGACGTCCTGGATCTTCGAGGTGGTGTGCTCGCGCACGGCGCGCTCGACCGCCTCGCGGGTCATCCCGATGCCGTCGTCCGAGACCCGGATGCCCTCGCTACCGCCCGCCTCCACCGCGACCTCGACGCGGGTCGCGTCGGCGTCGATGGCGTTCTCGACCAGCTCCTTGACCGCGCTGGCGGGGCGCTCGACGACCTCGCCGGCCGCGATGCGGTCCACCGTCGCCGCGTCGAGTTCGTGGATCTCGGGCACTGTTGGCGGTGACTGGAGGGCCGGGCAAGTGGTCGTTACGGTCGGCGCGACACCGGACGACGTCGCCCGTCGGACCCGGCGTCAGGCCGCACAGTCGTACGTCGCGAGCGTGACCGCGTCGCCCGCGCGACGGCGAAACGTACAGACGGCGAGGACGGCGACGCCACGAGCGACGGGACCCGGCCCGGAGCCAGCGACCAGCGCGGCCAGCGTCGGTCGGCGGGCCGAGTCGTGGCGTGGCATGACCGGGACTCGTCGCCGTGGGGACGACCCCGTTAGGAGATCATAGGCGTGTGATTCGCACCCAAGGGCATAATACGACGAGCACTGCACGAGAGCCCAGATATGGCGAGTACAACTGCCCGCATCTACAACATCCGCCATCGAGCGGCGGCCTATGCGTCGTCCACCAGCGTCGACACCCGCGCGTTCTCCTTCAGGTGGAGGCCCGCCTCGGGAACGGAGAGCGGCACCCGCGGTAGCTCGGAGACGTGCAGCGTCGGGTGGCTGGCGCCCCGCTCGACCAGTTCGTCGCGGGGCTGGAGGACGACCGGCTCGTCGGTGTCCAGCGACTCGTTGTACGTGACGAGGTACGTGCCGGGCGAGAGCGTCCACCAGCCGTAGTCGTCGTCGGGCTCGTTCTTCACCGTGTCCAGCGCCGTCGTCTCGGCGGCTTCGAGTTCGCCGCCGCCGAAGTCGATGGCACCGGGCGCGGTGACCGCGTGGATGCTGTCGACCGTCAGGTCGAACCCCGTGCCCTCGGCCTGGGTTGCCTCGTGGACGATGCCGCTGAGATGGTCGGCGAGTGGCATGGGCGGCCGTTCGGCGGCCGCGGCGAAAAGCGTCGGGGCGGCCCCTGGTCCGCGGGACGTCGCGCCCTGGACGGCCGACGGTCAGCCCCTGTCGAAGCCGGGGGCATCCGCGTCGTCGGCATCAGCGGCGGCGGCATCGGCGGCGCGACCATCGCTGTCGGCACCGTAGAACGGCGGTGCCGACCGCTCGCTCGACCCGCTCGGGGCGTCATCACGGCTGTCGCGCCCGCTGCCGTCGGTGGCGGCCCGGTCGGACACCGAGGGGAAGGAACCCGCGAGCGCGCCACCGGCGAGCAGGTAGCCCGCGAAGAGCACGGTGACGACCCCGATGACGACTCCCTGCCCGGCGGCCGTCCGGAGCGCGGCCTCCACGGGCGCGAGCGGGGGGACGAACCCGGCCCAGACGTGCTCGTTGAACACCCCCGTCACGTCGACCGCGAAGGTCCCGCCCACCAGCGCCACCGCGGCGGCGTAGGCCGCCCGGGCCCGGGAGTCACCGCGCCACCCGTACTGGCGGGCGACCGGTCCCGTCAGGAGGTAGAGCGCGAGGAGCGCCCACTCGGTGAGGAACACGGTGTACATGGTCCTGACGCCGGTGACCGCCGAGTAGACGGGGATGGCGGCGAGGGCGGCCGGCACGACCAGTGCCCGGAGGCCGAGCGTCCCACCGGTCAACTCGCCGAAGCCGTCGGAGCGCGCGGCCGCGACGGCGGCGACCACGAGGGCGACGACGCTCATCGCCGGGGCCGCCGCCGCTCCGACCGCCATCGCCGCGACACCCCCGACCACGATGAGGGCGACCGTAGCGACCGGCATCGACAGCAGGACGGCGACGAGGTACGCGATGAACTCGCCCCCGGACCCGGACGCCGACCCCGTGGTGCCGGTGGTACCAGTGGTGCCGGTGGTGCCGGTCGTCCCCGTCCCCGTGTCCATCGACAGGGTGATGTCGTGGTCGTGGACGGCGTTGTGGCACGGCTCGCAGAGCGTGACGAGGTTCTCGAGCGCGTTCGACCCGCCCGCCGAGCGCGGGGTGCGGTGGTGGGCGTGGAGCCGCCGACCCTCACCGGGGGCATGCGGGCCGCTCCGGTGGTCGCACCGCTGGCAGGTGTAGTCGTCGCGCCGGTAGACCCGCTGGCGCCGGGCGTCCCAGTCCGGCGGGAGGTCGCCGGCGTAGTTCCCCTGGTGGTCGTAGCGCGGGTCGATACCGTCGGCGCTCATACAGGACCCAGAGCCACCGAGAGTATAGGTGTCGGGGCCAGTACGGTCACCGAAATCAGGCGTCGCCCCGCGCGGCCGCGAGATGCTCGCGGGCCTCCTCGCGGGTCATCCCGCGCACGCCACAGGAACAGCCCAGCAGTTCGGGTTCGCCGCGTTCGTCGACCTGCTCGTCCTCGACCACGACCAGCCCCTCGTCGGGGTCGTAGTCGTAGCCGACCCGGTAGCTCACCTGCACGACGCCGGAGAGGTGGTGGTCGGCGTCGGGGTCGGGCTCGGCGATGGCCCGCTCGTGTTCGTCCTGCATCGACGCCTTCCACTCCTCCAGGGTGGCCTCCGGATCGCGCTCGTCGCTCATACCCGGTCCTGCGGGGGCGGGGACAGAAAGGTCACGGCTGGCAGCGATGAACGGGAGGCGGCGTGGCGGCCGCCCGGCTCAGCAGCTGGGCACGCGGATGGTGCGGCCGCTGTGGGGTGTGGAAGCGACGCCGGGCGAGGCGCCCGGCGGTCGAGGAAGGGGAAGGGTGGGAGCGTGTGTCGGAGCGCTTACGCGCTGACGTCCTCGGAGACGTCGTCGACCTGGCTCTGGATGTCGTCGGAGACCTCGTCGACCTGCTGCTGGAGGTCGTCCGCGGCGTCCTCGAGCTGCTGGGTCGCGTCCTCGATGGACTCGCTCAGCTGGCCGGCGCCGTCCTCGAAGTTCTCGGAGAGGCCGTCGAGCTGCTCGGCGACCTGCTCCTCGAACTCGTCGCCGCGGCTCTCGAGCTCGTCCTGGAGCTCCTCGATCTGGTCCTGGAGCTCCTCCAGGGCGTCGACCGTCTGGCCCTCGAGGTCCTCGCTGGACTCGAGCAGGGAGTCGACCTGCTCGTCCAGGTTCTCGAGGAAGTCGGCGAGGAACTCGTCGACGGAGTCGGCGCCGTCGCGGAGGTTCTCCTCCAGCTGGTCGGCGGCCTCCTCGCGGTTCTCGGCGATGGTGTCGAGCTGCTCGTCGATGCTCTCGCGGAGGTCACCGAAGACGTCCTGGTCGCTCGGGAGGGCCGCCTCGACGGCGTCGAGGTAGGCCTCCACGCCCGAGCGGACGAGGTCGGCGCCGCTCTCGGAGACCTCGCGCGTCGGCTCGATGGAGTCGACGAGGGCCTCGTTGATGTCACGCTGGATGTTGACGCCCGTGTGGACGGCGTCCTGCGTGGTCTGGATCGCACTGCGCTGTACGTCGAACGCGATGCCGAACGGAGAGTTGCTGTCTGCCATTGTACTCCCTCCTACGTCGCGAGTACATATAAAGATTGGGTTCTGAAACCATTCGTTACCAGAGAGAACCAAACAGTGTCAGAGCGATGCGGCGGCGAGCGGGCGGGCGCCGGCTACCACGCCATGGCGGTGGGGGCCGGCGGGGTCGAAGGCCAGCGGGGTCGGCTACGGCAGCGCCGGGGCCCACGACGACGAATCCGCACTCACCCCGGACTTGCGTCTCCCACCCGGTATCGCTGTTGCCCGAATTGACCGGGGTGTTTATCCAGCGCCGGGCGACGGTGGAATCAGCGCGTGACGGTGTCACACGCCGGAACAGCGGGGCCGACGCGTGTGGGGGCTGGCTCTCGCCCGGAGCCCACGCAGCCACCCCGCGCTCCCCTCGCACGCGCGGGAGCGCACACGGAAGCGCCCGCACGGTCGACTTCGTCCATGTCCGAGCCGTCGGCGTTCCACTCACACAGTAGCTTTTAGCCCACGGCGCTCGCGCGCTCGATATGGCAGACCAAGGCACGTTCGAGGGGTACGGCGGTCGACACGTCCCGGAGCCGCTGGAGGAGCCGCTCGCGGAACTCGCGGGCGCGTTCGACCAGCTGAAAGACGACGAGGAGTTCCAGCAGGAGTTCGAGTACCTGCTGGAGCACTTCGGTGGCCGCCCGACGCCCGTCTTCCACGCCGAGACGCTCAGCGAGCGCTACGACGCGAACATCTACTTCAAGCACGAGGACCTGCTCCACGGCGGCGCCCACAAGCTCAACAACACGCTCGGGCAGGCCCTGCTCGCGAAACGCGCGGGCAAGGAGCGCCTCATCGCCGAGACCGGCGCCGGCCAGCACGGCACCGCGACGGCGATGGTCGGTGCCCTGCTGGACCTGGACACGACGGTCTACATGGGCCGCCACGACATGCAGCGCCAGGAGATGAACGTCTTCCGGATGCGCCTGATGGGCGCCGAGGTCGAACCCGTCGACCGCGGCAACGAGGGCCTCGCCGAGGCCGTCGACGCCGCGATGGAGGACCTGATCGAGAACACCGAGGAGACCCACTACCTCGTCGGCTCCGCCGTCGGCCCGGACCCGTTCCCCCGGATGGTCCGGCACTTCCAGTCCGTCATCGGCCGCGAGGCCCGCGAGCAGGTCCAGGAACTGCACGGCGACCTGCCCGACGCCTGCGTCGCCTGCGTCGGCGGCGGCTCCAACGCCATCGGCCTGTTCCACGCCTTCAAGGACGACGACGTGGCCTTCTACGGCGCCGAGCCGGCCGGGAAGGGCCTCGACTCGGGCCACCACTCCGCCCCGCTCTCGGTCACCGAGCGCGAGGAACCCCAGATCTTCCAGGGGATGAAGACCCACGTCATCGACGACGAGACGGAGAACCACTCGGTATCCGCCGGGCTGGACTACCCCGCCGTCGGTCCGGAACACGCCGCACTGCGTGAACTCGGGCGCGCCGAGTACCACGGCATCACCGACGACGAGGCGCTGGCCGCCTTCCGCGAACTCAGCGAGGCCGAGGGCATCATCCCCGCCCTGGAGCCGTCCCACGCCATCGCGCTGGCCTGCAAACTGGCCGAGGAGGACCGTCACGACACGCTCCTGGTCAACCTCTGTGGCCGCGGCGACAAGGACATGCAGACGGCCGCCGAGAAGTTCGACCTGAGCTAGACGAGGATTCTGGCTCTCGTTACGACGGGACCGACAGCCACAACGACCAGACTCTGTTGAAAGTCCCGCCCGACGTGGTTTGGGACGGCTCGCGGCAACCCTGCCCTTCCCCAGGTCACGCGGGCTTGCGCGTCCGCGCTGCGCCACTCGCTCCCGGCCGGTGAGCGGTTGGTCCACTGGCAGGTTCCGAGATTAGGAAGCGCGCCAGCGGCCCCCGTAGAGGCCGCGAGCGCTAGCGAGCGTGCCGGAACACCTCGCCGCTGGCGCGGGGAGGTGTGGGGACGCTAGCGCTCCGACGGAACCACCACGCACGAATGCTCGGCCAACCCCGCAACGGGGCGGGACTGAAAGGGGCCGCGCGCTGAGCGGTCTGGTTCGAGAGAGCGAAGCTCTCTCGTCATCCCGGAAATCGTAGATTTCCGGAGACCCCGGCGATGTAAGCACCGCAGGGAGCGAGCAACGCGAGCGACCGAGGAGCACAACGAGCCGCGGGGCCCTCAGCGCGCGGCCCCTTTCGGGGGGTGCCTGCCGGAGCAGTCGCCACGAGACAGTTCACAACGGTACCAGAAACGCCACTATAACCTTTGAAACAATGAAATTACAAACTTATTCTAGATTTACAGACCCAATCATCGTCAAAAATAACAAATAACACACCGAGCACAAATAACACACCGTTCTGTTATCCGAATCCCTTGCTATCACGCGCCGGCCGCGAAGATTTATCCCCGGAGCCGACGCATCGACACCCGATAATGGGATTCTTCAGTAGACTCAAGACCGGCTGGGCGCTGTCGATGGACAGCCTCCAGGTCCTCCGTGAGGAGCCAAGCCTCACCGTGTTCCCCGCCATCTCGGGCATCGCGGGCGCCATCTACCTCGCGCTCATCCTCGGCGGCGCCGTCTTCCTCGTCGGCCCGAACCCCGGGGTCGTGATGTACGCCGCACTGTTCGTCGTCTACCTCGGAACCTCGTTCATCGCGGCGTTCTTCTCGGCCGCGCTGATGTACAACGCCCGCGAGGTGTTCCACGGTCGGGACCCGACGTTGAACGAGGGGCTCGCCGCGGCGTGGCGCAACAAGCGTCCGCTGTTCGCGTGGGCGGTCATCTCGGCCGTCGTCGGGACCATCCTCCAGGCACTGGAGAGCACCGACAACCCGCTCGCGGAGCTCGCATCCTTCCTCTTCAGCGTGGCGTGGGGCATCCTGACCTACTTCGTCATCCCCGTCATCGTCTTCGAGGACGTCTCGGTGCGGGAGATGTTCGAGCGCTCCGGCCAGACGTTCAAGGAGACCTGGGGCGAGACCGCCGGCGCCAGCTTCGGCGTCGGCATCGTCACGGCCCTGTTCACGCTGGCGGGCCTCCTCGTCGCGGCGGCCGCGTTCTTCGTCCTCGGCGGCACCGGCCTGGGACTCGTCGGCGCCATCGCCATCGGCGTCCTCGTCGTCCTGCTGGCCTACCTGGGCGGCACGACGCTGGGCGCGGTCGCGAAGACGGCGCTGTACGTCTACGCCACGGAGGGCGAGCGCCCCCAGCAGTTCGAGAACGTCGACTTCCAGTCGGCCGGGCGCTGACCCGGACATCCGTACCGTTCCCCGCGGCCGGCGCGGCGTGACGGCACCGAATACCGACATCTTCAATCCCCGTGCCCGACCAGCACGGGCAACCATGGCACACGAACACGACCGGCGGTGGTCGCCGTGAGCGCCGAGACCCGCAACGTCGAACTCGTCGGCCAGGAGGTCGGCAAGAACGTCGCCCGGGCGGCGATGGTCGCCGCGCTCACGGGGGCGTTCGCGTACGTCTCCTTCCCGAACCCCGTCTCCCCGGTCGACATCACGCTCCAGGGCCTGGGGATCTTCCTCGCGGGCGTCTTCCTCGGCCCCGTCTGGGGTGGGGCATCCATCACGCTCTACCTCGTCGCCGGCGCGGCCGGCGCCCCGGTCTTCCAGGGCGGGGCCGCGGGCCTCGGCCAGTTCGTCGGGTCGAGCGGCGGCTACCTGTTCGCCTTCCCGGTCGCGGCGGCCGCCATCGGCGCGCTCGTCCACGGCCTCGACGGCCTGCGCGACCCCAGCGAGGTCCCGATCTGGCGCCTCGTCGGCGCCATGACCGTCGGTGTCGCCATCATCTACGTCGGCGGCATCGTCGGCCTGATGCTGGTGCTCGGGATGGGGCCCTGGGAGGCGTTCCTCGCGGGCGCCGCGGCGTTCATCCCGGCCGAGGCGCTCAAGATGGCCGCCGCGGTCGGCATCGTCAACAGCGAGGAGTTCTCCGCCGAGTGACCGCCCACGACGGCCGCCGATGACGTGACATGACATGATCGAGACCCGCGCCCTCACGCATTCCTACGACGACGAGCCCGTCCTCGACGGCGTCGACCTCACCGTCCCGGACGGCGAGTTCCTCCTGCTCGTCGGCCCGAACGGCGCCGGGAAGACCACCCTCGTCCGGCACTTCAACGGCCTCCTCGAACCCGACGCCGGCGAGGTGCTGGTCGACGGGCAGCCGGTCGCCGACGACCTCGTCGCCGCCCGGAGCGCGGTGGCGATGGTGTTCCAGGACCCGCGCGACGGGTTCGTCGCGGCCACCGTCCGCGACGACGTGGCGTTCGGGCCGGAGAACCTCGGCCTGTCACACGAGGAGATCGACCGCCGCGTCGAGGACGCGCTCGCGGCGGTCCGGCTGGCGGGCCGCGGTGACGAGCGCATCGACCAGCTCTCGGGGGGCGAACAGGCCCGCGTCGCCATCGCGGGCGCGCTCGCGATGGAGCCCTCGCATCTGGTGCTGGACGAACCGCTCTCCGGGCTGGACCACCCCGCGCGGACCGCCGTCGTCGAGCGGCTGGCCGCGCTCCACGCGGCGGGGACCGGCGTCGTCGTCGTCACGCACGACCTGCGGGACGTGGCCGACCTTGCGGACCGCATCGTCGTGATGCGCGACGGCGAGGTGGCGCTGGAGGGCCCCCCGGCGGCCGTCAACGACCGACTGGCCGAGTTCGACGTCCGACCGTGCTGAGTCTCGGACCGCGGGGGCGGCCGTGCTGAGTGCCACCCCGGAGGTGACCGGCCCGTGCTGAGGTACGAGCCGGGGACGACACTCGTCCACGGGCTGGACCCGCGGACGAAACTCGCCTTCCAGGTCGCGTTCACCGCGGCCGCGTTCACACACACGACCCCGCGGGGACTGTTCGTCCTGAGCGGCGTCACGATGGGGGTCCTGCTGGCCGCCCGGCTCCGGCTGCGCTCGGTCGCGGCCGACCTCCGTTTCGTGTTCCCGTTCCTCGTCGCGGCGCCGCTCCTGCAGGGGCTCGTGCTGGGACCGCCGTGGTTCTCGCTCGCGGAGGCCCGGTTCCCGGCGCTGGCGAGCTACCGGGTCGTGCTGGTGCTGCTCGTCAGCGCGGCGTACGTCCACACCACGTCGAGCCGGGAGTCACGGGCCGCCGTCCAGTGGCTCGTCCCCGGGCGCCCGGGCCAGTTCCTCGGCGTCGGCATCGGCCTCGTCTTCCGGTTCCTGCCCGTGCTCGTCCGTGACGCCACCCGCGCCCGGGAGGCCATGCGCGCCCGCCTGGGCGAGGCCCGACCGGTGACCGAGCGGATGCGCATCGTCGCGACGACGAGCCTGCGGCGTGCGTTCGACCGCTCGGACAACCTGGCGCTCGCACTCGGCGCCCGCTGTTTCGCCTGGAACCCGACGCTCCCGCGGCTCGCGTTCGGGCGCGCGGACGGGCTCGCACTGACGAGCTGTGTCGCGCTCGTCGGGTGGGCGCTCTGGCCGCTCGTCTGAGTCGGACCCGCCGGACAACGGCCGGAGTTACAAGCCCCCGAATCGTACGGCTGCCCGACCCGTGACGCGCCAGTTCGTCCGCCAGTTGCTCCTCGACGAGGCCTTCGCCTACGGGTTCACCATCGCGTTCTGGGGCTCGGGCGTGCTCCTCATCAGGGCGTTCGGGCTCCCGGGCACTCCGGGCGTGTTCGCGTACGCGCTGGGGGCGGTGAGCGGCTTCGCCGTCCTCGCGGCGCTGACCTTCGGCAGCGCCACGCAGGTCATCGAGACCGACACCGCACCGGAGTACGTCCTCCTCTCGGCCATCCACTACCTCGCGGCCCTGGTCCCCATCGCGGCCACCCACGTCCTCGTCACGGCCCCGCTCCCGCGGCTGGCGACGTTCTTCCTCTCCGGGGGCGCCGTCTCGACGCTCTACAACCTCTCGGCCACCGTCGAGGAGTTGCTCTCCGAGCGACTCCGGCAGACGGAACAGCGGTTCGGCGAGGATTCCTGACGACGCGAACGGCAGTATAATCTCACTATACTAGACGTTCAGAGCTTGTTCTAAATATTCTCAAGAAATGTCCGCAGTCGTCCGGTTACCGCTTACAGCACGTTCTCGGGCGTCAGTTCGGGGTCGAACCGGAGCACGTCCTGGATCTCGTCCTCGTTCACGTCCTCGAAGGCGTCGCGCGCGATGGACCGCAGGTGGACCTCGTCGGCGCCGTCGAAGATGCGGAACGCCCGCACCCCCTCGTAGAAGTGTGCCAGCGGCAGGTCCTTCGCGATGCCGTTGCCGCCACAGCACTGCACCGCGAGGTCGATGATCTCGTTGACGACGCGGGCGGTGAACACCTTCGACATGGCGACCTCGATGCGCGCGTCGGACTGGTCGAGTTCGCGGGCGGCGTGCCGGACGCCGGTGCGGGCCATGTGGAGTCGCGTCTCGGCCTCGGCGATGCGCTGGCGGAGCGCCTGCTTCTCGTCGAGGCCGGAGCCGAACGCCTCGCGCTCGGAGGTGTACGCCTTCGCGATCTCCAGCGACCGCTCGGCCATGCCGGAGAAGCGCATACAGTGCGTGAGGCGGCCGCCGCCGAGGCGCATCTGTGCGATGCGGAAGCCGGCGTTCTCCTCGCCGACGGTGTTCTCGACGGGGACGCGGACGTCACGGTACTTGATCTCGGCGTGGCCGCCCGGCTCCTCGAGGATGCCGTGGCCGCCGAGGTGCCCGGCGTTCCGGACGATCTCGACGCCGTCCGTATCCGTCGGGACGAGGATGATGGAGCTCCCGGCGTACGGGTGAGCGTCCATGTCGGTCCGGGCCATCACGAGCAGGAAGTCGGCGTTGTAGCCGTCCGAGGACCACCACTTGTGGCCGTTGATGACCCACTCGTCACCGTCCTTGTAGGCGGTGGTCTGGAGCATCTTCGGGTCCGAGCCGGCACCCTGCATCGGCTCGGTCATCGAGAACGCCGACTGCAGCTCGCCGGAGACGAGCGGCCGGAGCCACTCCTCCTTCTGCTCCTCGGTCCCGACCATCTCGAGGGTGTGCATGTTCCCCTCCTGCGGGGCGTTCGCCCGGATGGCCTTGGCGCCGATGAGCGACCGGCCGGCCTGCTCGAACGCCGGGAGCATATCGCTGAAATCCAGCCCCTGGCCGCCGTACTCTTCAGGGACCTGGGGTGCGAACAGGTCGCGGGCCTTGGCCTGCTCCCAGAGGTCCTCGAGTTCGTCCTGTGAGATGCGCTCGCCGGTCCGCAGCGCCTCGCGTTCCCGGGGGATGACGACCTCGTCCATGAACGCCTCGACGCGGCCGGCCACCTCCGTCGCCTTCTCGGAGTCGTGGTACTCCATGCCTCCCCTCTCCGCGGGCAGTACTTAAAATTGTTAGCGACGATGCCCAGTATCTCGTAATCTGGTAGGAACCGGGCGGACAGCGTGCGCGGCGGCCCTGGACGGTTCCGGCTCAGGCACACGAGAAGCCGCCGTCGACGACGAGCGCCTGGCCCGTGACCCAGGCGGCCTCGTCGCTCGCGAGGTACAGCATCGCGTTCGCGATGTCCTCGGGCCGGCCCAGCCGCCGGAGCGGGTACTGCTCGGCCATCCGCGAGGCCATCTGCTCCCACTCCTCGTCCGAGCGGTCCCCCTTCGGCATCGGCGTCTCCGTCACCCCGGGGCAGACGGCGTTGGCCCGGACGCCGTGCGGCCCGAGCTCCGCCGCGATGGCGCGGGTGTAGTTGACGACGGCCCCCTTCGACAGCGAGTACGCCGACATCTTCGGCGAGCCGATGACGCCCGCCAGCGACCCCGTGTTGACGATGGCGCCCGAACCCTGCTCCTTGAAATGCGGGATGGCCGCCGCACAGCCGTTCCAGACGCCCTTGACGTTGATGTCGATGACCCGGTCGCGCGTCTCCAGGTCGAGGGCCTCCGTGTCGACGAGGTCGTGGTCGATGCCCGCGTTGTTCAGCACGATGTCGAGGCCGTACTCCTCGACGGTCGCGTCGATGGCGTCCCGGAACGCCGCGGCGTCCCGGACGTCCAGTTCGTGCGCGGCGGCCTCGCCCCCCTCGTTCTCGATGCGGTCGACGGTCTCGGTCGCCGCCTCGTAATCGATGTCCGAGGCGACGACGGTCGCGCCCTCGGCCGCGAACCGTTCGGCTGCGGCCCGTCCCAGTCCCGACCCGGCGCCGGTGATGTACGCGGTCTTGCCTTGGAGTCGCATACCCTCGTGCGCGGGCGGGGGCGAGAAACAGTTTGTGGGTCCCCGCGTCGGTCACCGGTGCCGCCTCAGCCGCCGCTCCCTGAGTCCCGGTCGGCGGGGAGTCCCTGTGCCATCAACCGGCGAGCGACGATCACGAGGCCGTTCCCGAAGCCCCGTCCGAAGACCGCCTGCTCGCCGTGGCTGTCGGTGGCCATCGAGCTGACCAGGAGCGCCGACCGGTCGACCAGCAGCAGCCGACCGATGGTGACCTCCTCGTCGTCCATCCCCCGGATCCACTCGAGTCCGGACATGAAGATGGTCGCCCGGGGGACGCGCTCGCGCAGGGCGTCGTCGATCGCCGGCGAGCCGGCACCGATGATGAGGTCGATCCCGTCGTCGAGGCCGTTGAGACGGTCGACCAGGGCGTCGGTGAGGACCGAGCGGTCAGCCACCACCAGCACCACCTCCGATTCGGCCGCTCCGATGAGTTCGCGGGTCCGGGCAGCGATGACGTCCCGGCCGGAGAGCCCCCACACCTCCTGCTCGGGGGCTTCGTCATCGGCGTCGATACGGTCGAGTGCCGCGAGCGACTCCCGGAGCTCCTCGATACGCGTCGCGTACCGTCCGCGGAGCGTCTCGGTCGCCTCGTCCAGCGACACCGCCCGGAACCGTTGCGGGCTGGAGTGCTGGACCTCGACCAGTCCCTGTGCCTCCAGCACGCGGACCGCGTCGTAGACGCGGGTGCGGGGCACCTCGGTCACCTCGCTGAGCCGCTTCGCCGTCGCCGTCGAGAGCCGCGACAGCCCCACGAAACACCGGGCCTCGTACTCCTTGAGCCCGAGTTCCTGCAGGATGTCGACGGCCTCGCCTGGTGTGTGGTCCGTACTCATGTGTCCCAACCGTCGCCCGGCCGAGCCGGGCACTCGGCTGAACTTGCCCGGCCCCGGACAAAATCCTTTGGAGCATCCGTCACAGACGGCGCCACACTGGCTCCCGGTACCGTAGCTGTAGCCGTCGAAACGCCGCCCTACCCCGACTCTCGTGACCCGAATAATCACAAAAAAATTAAGCCCGCTCGACCGAAGTCGCCGGATGGCACGCGGCTGTGACTCGTGTCCCAACCACGCGTTCGCCGCGTGCCATTTCCCCTGTCCCCGAGGAGCCACGGCGTCTCTCACCGCACCATCGCATCCGGTAGGCACCCGCATCCCCGGTCCGGGGCCGGACCGGCGGAGCCGTGACCGCGACCGTTTTGCCCGTCCCGACCCGCGCCTGGGCATGGACCGCGCCACGAGGGGCCGGCTCGCGGCGGTCGGGTGTCTGCTGGCCGGCGGACTCCTCGCGAGCGGCGCCGGGGAGCTGCGGCTCCTCGGGCTCACCGGCGGGACGGTCGGGCTGGGGCTGCTCGCGGCGGGGCTCGCGCTCGCCGTGACCGCAGAGCGGGCCGACGGCGACCGCCGGGCGACGCTGCTGCTGGCGCTCGCGGGCGCCTGCTGCCTGCTGGCCACCCGGGTCGACGCCCCCGGTCGCTACGGCGCCGCCGCGCTCGCCGCCGTCGCGGCCGCCGGGGCGCTCTACCGCGGGACGCTCGCGGACCACGAGCGGTGAGGACGGCCGACGGCGCTCACACCTGGTTCTGAAGGTCCTCGAACGACCCCGTCTCGTTCACCCGGCGGACGTTCTCGGCGAGGATGTCGGCACACCGCTCGAAGTAGTGGGGCGTGTGCCCGGCGTTGTGCGGGGTGAGGAGGACGTTCTCCAGCGTCCAGAGGGGGTGGTCCTCGGGGAGCGGTTCGGGATCGGTCACGTCGAGCGCGGCCGCGTGGAGGCGGTTCCGCCGGAGCGTCTCGACCAGTGCCTCGGTGTCGACCACCGGGCCGCGCGCGACGTTGACGAGCGTGGCGTCCGGCGGCAGGAGTTCCAGCGCCGTCGCGTCGACCAGTTCCCGTGTCTCGTCGGTCAGCGGGCAGGCCAGCACGAGGTGGTCGGTGCGGGGAAGCACCTCGGGCAGGTCGTCGTACCCGACTACCTCGTCGGTCGGCCCGCCCTTCGCGGGCGTGTAGCGCGCGCCGACCGTCTCGACCCCGAAGCCCGCCAGCCGCTCGACGACCGCCTCGCCGATGGCGCCCAGGCCGACCACCGTGACCGTCGCGCCCTGCAACTCGCCGGCGGCCTGGAAGTGCGACCACTCGCGGCGCCCCTGGCGCCGCCACCCCTCGTCGAGTCGGCGGACCATCGTCAGCAGCCAGCCGAGGACGTGCTCGGCGACGTTCGGCCCGTGGACCCCGGACGCGTTGGTGACGGCCACCCCGCGCTCGCGGAGCGTCTCCAGTGGGAGGTGGTCCACGCCCGCGTACGTGCAGGCGAACAGGTCGAGGGCGTCGGCCGCATCGAGCAGGTCCGGGTCGAGGTCGTTGCTCGTCACGACCGGGGCGTCCGCGACCGCGTCGCGGCGCTCGGCAGGGGTCGAGGCGAGCGTCACCTCGACGTCCGGGAGCCGCTCGTGGAGCGCGTCGACGTACGTGGTCGGCGATAGCCCGTGCGGCTTGTGGTGGAGGACGGCGACCTCCGAGAGCTCCGCTGGCATGGACGGGTGTCCGGCGGAGCCCCGAATAACCGTTCCCCCGCGGCGGTCGAACCCGTCGATTAATCACCACATACCTGTCGAGGAATTAATACTTCCAGGGGCGAACGTCCGCCATGGGACTGGACGAGGACGCGCTCGAGTACCACGAGCGGGACCCCCCCGGCAAGATCGAGATCTCGACGACGAAGCCGACGAGCACGCAGCGCGACCTCTCGCTGGCGTACTCGCCCGGCGTCGCTGCGCCCTGCGAGGCCATCGCCGAGGACGTGGGCGACGCCTACCGCTACACGACGAAGGGGAACCTCGTCGGCGTCGTCTCCGACGGGTCCGCGGTCCTCGGGCTCGGTGATATCGGCCCGACGGCCTCGAAGCCCGTCATGGAGGGGAAGGGAGTGCTGTTCAAGCGGTTCGCCGACATCGACGTGTTCGACCTGGAGGTCGACGCCTCGGATCCGGACGCGTTCGTCGAGCACGTCGCGGCGCTGGAGCCGACGTTCGGCGGCATCAACCTGGAGGACATCTCGGCGCCGGAGTGTTTCGAGATCGAGGAGCGCCTGCGCGAGCGCCTCTCCATCCCGGTCTTCCACGACGACCAGCACGGGACCGCCATCATCAGCGGCGCCGCGCTCGCCAACGCCGCCGACATCGTCGGGAAGGACCTCGCGGACCTCTCGGTGACGTTCGCGGGCGCGGGGGCAGCCGCGCTCGCGACCGCCCGCTTCTACGTCTCGCTGGGGGTCCCCCGCGAGAACATCACGATGTGCGACATCGACGGGGTTCTCACGACCGAGCGCGCCGAGGCGGGCGACCTCGACCCGTACAGCGAGGCGTTCGCACAGGACCGGCCGCCGGGTGACCTCGCCGACGCGATGGCCGGCGCGGACGCCTTCGTCGGGCTCTCGGTCGGCGGCATCGTCGACGAGTCGATGGTCCGGTCGATGGCCGAGAACCCCATCCTGTTCGCGATGGCCAACCCCGAACCGGAGATCGGCTACCAGGCGGCCAAGCACGCCCGCGACGACACCGTCGTGATGGCGACCGGACGCTCTGACTTCCCGAACCAGGTGAACAACGTGCTGGGCTTCCCGTTCATCTTCCGCGGCGCGCTGGACGCGGGCGCCACGGAGATCAACGAGGCGATGAAGGTCGCCGCGGCCGAGGCGCTCGCGGACCTCGCCCGGCAGGACGTCCCCGACGCGGTCGTGAAGGCCTACGACGACGAGCCGCTCCAGTTCGGCCCGGAGTACATCATCCCGAAGCCGCTCGACCACCGGGTCCTGTTCGAGGTCGCCCCCGCCGTCGCCCGGGCGGCCGTCGAGAGCGGCGCCGCCCGGCGCGACCTCGACCGCGAGGCGTACGTCGAGCGCCTCGAAGCACGCCTGGGCAAGTCCCGAGAGATGATGCGGGTCGTCCTCAACAAGGCCCAGAGCGACCCGAAACGGGTCGTCCTGGCCGAGGACGGCGACCGGATGGTTCGCGCGGCCTACCAGCTCGCCGACCAGGGCATCGCCGAGCCCGTCCTCATCGGCGACACCCGGGAGATCCTCCGGACGGCCGACCGGCTGGGGCTGGACTTCGCACCGGAGATCGTCGACCCGCACGAGGCCGAGCTGGCGCCGTACGCCGACGAACTCTACCGCCGGCGCAAGCGCAAGGGCGTCACCCGCCGCGAGGCCGCCGACCTCGTGCGGAACGGCAACTACCTCGGGAGCACCATGCTGGCGATGGGTGACGCCGACGCGATGCTGACGGGCCAGACCCACCACTACCCCTCGGCGCTCCGGGCGCCGCTGCAGGTCGTCGGGACCGCGCCCGGCACGGAGTACGCGGCGGGTGTCACGATGCTCACGTTCCGGAACCGGGTGCTCTTCTGTGCCGACACCAGCGTCAACCAGGCCCCCGACGCCGACGTGCTCGCGGAGGTGACCCGGCACGCCGCCGACCTCGCGCGGCGGTTCAACGTCGAGCCACGGGCCGCGCTGCTGTCGTACTCGGACTTCGGCTCCGTCGACAACGAGGGGACCCGCAAGCCCCGGGCCGCGGCCGACCGCCTCCGCGCGGACCCGGATGTGGACTTCCCGGTCGACGGGGAGATGCAGGCCGATACCGCCGTCGTCGAGGAGATGCTCACCGGGGACTACGACTTCGCCGAGCTCGAGGAACCCGCGAACGTCCTCGTCTTCCCGAACCTCGAAGCCGGGAACGTCGCGTCGAAACTCCTCCAGCGCCTCGGCGGCGCCGAGGCCGTCGGCCCGATGCTCGCCGGGATGGACAAACCCGTCCACGTCCTCCAGCGCGGCGACGAGGTCAAGGACATCGTCAACCTCGCGGGCGTCGCCGTCGTCGACGCACAGGACTGACCGGGCGGACGCCCCTCTCGTCGCCCCAGCACGCCGGGTCGCGACGCTTCGAGAGCGGCGCCGAGACGGCGGTCATGCGCCACGGCGAACTTTTATCGTGTCTCTATGTGACCACAGCACAATGTCGTACGATGACACGTACCAGGCGGTGGTCGACCTGTACGACCCGGAGGAGGGGTGGGACGAACTGGTCCACGTCGGCGACCGCGACGGACTGAACCTCGGCGAGGAGGCGCTGGGGCGGCACGGCGACAGCGAGACGACGGCGCTCCGGTTGCGGGACTTCGAGACCGGCGACGTGGAGCGGTACTCGTTCGCGGAGCTGAACGCCCGCGCGAACCGGTTCGCCAACTACCTCGTCGAACACACCACGCGCGGCGCCCGGGTCGCGGCGATGCTGCCGACCAGGGTGGAGCTGTACGCGGTCGTGTTCGGGACCCTGAAGGCCGGTCGCGTCTACGTCCCACTCTCGCCGGTGTTCGGGCCGGACGCGGCCGGACACCGGCTGGACGACGCCGGCGCCACGGTGCTGGTCACCGACGCCGCTCACCGCGACCGGATCGGCTCGTCGGTCCCCGACTGCGTCGAGCGGGTGCTGCTGGTCGAGGGCGAACCCGAGGCGACGCGGGCCGAGCCGTACGCGACCGTCGCAGCCCACGACGACGCGTTCGAGGCCGTGGAGACCCACCCGGACGACCCGTTCGCGCTCAGCTACACCAGCGGAACCACCGGCCAGCCCAAGGGCGTCCCGCTGGAACACAGCGGCGTCCCCGACCTGCACGCGTTCATCGAGTACGTCGTCGACCTCCGGCCCGACGACACCTACTTCGTCGCGGCGTCGCCGGCGTGGTCGTACGGCCTGGTGATGGGGACCATCGCGCCCGGACTGCGAGGGACCGCCATCGGCTGTTACCGCGGCGAGTTCGACGGCGGGATGCTGATGGACACGCTCGCGCGGCTGGAGGTCGACAACGCGATGGTGCCGCCGACGGCGCTCCGGCAACTGGCGAACGCCGGTGTCGAGGCCGAGGGGATCGACCTCCGGGTCCTGCTCGCGGCGGGCGAGTCGCTCGACGAGGACAGCGTCGGGTGGTGTCGCGACGTGCTCGGGACCGAGCCACAGGACTCCTACGGCATGACCGAGTCCGGGATGACCGTCTGCAACTTCGCGTTCCCGGACTGGGAGGTCAAGCCCGGCAGCATGGGCCGCCCGCTCCCCGGAACCGAGGTCGCGCTGCTGGACCCCGATGCCGACGAGCGGGTCCCGCAGGGCGAGGTCGGCGAGATCGCCATCCGCCGCGAGGCGGGCGACGGCGGCTCCTACTGGGGCCGGCCGGAGGCCTCGATGGCGACGTTCACCGGCCCGTGGCTCCGCACGGACGACCTCGCGCGGAAGGACGAGGACGGCTACCTCTGGTACGTCGGGCGCAAGGACTCGGTCATCGTCTCCGCGGGCCACCGCATCGGCCCGGGCGAGGTGGAGGAGACGCTGCTGAAACACGACGCGGTCGCCGAGGTCGCCGTCGTCGGCGTCCCCGACGAGACCCGCGGCGAACTGGTCAAGGCGTTCGTCGCGACCGCCGGCGTCGACCACTCGGCGGACCTGGCCGACGACATCCGGTCGTTCGCCCGCGAGCAGCTCTCGAAGCACGAGTACCCCCGCGAGATCGAGTTCATGGACGAGCTCCCCAAGACCGCGACCGGAAAGATCGCCCGGAGCGAGCTGGAGCCGTCCTGAGCACCGGGGACTCCGGAGCGGGCGCGACCGGTCGAACCCGGCGCTCCGCGGGCGTGCCGTCCCGCGGCTAGCTCACAGATTGATACCGAGGTAGAACCACAACTCCGCACCCATACACCCTATCGATAGATTTCGGACTGTATTCGCCAGATTATCGAATCATCTCCAGGCTTCCCGGAGGAGCGCCACCGCCGCGCCGAACATCGCGAGGTTGCCCCAGAACGCGAGGCGTTCGCCGTCGCGGCTGTCCTCGTCGGCGTTCCAGAAGTCGTGCATCGTGACCGTGACGACGGCGAGGAAGGTCGTCACCGCGCCCGTCGAGAGCTTCGGCTTCTTCCAGAGCGCGACCATGAGCCCGCTCACGAACATCATCCCGGAGGCGAACGGCGCCGCGAGTTCCGGCATCGGGACGCCCGCGGACTCGGCGTACTCGACGGTGTCCTCCATGTCCCGGAAGTCCTCGGAGGCCTGCAGCGCCATCCCCAGGCCGAACAGGACCCGGCCGATGCCGAACGGTGCGCCCGCGTCGTCGTCGCTGTCGGACATGGGCGAGGGGACTCGCGGCGACGGCATAAATCGGCGGGGCGGTCGAGCCGCCACGGGGCTTTTAGCCCGACCCGGGCGACGCGGCGAGACATGTCGGACCGCACCGCCCGGCTGGCCGTCGCCGCCCTCCTGACGGCCCTCTGGCTCACCCCCTTCCTCCGGGCGCTCAACCGGGTGTTCGTCCTCAACTTCTCGACCGCCGGCCCGAACGCCACCGGGCTGCTCACGCTGACACTGGTCACGGGGTGGACCATCCCGGCGCTCGCACGCGTCGCGGACCGACGGCGCGCGTGGCACGGGTCGGTGGCGCTGGCCGTCGGCGGACTGCTGGTCTCGCTGGCCGGTGGGACGCTCGTCTCGCTCGCGGGCGCGGTGGTCTTCCTCACGGCCGCGACCCCGCCCCTCGTGGCGCTGGCCGGCGACCTGCGCGAGCGGTTCGCCGTCGCCGCGGCGTTCGGCGTGCTGGGCCACGCCGCGCTGCGTGGCGTGCTCGACACACTCCCGCCGTACGCGACGCGTGGCGGGCAGGTCCTGCTGGTCGCGCTCGGCCTCACCGCGGTCGCCGGGTGGTGGCTGGCGACCCGGGAGTCGACACCGACGGCGAGCGACCTGGCGGCCCCCGGCGCCGCGACGGCGACCGCGTTCCTGTTCGCGCAGGTGACGTTCCTCGGGGTCGCACCGCGCGTGGCGCTGTGGGACGGCCGACCCATGCTGGTCGTGCTGGGCGCGACGCCGTTCGGGTTACTGGGTGGTGCGGCGCTGGTGACCCAGCGCGGGGTCCCGGACCGCCGCGAGACGGCCGTGTGGGCCGTCGTCTTCCTCCTCGCGCTCGCCTCGCTCCTCCTGCTTCCGGGGCCGGGCGTCGCGGCGCTCCCGGCGGCCACCGCGAGCGTGCTCCTGTGTGCCCGCGGCTGTCGGACGGGAGCGACCACGCCCGCCCGCGCGGGCCTCGGGACGGCGGGCGTCCAGGTCGTGGCGCTGGCGCTGACGTTCGCCGTCGTGGCCGCGATGAACTGGGCGTTCGTCCCCGGCCTCGGCCCACTGGTCCGGGACCAGCAGGCCGAGTTGCTCCTCGTGCTGGGCGCGTTGCTGACGCTCGCGGTGCTCCTGCGGGAGCGGCCGCTGGCGGGCACCGGCGACGCGGTTGCGGACGGGCCTGGGGGTGCGGACGACGGCGCGGCGGCGGCGGACGTGGCCGCCGACCGCCGGGCGCTCCTCGCGGCGACCGGCGTCGGCCTGCTCGGCGTCGGCGGGGCCGCCGCCCGGCGCGCGACGCCCGCGGACGGACCCGAGGCCGATACCGTGGACGCCCTGACGCTCAACGTCCACCAGTGGGTCGACGCCCGGGGACGCTACAACCTCGACGCCGTGCGCGACCTCGTCGCCGGGACGGACGCCGGACTCGTCGGCCTGCAGGAGACGGCCGGCGGGCGGCTCACGGCCGGCGGCCTCGACGGCGTGCGCTGGCTGGCACGCGAACTCGGGATGCACGCGGCGGTCGGGCCGCCGACCCGCATCGCCAGCTACGGGGTCGCGCTCCTCTCGAAGTGGCCGGTCCGCGAGGAGCGCTGGGTGGTCCTCCCGTCGACGGACACCGCGACCCGGGTCGCGCTCGCGGCGGTCGTCGAGTCGCCGCTGGGGGACCTGCCGGTCGTGGTCGCACACCTGGAGACCGAGGGTGCGGTGCGTGTCGGGCAGGCCGAACGCGTGGTCGAGCTAGCCGGCGAGACGGGCGACCCCGACCGGGCGGTGGTGCTGGGTGACTTCAACGCGACGCCGGACGAACGGCCGTACACGGTGCTGACCGACGCCTTCGTGGACCCGTGGGCCGGCGTGGGGAGCGAGGGCGACACCTACAGCGCGAGCGACCCGCGGCGGCGCATCGACTACGCGTTCGTCGGCCGGGGCTGGGACCACGAGCCCGGCGCGGTGGTCGGGAGCCCGTCGGTCTCCGACCACCTCGGGGTCTCGGTCCGGCTCCGGCGCCCGCCGGAGTGACCCGCGTGGTCCCGGCCACCGGTCATCATCACCACCACCGGGTGGGCGGCGCGCGACACCTATGAGGCCGGGGCGCGTGGGTGCCAGCGTGACCCGCCCGTGACCGACGCCCACGACCATCCCGACGACTGGTACGGCGAGGACGGGGTCCTGAAGAAGAAACACTACAAGCGCGAACTCCGCCGCCTGCAGGAGGAGCTGGTGAAGCTCCAGCACCACGTCGAGTCGGCGGGCCTCCGCGTCTGCGTGGTGTTCGAGGGGCGCGACGCGGCCGGGAAGGGCGGCACCATCAAGCGCATCGTCCGGCGGTGCAACCCCCGCGTGGTGCGGACCGTCGCGCTGGGGACGCCCACCGAGCGCGAGCAGGGGCAGTGGTACTTCCAGCGCTACGTCGAGCAGCTGCCGACCGCCGGCGAGCTGGTGCTGTTCGACCGGAGCTGGTACAACCGCGCCGGCGTCGAGCGCGTGATGGGATTCTGCTCGGACGCGGAGTACGAGCGGTTCCTCGAGACGTGCCCGACGTTCGAGCGGCTGCTCGTCGACTCCGGGACGGTCCTGCTGAAGTACTGGTTCTCGGTGAGCGACGCCGAGCAGGAGCGCCGGTTCCAGTCGCGCAACGAGGACCCGCGCAAGCGCTGGAAGCTGAGCCCGATGGACCTCGCCGCCCGGGAGCGGTGGGCGGACTACTCCCGCGCGAAGGACCGGATGTTCGAGCACACGGACACCGAACACGCGCCGTGGCACGTCGTCCACGCGGACGTGAAGCGCCACGCGCGGCTCAACTGCATCAGCCACCTGCTCGACCAGTTCGACTACCCCGACGAGTTGCCCGAGCAGCACGAGCTCCCGCCGCGCCCGGACGACCCGACGTACCGTCCGCCCATCGACGAGCAGCGGTGGATCCCGGCGCGCTACGGGTCGAACCCCGAGGCCGTGGGCGACGGCGGGGACGGCTGACACGTCGGGACGGACCGGACTCAGTTGCGGTCGCGGAGTTCCGCCTCCAGCTCGTCGACCCGGGACTCCAGCGCCGCGACGCGGTCGGGGTCGGCACCGTCACCACCGGACCGTCGGAGGAAGTAGACGACGGCGGCGACGGCGGCCACGAGGAGGGCGAGCGGAACGAGGAAGACGAGGGCGATGACGAGGAGTTCGAGACCGCCGGGGACCTGGAGGGGGAGCATACCTGTAGCTATCACTCGCGAGCCATAAACTGAACTCTGGTTCCCTTGACGCGAGAGCGAGCGGGCCGGTACACCTCCGGCGAGCGCGTATCGGGCGTATGAACGCCGCATCCGGGGTCGAGCGTGTCGGCTGGCGAACGCTCGGGCTGTTCGTCGTGGCCTTCCTGCTGGTGTTCCTGGCCCCGAGCCTGCTGTTCTCGCTGGGTGCCGGCCGGCTCGTCGAGTGGTCGGGTGGCGTCGTCACGCCCACCCTGCTGAACACCTGGGTCGGCCTGCTGGTCGTCGTCGGTGGCGTCGCACTGTGGCACGGCGGGCTCACGCTGCGTGACCTCGGTGTCGAGCGGTCGAAGGCCGTCGTCGGGATCGGACTGACAGCGCTGGTCTGGGGGCTGTTCACCCTCGCGCAGGTCCTCGTCGGGGTGCTGACGGGTGACCTCTCGCTGTACTCGGGCTGGACCGGCGGCGAGGCGACCCGGACCCTCGGGACGGTACTCGGCTACTGGCTCGGCAACGCGCCGTTCGAGGAACTCGCGTTCCGGGGGTTCCTCCTCGTCCAGCTCTACCTGCTCCTCGACGGGGACCGGTGGCGGTCGAACCCGCTGGCCCGGACCGGGGCGGCCATCGTGGCGAGCAGTCTCGTGTTCACCCTCCTGCACGTCCCGGCGTTCCTCTGGGGCGGCGTCGAACTGTGGACGCTCGGTGCCATCTTCGGCTACTCCGTCGCCCTCGCGCTCGTGTACGTCCGGACGGAGAACGTCGTCCTCGCCATCGGCCTCCACGCGCTGGCGAACTTCCCCGCGCCGGTGTTCGCGGTGTTCGAGCGCGCCCCGTTCGGTCTCGACTGGTCGCTCGTCTGGCTCGTCCCGGCGGCGATACTCGTGCTCGCGTGGCCGCGGCTCCGGGGCGCTGGCCGACGGCCCCGGTCGGGGGGCGTGGGGGTGGTGGAGGAACAGTAGCAGCGTTCGGCAGGGGTCGGCCGACGGCGCCGGCTCAGTCGAACAGTTCCCCGCGGTCGCGCTCGGCGACGGCCTGCTTGAACCCGACCGCCTCGCAGCGCTCCTTGAACGCGACCCCCTCCGGGGTGTGGCGGGTCATCCCGTCGAAGAGAGTCGCGAAGGTCTGCGTCGTCTCGAGGCCCATGTTCTCGTAGGCCTGGTTGATGGCGAGTTTCTGCATCATCAGCTGGTTCCGCGGGACGCCGGCGATGCGGTGGGCCAGTTCGTCGACGCGGTCGTCCAGGTCGGCGGCGGGGACGGCCTCGTAGACCAGGCCCATGTCGGCGGCCTCGGACCCGTCGACGAGGTCGCCGGTGAACAGCATCCGCTTCGCCTCCGCGGGCCCCAGCCGGTACACCCACATCATCGTCGTCGGGCAGCCCCAGACCCGGGCCGGCGGGTAGCCGATAGGGGCGTCCCCGGCCATCACGATGAGGTCGGCACACAGCGCGATGTCGCTCCCGCCGGCGACCGCCGGCCCGTTCACCTTCGCGATGACGGGCGTGTAGCTCCGCCAGAGGCTCATGAAGTCCTCCGTGTTCGACTTCATCATCCGGTAGTCCTGCATCGGGTCCCAGGGCATCTCCTGGCTCCCCGTGGTCGGGCGCGGGGCCTCGGCGTACTGCTTCAGGTCGTAGCCCGAACAGAACGCCTCCCCGGCGCCCGTGAGAACGATGACGTGGATGTCCGGGTCGCTGTCGGCCCGCTCGACGGCCTCGCGCAGCTCGCCCGGCATCGAATCGTCGATGGCGTTGTACCGCTCCGGCCGGTCGAGCGTCAGCGTCGCGACCCGCCCGTCCGTCTCGTACTGGACCGTGGAACCCATAGGCCACCCGCAGGAGCACCGCCGGGTTCAATCTACCGCCGGGGACAACAGTGTTCACCGGAGTCCGAGGCTGTCGCTCCGCAGTTAATCGTCGGCTGCTCCTGACCGACGACTGTTCGCCGCTCCCGGGCAGGATGTTACCGGCAAATCTTAACTGTGAGCTGGTAGCACACATGACGGTATGAACGTCGCTGTCAGATTCCAGCACCGGATGGCGGAGCAGCCCGAGAAGACGGCCGTCGTCGGTCCCGGCGGGGCGGCGGTGACCTACGACGACCTCGACCGACAGACCCGACAGGTGGCGGCGTGGCTCGACGCCCAGGGGCTCGGCGAGGGGGACCGCATCGCCGTGTACCTGCCCGACACCGCCGCCTACCTCCCGACCGTGCTGGGTGTCTGGCGGGCTGGCGCCGTCGCCAGCCCCATCAACACGCGGTTCGGCGTCGACGAACTGACCTACACGCTCGGGGACCTGGAGCCGGCGGCGCTGCTGGGCTCGGACGCGTTCGGGGACGACATCGACGCCCTCCACGACGAGGTCGACGGCCTCGACCCGTCGAACACCCTCCTCGTCGAGCGGGGCGGGGCCTTCGTGGCCGACGATCTCCCGGCGGCCGACGCGGCCCCGGAGCCGGCCCGCCGTCTCGACGGTGAGCCCGCGGTCGTGATGTACACCTCGGGGACCACCGGGCGCCCGAAGGGGGTGATCCAGACCCACCGGAACGTCGGGGCACAACTCGACGTGAACGTCACGGCGTTCGACATGACGCGCGACGACGTCTCGGTCGCCTCGGTCCCGCTCTTCCACGTCGGCGGCCTGTACGGCGGATCGCTACCGGTCCTGCTGGAGGGTGGGACCGTCGTCGTCCAGGCGGCCTGGGACGCCGCGGAGTGGGCCGAACTGGTCGAGACACACGGCGCGACGTTCAGCGGACTCATCCCGACGATGATGCTGGACGCCCTCAACACGGAGGCCGCCCGCGAGCGCGACACCTCGTCGCTGGAGCGGGTGGTGTACGGCGGGTCGCCGGCGACCGAGGAGACGCTCGACACGTTTCAGCAGGTCTTCGACGTCGGGTCGCTCCACAACTACTACGGCCAGACCGAGAACACCGGGCTCAGCGTCACGTACGACGCCGACACGGAGCGCCGGCCCGGCCTGCTCGGCCGGCCGGTCCACGCGGTCGAGCACCGGGTCGTCGACGTGACCGCCGACGGGCTGGTCGACGTGGGCCCGGGCGAGGAGGGCGAGCTGCTCCTCCGGGGGGACATCATCACGCCGGGCTACTGGGACGAGTCGCTGGACGCGGACTACTTCACGGACGGCTGGCTCCACACCGACGACGTCGTCCGCGAGGACGAGGCCGGCCTGCTCTACTACGTCGACCGGGCCGACGACATGATCATCTCCGGCGGCGAGAACGTCGCCCCGAGCGAGGTCGAGAACGCGCTCCAGGAGCACCCCGCCGTCGAGGCGGTCGCGGTGTTCGGCACGCCCCACGAGCGGTGGGGCGAAGCGGTCACGGCGGCCATCGTCGCCTCCGACCCGGACCTGACCGCCGACGATATCGAGGCGTGGTGGGAGGCCAACGCCGGGCTGGCGGGCTACAAGCGCCCCCGCCGGGTGGAGTTCGTCGAGGAGTTCCCGCGGACGGCGACCCAGAAGGTGGACAAGGTCACGCTGAAGGAACAGCTCGAGGAGTAGGCGCCGGAAGCGGGCCGCGACGCGGTCGGCCGGCGCGTCAGGCCTGCGCCTGCGCCCGCTCGATGAGGTCGCTCGCCCGCTCCTGGCTGATCTCGGCGGCCTCGGCGACGGCCTCGGCGCTCGCGTCCGCGAGGTCGCCGACCGTCTCGATGCCGGCGTCGGCCAGGCGCTCGGCGTACGTCGGGCCGATACCGTCGATGGCGTCGACGGAGGCCTCGACCGCGTCGCCGACACCCTCGGCGGCCGTCTCCATCGTCTCCCGGACGTCCTCGGCGGCGTCCTCGGTCGTCTCGGCCACGTCCTCCGCGGCGTCACCAGTCGTCTCGGCGACCTCCTCGGCAGCGTCCCCTGTCGTCTCCGCCGCGTCGGCGGCCGCGTCGCCGACCTCCTCGGCGGCCGTCTCGAGGTCGTCCTCCAGATCCGCGGCCGCCTCCTCGGTGCGGTCGATGCCGCCCCCGAGGGCGTCCTGGATGCCGTCGAACAGGTCGTCCTGGGTCGATTCGAGGTCGTCGAACAGGTCGTCGACGCGGGCCGGCGCCTCGTCGTCGGGGACGACGCCGGCGAGTGCCTTCGTGGAGCGCCGGGTCAGGTCGAGGCCCTGGCGGTGGAGGTTGCGCTGTGTCTCGATGGTGCTGTCGACGAGCCGTCGCTGGGTGCTGAACAGCGACCCGAGCGGCGTGGATGATTCGCTCATGGTGTCATCGCGTACGTGTTCCAGCGGCTTGAGCCGTGCTCCGGCAGTTGAAGGGGGGTTGAACCGGCGGCTCGGAGCGGACGGCGAGCCGATGGCGAGACACCGGGTCGCGTCAGGCCGCACCCGGCAGCGTCAGCCGGCGGCGGGGGCGGGTCGCCGGACGGGGCTCAGTCGAGGTCCGCCAGCCGCCGGAGCGCGTAGGCCATCCGCAGGAGTTCCGCGGCGTCGCCGCGGTCGAAGACGAGTTCGTCCGTCGACAGCACGTGGTCGAGGACGTCCCGTGAGGCGTGGCCGGGGGCGGCGGCGATGCCGGCCCCGTGCTCGGCGGCCCACTCCATCACCCGGAGGTCGCTCTTCGAGTCGCCCATCACCAGCGAGAACGGGTCCTCGATGCCGAGCACGTCGAGCGCGGCCTCGACGCCGGACACCTTGTTGAGTTCGAGCGAGCCGATCTCGGCGGCGTCGGCCTCGTAGTAGGCCACGTCGATGCGCTCGAAGAGGGTCTCGTACGCCTCGGGCACCACGTCGAGGTCGGCGTCGGGCTGCTCGCCGGTCGACTCGAGGACGCCCCGGATCTCCGGGTCCTGCGCGGCGTAGAACGCCCGGCCGTACCCCTCGGCGGTCGGGCCGTCGTCGCCGTCCCCGGCGCCCGCACCCGCCCCGGCCACGGCCGCGACGCTCTCCTCCAGCAGGTCCAGCAGGTAGACCAGCCCCTCGTCGATGACCGCGTCGGCGCGCTCGCTGCCCGTCTCGAAGTTCGGCTTGAGCGTGACGTTGAACTCGTTGCCCTGCAGGTGACAGCCCCGGCGGATGGTCTCGGTGGCGTCCGGGAGAATCCGGGAGCGGACGCGACTGAACACGTCCCGGATGGCCGGGTCGAGGTCCTCGTACAGCAGTTGCTTCGTGTCGGCGCCGTGTCCCGGCGTGAACACGCCGGTCCCGGCCTCGTAGACGATGCTCAGGCGACCGGAGTGGACCATCCGGTTGCCCAGGCCCTGGATGAGAAAGCCCTTGACGTTCTCGAGGGTCTGGCCCGTGCAGATGACGATGGGCATCCCCTCGTCGTGGAAGCGGGTCAGGAGGTGGAGCGTCTCGCGGGGGATCTCGTTGTCGGTGTTGCCCGCCGACCGGAGGGTCTCGTCCACGTCGAGGACCAGGACGTTCACCCCGCGGTCGTACTTCGTGTAGAGGTTGAGCGCGGTGAACGCCTGCTCCCGGGTCGCCATCGCGGCGAGCGCGGCGAACGTCTCGCCGACCTGCGGGAACTCCGCGCGGATCTCGTCGCGGCGCTCGTCGAGGTCCTCGCGGGCGTTCTGCCAGTGGTCGAGCGCCACGCGGGAGTCGACCGGCGGGAACAGGTCGACGAACTCCTGGTAGGCCCGGAGCGTCTCGGTGTCGTACTCCTCGTACAGCCGGTACAGCTGGTCGTATCGTTCCATGGTGTGGGTGGCGGGATGGGACGGGCCGCCGGGTGCCAGATTGTTTACTCGTTTTCCAGTAAGTCTTTTCCCCTCACGGGCGAATGGCGGCGTATGCACGCTATCGGCATCGAACGAGGAAAAGCTACCCCCCAGTTGCTGGAGGTCCCTCGCCCCGAGCCCGACGAGGGGGAGGCGCTGGTCCGGACGCTGCGGGTCGGCATCGACGGGACCGACCACGAGGTCATCGGTGGCGGACACGGGGGGTTCCCGCCCGGGGAGGACCACCTCGTCCTCGGGCACGAGGCCGTCGGGGTCGTCGAGGAGCCCGGCGACACCGCGTTCACAGCGGGGGACGTGGTGGCCCCGACGGTGCGCCGGCCCCCACCATCCGGCTCCAACGAGTACTTCGAGCGCGGCGAGGCCGACATGGCGCCACCCGAGGCGTGCGTCGAGCGCGGGATCGACGGCGCCCACGGGTTCATGGCCGAGTACTTCACCAGCCCGGCGCAGTTCCTGGTCCGCGTCCCCGACGACCTGGCGCAGTGGGGGTTCCTGCTGGAGCCGCTCAGCATCTCCGAGAAGGCGCTCGAACTCGCCGCGGCCTCGCGGTCGACGGCCACCTGGGCCCCCGACACCGTCCTCGTCCTCGGGAACGGTTCGCTCGGGCTGCTGACGGTGGCGATGCTGGACGACGCGACCGAGGTCTACTGCCTGGGTCGCCGGGACCGCCCGCATCCCACCATCGAGCTCCTCGATAGCCTCGGCGCGACGTACGTCGACAGCCGGGAGACGCCCGTCGACGAGTTCGCGGCGGTCCACGAACCCGTCGACCTGGTCTACGAGGCGACCGGCTACGCGAGACACGCCTTCGAGTGCATCGAGGCGCTCGCCCCGGGCGGCGTGGCGGCGCTGCTCGGCGTCCCGGGCGACTGGACCTTCGAGGTCGACGGCGGGCGGCTCCACCGGGAACTCGTGATGGGTAACCGGGCGCTGGTCGGGAGCGTCAACTCCGGCCCGCGCCACTTCGAGGCGGCCATCGACCGGCTCCGGGGCCTTCCGGCGGGGTTCCTCGAGGACTACGTCACCGACCTGGTCCCGTACCGGGAGTTCGAGCGCGCGTTCGAGGAGGGCGACGACGGGGGCAGCGACGGCGCGGACGGGGGAACGGTCATCAAGACAGCGGTCGAATTCGACACCCATGAAGAACGTTGACGACCTCATCGAGGGGGCACAGGAGCTGTCCGAGCGCGGCTTCTCGAAGGGGAAGATCGCGGACGAGCTGAACGTCTCCCGGGAGACGGCGAGCTGGCTCGTCGAGCGGGGGAGCGCGACCACGGCCACGACCACGGAGCCGACCGGCGGCCCCCACGACATCCACGTCGACTGGAGCGCGGTCGGTCGCGATTCGGCCCGGTTGGCGTACGTCAGCCAGGCGATGGCGGACCTGCTCTCGAAGCAGGGCAAGGACGTCGACCTCACCGTCGGTGTCGAGAAGGCCGGCGCGCCGCTGGCGACCGTCGTCGCCCGCGAGCTCGACACGGACATCGCGGCGTACGCCCCCCGCAAGCACCAGTGGGAGGAGGGCGACATCGAGGAGCTGCAGGGGAGCTTCTCCCGGAACTTCGCCGACATCCGCGACCGCGAGTGCTACGTCGTCGACGACACCATCACCAGCGGCACGACGATGCGCGAGACCATCGAGGCCATCCGCGAGCGCGGCGGCGAGCCGGTCGCCTGCGTCGTCCTCGTCGACAAGAAGGGCGTCGAGGAGGTCGAGGGCGTCCCGGTCTACTCGCTCATCCAGGCCATCCGCGTCGGCAACAGCGAGTAGATGACCGCCCCGTCCAGTGACCAACCGCGCTTCCCGGGGAGGAGCCGCCGGCGCGGCCCACAGATGGCCAGTCTCTTTAGCCGACTCTCGCGATACCACCATCATGACCAGTGACGACCTCCAGCGGGGGCTCGAGGAGGTGGCCGCCACGTTCGACTTCGGCGAGTACGAGACCGAGGCGTACCTCGCCGTCCTCCAGCACGGCCAGCTGACGGCCTCGGAGATCGCCGAGAAGACGGACATCCCCCAGCCCCGGGTGTACGACACGGTCCGGAGCCTCGCGGAGATCGGGCTCGTCGAGCTGCAGGAGTCCAGACCCATCAAGGTGCTCGCGGTCGACCCGGAGGAGGCGTTCGACGACATCCAGACGAGCCTGTCGACGCTGGTCGGCTCGCTCTCCGAGCGGTATCGGGCCCCCGCCCGGGACGCGGAGGCCGTCTCGCTCATCAAGTCCCGGCAGACCATCCTCCGGTACCTCGAGGAGGTCGTCTCCGGCGCGGAGTACGAGCTCGTCCTGTCGCTGACGCCGGACCTGCTGGCCCGGTTCGAGGACGAGCTGGTCGAGCGCCGGGATGCCGGGGTGAGCATCGACCTGCTGCTGGCGCCCGCCAGCGAGGTGCCCGACCCCGACGAGTACGACTACGGCCGCGTCGCGACGACCGCCCGCGCGCGCCGGGGCGTCACGACCCCGGTCGTCGCGGTCGCCGACGGGACCAGCTCCGTCTACACGACCCGCGAGGCGCTACAGAGTGGGGACAGCCGCTACGGCGTCATCTTCAACCGCTCGGAGCTGGGGTTCCTGGTGTCGGGCTTCCTCAACACGGTCGTCTGGACCTCCGCGACGACGCTGGCCGAGGGCGGCGAGGACCGGCCGTTCCCGCGACGCTACGCCTCCATCCGGCGGTGTGCGGAGGACCTCGAGGACGGCCCCGACGAGCCGGCGGCGCTGTTCGCGACCGTCCGGGGGCGCGATGTCGAGACCGGCGAGCGCCGGACCGCCGCGGGCGCCATCGTCGACGTCTCGCTCGGGCCGAACCGCGGGACGGCCGCGCTGACCCTCGACACCGACGACGGGCTGGTCGACGTCGGCGGCCAGGTCGCCGCGCTGGAGGACATCGAAGCGTACGAACTCGTCATCGGCCGGGAGGAACCGCCGCCGCTGGAGTAGCTCCAAACATCACAACTCTATTTCGAGTAAATCACCTCGACAGTTCTATTACCCAGCGGCCGCAGGGGAGTGGTATGTCACTGCACGGACGGGACGTCGAGCAGGACGTCCGCGAGTTGAGCACGCTCCTCGGTGACGTGCTGGCCGAGCAGACCTCCCCCGACGCGCTGGCGACGGTCGAGCGCGTCCGCACCAGCGCCATCGCCTACCGCCGCGAGAACGCCGAGCCACGGTCGGCGGTCCGGGCCGAGCTGGAGGGGCTCGACCCCGAGACGGCCGAGACCGTCGCGCGGGCGTTCAGCACCTACTTCGAGCTGGTCAACCTCGCCGAGGAGCGCGAGCGGGTCCGGGCCATCCGCGAGGGGAGCGAGTCCGGCTCGCTGGCCGACAGCATCACCGGCGCCGTCGAGCGATTCGCCGAGCGCGGCGTCGACGCCGCGACCGTCGAGCAGGTGCTCTCGGACGTGCTCATCGAGCCGACGTTCACCGCCCACCCGACCGAGGCCCGGCGGAAGACGGTGAAGGCGAAGCTCCGGTCCGTCGCAGACCACATCGAAGCGCTCGACGAGCAGCGGCTCACCCGGCGCGAGCGCGACCGCATCGACCGGCAGCTGGAGGCCGAGGTGACGAGCCTCTGGCAGACCCCACAGATCCGGGACCGCCGCCCCGAGGTGACCGACGAGGCGCTCAACGTCCAGTGGTACCTGGAGAACACGCTGTTCGACGTGGTCGGCGAGGTGTACGACGAACTGGAGCGGGCGCTCGCCGAGCACTACCCGTCGCTGGACGTGCCGAAGCTGTTCGAGTTCCGCTCGTGGGCCGGGAGCGACCGCGACGGCAACCCGCACGTCACGCCGGAGGTGACCACGGAGACGCTGGACCGCCAGCGCGCGGTCGTGCTCTCGCGCTACCGCGACGAGCTGAAGCGCCTCTCGGGCATCCTCAGCCAGGACCGCCGCGGGCTGACCCTCGACGGCGCGTTCGCCGACCGGCTCGCGGCCGACGAGGAGCGGCTGCCCGAGGTCGCCAGCGCGGCCCGCGAGCGGTACCCGAACGAACCCTACCGGCAGAAGCTGAAGCTGATGCGCGAGCGCCTCGAACGGGTCGGCGATGTCCGGCCGGGCGGGTACGGGGACGCCGACGAACTGCTGGCCGATGTCGAGAGCATCGCGGCCAGCCTGCGTGCGAACGGCGCCGGGGCGGTCGCGTCGGCGGTCGTCGACCCGCTCGTCCGGCAGGTCGACACCTTCGGGTTCACCCTCGCGAGCCTCGACCTCCGGGACCACCGGAAGAACCACACCGAGACCGTCGCGGCCGTCTTCGACCGCGCCGGCGTCGACTACGCCGGACGGGACGAGGCCGAGCGCGTCGAGACGCTGACCGAGGCCATCCTGCAGTCCGAGCCCGTCGTCGACCCCGCCGACCACGACGACTACGAGGGGACGCCCGGGCGGGTGCTCCGCCGGTTCGACCGACTGGCCGACTGGCAGCGCGAGTACGGCGTCGACGCCATCGACACCTACTGCATCAGCATGACCGAGGAGCCGAGCCACGTCCTCGAGGTGCTGTTCCTCGCCGACCAGGCCGGCGTCGTCGACCTGCCGGGACACTGCGGACTGGACATCGCGCCCCTGCTGGAGACGGAGTCGGCGCTGTCGGGGGCCCGGCGCATCATGGGGACGCTGTTCGAGAACGAGGCGTACGCAGCCGCGCTCGACGCGCGCGGCGACCGCCAGGAGGTGATGCTGGGCTACTCGGACTCCAACAAGGAGAACGGCTTCCTCGCGGCCAACTGGTCGCTCCACCGGAACCAGAAGCGACTCGCCACCATCACGGACGACCACGACATCGAGTTGCGGCTGTTCCACGGGCGCGGCGGCTCCATCTCGCGGGGCGGCGGCCCCATGAACGAGGCGCTGCTGGCGCTCCCGACCGAGACGGTGACGGGCCAGGTCAAGTTCACCGAACAGGGCGAGGCCATCGCCGAGAAGTACGCCAACCCGGATATCGCCCGGCGGAACCTCGAACAGATGCTGAACGCCCAGCTCCGGGCACGCCATCGCGCCCTGACCGGGGACGGACACGGGACACCCGAGCGATGGCACGAGCCGGTCGCGACCGCCGCCGACGCCGCCCGCGAGGCGTACCGCGACCTGCTGGAGACCGACGGCTTCGTGGCCTACTTCGAGCGTGCGACGCCCATCCCCGTCATCGAGGACCTCAACCTGGGGTCGCGGCCCGCCTCGCGCTCGGGCGAGCGCGCCGTCGAGGACCTCCGGGCCATCCCGTGGGTGTTCTCCTGGACCCAGGCCCGCTGCATCCTCCCGGGCTGGTACGGCCTCGGCACCGGCCTGCAGGCCTACCTCGACGAGGGGGGCGACCTCGGGACGCTGCAGGAGCTGTACGAGGAGTGGCCGTTCTTCCGGACGACACTCGACAACGCGGCGCTGTCGCTGGCCCGCACCGACCTGCCGACCGCCGCCGAGTACGCCGACCTCGCGGGCGAGCACCGCGACGAGTTCTTCCCGCGCATCGAGGCCGAGTACGACCGCTGCGTCGACCTGCTGCTCGACATCACCGGCCGGGATGGGCTGTCGCCGCGCCCCTGGATCGAACGGAACCTCGACCGCCGGAACCCGTACGTCGATCCGCTCAACCTCCTGCAGGTCCGCCTGCTCGCGACCGAGGACCGGACCGACGCCGAGGAGCGGGCGCTCCGGCTGACGGTCAAGGGCATCGCCGCCGGGATGAAGTCGACGGGGTAGGCCGGGCGACCCCGCGGACCGACGGCGGAGCCCCGCGCCACGCCGGCACCGGGACCGCTAGTCGTGCCGGTGGGGCCAGTCCGCCTCGCGGACGAACTCGGTACCGCCGCAGGCACCACACTCGCCCGGCGGCTCGTAGACGTGGCCCGAATCCGTGTGTTCGACGACCGTCCCGGCGTGGACGACCTGACACTCGGTGCAGACGTACTTGTGTGGTTGCTCTGGTGAGTGCGCCATACGTGACGCTTCGGCCCGACAACACAAAAATCGTCGCGTCTCCCAGCATATCACATCATTTCGGCACTTCTGAACAGAATTATCGACGACAGGAGCGGGGTCCCCGGCCGGGACCGGGTACTCACTCGACCAGCGCCGACTCCAGCAGCTGGAGCGGGTGCCGGATCTCGTAGCCGGTGCCGTGTGCCATCTGCATCGCGCAGGTGGGACACTCCGTCATCCCCACGTCACCCTCCGCGTCCTCCATGTGCTCGAACATCTCCGCACCGATCTTCATCGAGGTCTCGTACTTCTCCGCCTTCCAGCCGTACGTCCCGGAGATGCCCGAGCAGGAGTCGCCGACGTCCTCGACGGTGACCCCGTCCACGTCGGCGAACGTCTCGCGGGCCTGCCGGGCGAGCCCCTGGTTCCGGGCGTGACAGGGCGCGTGGTAGGCGAACGACTCGCCGTCCAGTTCGGCGTCGGCGAGCGCACCGTCCAGGTCCTCGTGGATGCGGAGGTACTCCAGCGCCTCGAACGTGTGGTCGGCCACGTCCTCGATGCCGTGGAGGTCGAACAGCTCCGGGTACTCCTGCCGGAGCGAGAGCGAACACGACGTGCAGGAGGCGATGACGTCGGCCCCCTCGCCGATGGCGGCGACGAGTTCCTCGACGTTGGTCTCGGCGTGCCGGCGTGCGTCGGCCAGCATCCCGTTGGCGAACATCGGTGTCCCGGAGCACTTCTGGGGCGGGACCATGACCTCGTAGCCGAACGCCTCGTAGACCCGGACCATCGCCTTGCCCACCTCGGGCGTGTTGTAGTTCGAGTAGCAGCCGTGGAAGTAGGCCACGCGCCTGTCAGGGTTCTCGACCTGCGCGCCGCCCCTCTTGCGCCACCACTCGCGGAACGTCTCCTCGGCGAAGTCCGGGAACTCCCGCTCGCCCGTGATACCGAGCAGCTTCTCGCCGGCCCACTGCGTGACCGAGAGCCCGGTGACGAAGTTGGCGAGCCGCGGCGTCCTGCTCGCGATGGCGGCGAAGAAGCGGTAGTTCGAGAGGATGCGGTTGCGGACGTACTCCGTCGAGAGCTTCTCCATCTGCTCCTCAACGTACTCGCCGCGGGCCTCGTTGTGCATCTGCGACAGCGGCACCGAGGACGGACACGCCGAGTCACAGCGCATACAGTTCGAGCAGTCGGTGATGGAGGGGTCGATGTCGGCGTCCTCCTTGCGCTTGAGCCGCCACTGCTCGGGCCCCTGGAACTTCGGCCCCGGGAAGGAGTCGTCCACCTCCGCGACCGGGCAGGAGGTGTCGCAGGTGCTGCACTTGTAGCACGAGTCCGAACCGTCGCGAAGGTCCAGGTCGCCCGTGTCGAACACGTCGACGGCGTCGTAGTTCGCGGGGTCGAGGTCCCCACCGGCCGTGGAGGCCCCGCCGTCGGTCCTCGTGGCGCCGGAGGTCATCGCGGGGGGCCCGTCGGCCGTCGGATGCGCGGCCTCCGTCACCACCGACTCGTCGAGGCCGTCGGGCGGCTCGAACTGGTAGTCCGGCCCGTAGACGGCGGGCTGTTCGTCGCGCCCGAGGCGCGGGACACCGGGACCGGAGCCGGGGTCGTCCCGGGGCGGCGAGTCCGGTCGGTCGTCACGCTGCTCCTCGGAGTCGTCGGTGTCGTCGGGTCCTGTCATCGTGCCACCTCCACCGCCGCGTCGCGGCCGGCGGCGAGGCCGGTCGCGAGGGAGACGCCGCTGGCTGATTTCTCGCGGGCCACGTCGGCCCCGCCCAGCGTCGCCCCCGCGACGCGGACGTTGGGGAACTGCACCGCGCCATCCGCATCGAGCGGCCGGAGCCGCTCGTCCGCGTGGACCCCGAACCGGGCGTACGGCTGGTCACCGAACGCGTCGTCGACGTACCACTCGTAGCGCTCCTCGGGATGCGGCACGTGACAGCCCAGGACGGGCTCGCGGACGCCCTCGCGGTCCGAATCGATGCCCTTCCCGACCAGCCCGCCGGTCGCGAGGACGACCGCGTCGGCCGCGTACGGGACCTCCGTCCCCTTCCGGTCGACGAGGAGGGCCTCGACGTGGCCCTCGTCCGTGGCCTCGTAGCCCACGACCGGGACCCCAGTCTCGTACCGGACGCCAGCGTCGTCGAGCGCGTCGTACAGCCGGTCGGCCAGGCGCAGGCCGGGGAGGCTCGGCGGCCCCATCGGGACCTCGAACACGTCGGCGCCGAGGTGGCCCGCGAGGTCGGCGCGAACCGCGGGGGCCTCATCGTCGCCGAGGAACGCCGGGAACCCCACGCGGGCGGCCCCGTCCGCCACGGCATCGAGGTGGGGCTCGACGGCCGCCGCCAGCGCCCGCCGGGCGGGGGTCCCGTCGATGGACTCGTCGAGGTCCAGCGACCGGGCGAACCGGGTCACGCGGGCGTCGTCGCGGAAGGCGGCCGGGAAGGCGACCTCGACCCCTGCGACGGGGAACGGCACCCCCGCCGCTTCGAGTCGAGCGGCGACCTGCCGGGCGTCGAACTCGGTGAGCGAGCGGAAGCCGACCACCAGCATCGGGCGGTCGTCGCTGGCGAGTCCGGCGGCGACCGACGCCGGGTAGCGCGCGGTCGGCTTCACGGTCCCGCCGAACGTGGGGACCAGGGCGTTCCGGTCGGTGTGCCCACCCCGGTAGCCGTCGACGACGTCGTCGAACAGGGCGAGGCCCTCGCGGAGCGCGTCCGCGCCGACCAGCCGGTAGGGATGGCCCGCCGGGAGCCGGTCGATGGCGTCGAACGGGTCGACGAGCGGGCCCTCCGGGTCCGGGCGGTCCCGGACGCCGGTCCGACCGGCCGTCGGGGTCCTCGTCGGGTCGTCGTCGGTCGCGGGGGACGCTGGGTCGTCCCTGGCCCCTGCCGTCCCGCCGTCGGCCCGGACGGCCGGGACGTAGCCCAGCGCGTCGACGAGCCCCGAGGCCTGCGACAGCGTCGACTGTTTGTGCGAGACGAGCCGCACGTCGACGCCCTCGCGGGCGGCCGCGAGCGCCGCCGTGACGCCGGCGAGCCCGCCGCCCACGACCAGCACGTCGCTGGTTATGGCCATCCCGACCCCTCCGTGGTCCCGTCGCCAGGGGTCCCCCCGTCGGTCGCCGCCGACTCCGCCGGTCCGGCCGGGTCGCCCGACTGCGCGGCGCCACGGTCGAACGCACCGAAGTCGACGTCGGCGTCGAGCCGGGCGGGGTCGCCGTCGCGGTTCATCGTGGTCGCGTGGAGCATGTGGTTGAGCATCGCCTGCGAGAGCTGTTCGCCCCAGAGCGCGTGACGCTGGCCCTTCCAGCGCTCCTGGTAGAGTTCGTCGAGCGAGGCGCGGGCCGCGTCGGCGCCGAACTCGGGTTCGAGTTCGGCCGCCATGCGGTGACAGCAGAAGCCGCCCTGGCAGGTCCCCATCGAGGCGCGCGTACGCAGACGAACCGCGTTGAGGTCGCGCCCGGCGTCGTCGATGGCGTCCCGGACCTCGGCACGGGTGACGGCCTCGCACTCGCAGACGACGGGGTTCGGGCCGTCGGTGTCGAGCACGTCGGCGGCCCGCGAGCCCAGGCGCTGGGCCGAGCGCCGACTGACGGGCGAGCGGAGCCCGAACTCGTCCATCCGCTCGTGGAGGGCGCCGATGTCGTCGCTGCCGGGGAGGGAGTGGTCGGCGGTCCGGCAGGTGGCGCGGACGCCGAGTTTCCCGCAGACGTGGTCCGCGATGTCCTCGGCCATCATCCGGAATGTGGTGAGCTTCCCGCCGACGATACTGGTCATGCCGGGCAGGCCGTCGCGGTCGTCGTGGTCGAGCAGGAAGAAGTCCCGCGTGATGTCGGTCGGGTCCTCCGTGCCGGTTCCGGGCGGCTCGTACAGGGGCCGCACGCCCCAGAACGACCGGAGGGTACGCGCCTCGCGGAGGATGGGGACCAGCTCCGCCAGCTCCTCGATCATCAGATCGACCTCCCAGCGGTGCTCGGGGTAGTCCTCGGGGTCGTCGACCTCCTCGTCGGTCGTCCCGAGGATGCAGGCGGTCTCGTGGGGGACGACGATGTCGGCGTCGCCCTTGGGCTGGCAGCGGTTGACGACGGTGTCGACCTGGCGGGTGTTCATCACCGTCATCACGCCCTTCGAGGGGCGCACCTCGACATCGACGCCGGCCATCGCGCCCAGTTGCCCGGCCCACGCGCCCGTCGCGTTGACGACGTGGTCGGCCTCGATGCGCTCGGTCGAGCCGACCTCGGTGGTGGCCTTGCGAGGTCCGTCACCGTGTCGGACCTCGACGCCGACCACCTCGCCGGCCTCGACGAGTACGTCGGTCACCTCCGCGTGGGTCGCGATGCGGGCGCCGTGGTCGGCGGCGTCGGCGGCGTTGGCCACGCAGAGCCGGAACGGGTCGATGGCGGCGTCGGGCACGGCGATGGCCCTGTCGACGTCGGCGGCGAGGTACGGTTCGCGCTCGCGGGCCTCCGCGCCCGAGAGGACCTCGGCGGGGATGTCGCAGTCGCGACACCCCTGCAGTTTCTCTTGGAAGTACTCCCCGGAGTCCTCCGGGCGCTTGACGAACAGGCCGCCGGTCTCCTCGACGCAGTGCGCGGCGATGTCCCGGAGCACGTAGTTCTCCTCGATGCACTCCGTGGCGCTGGCCTGGTCGGAGACGGCGTACCGGCCGCCGCTGTGGAGCAGCCCGTGCATGCGGCCGGTCGTGCCGTGGGTCAGGTTCCCCTTCTCGACGAGGGTGGCGTCGACGCCGCGCATCGCGAGGTCGCGCACGATGCCACAGCCGGTCGAGCCGCCCCCGACGACGAGGACGTCGGTGGAGTGTGTCACGGGTTCACTACACGTTGTGGGTGGGGGGACTTATTCTTATCTCCGGGAGCCGTTCGTCAGTAACTACAGATGAACGTCCCCGCATGACGACAGATACGGCGTCGAAGGGGGTCATTCGAGGCGTCCATAGCCGGTAGCGTGTCATTAGCACACAAAGATTTATGTGCTCGTGCTCAGTTATCCACTCTCGGTGCCACACCAGTAGTAAAATATTGGTCGGCAGTGCAGGTCCCGGCGGAAGGGGCCACAACGGAGGAGCAAACCATGCCAGCAAACACGTACGTCGGCGCGATCGATCAGGGGACGACAGGGACCCGCTTCATGGTCTTCGACCACGCGGGCCAGGTCGTCGCCAACGCATACGAGAAGCACGAACAGATCTACCCGGAACCCGGCTGGGTCGAACACGACCCCATGGAGATCTGGGAGAACACCAAGACCGTGGTAAGTCGCGCGCTGCGCGAGGCCGACCTGGACCCGGAGCAGCTCGCCGGGCTGGGCATCACGAACCAGCGCGAGACGACGCTCATCTGGGACGTCGAGAGCGGCAAGCCCATCTACAACGCGCTGGTCTGGCAGGACCGCCGGACCACCGACCGCGTCGAGGAGATCCAGGAGGCCGGCAAGGTCGAGTGGATCCGCGAGAAGACCGGCCTGGAGTGCGACGCGTACTTCTCGGCGACGAAGGCGGAGTGGCTGCTCGACAACGCCGACCCCATCAAGCTCGAGCGGGTCCGACCACAGGACGTCCGCGAGCGGGCCGAGGAGGGCGAACTCCGGATGGGGACCATCGACTCGTGGCTCATCTACAAGCTCACGGGGCGGCACGTGACGGACGTCACCAACGCCTCCCGGACGATGCTGTACAACATCCGGGAGATGGAGTGGGACGACGAGCTGCTGGAGGAGTTCAACGTCCCCGTCCAGCTGCTGCCCGAGGTCCGGCCCTCGAGCGACGAGGACTACTACGGCTACACGGACCCGGAGGGGTTCCTGGGGGCCGAGATTCCGGTCGCGGGCGCGCTGGGTGACCAGCAGGCCGCACTGTTCGGGCAGACCTGCTTCGACGCCGGCGACGCGAAGAACACCTACGGCACGGGCTCCTTCTTCCTGATGAACACCGGCGACGAGCCGGTCAGCTCCGAGCATGGCCTGCTGACGACGGTCGGCTTCCAGCAATCCGGCGAGCCCGTCCAGTACGCCCTGGAGGGCTCTATCTTCGTGACCGGGGCCGCCATCGAGTGGCTCGAGGACGTCCAGCTCATCGACGACCCGACCGAGACCGCCGAGCTCGCGCGGTCGGTCGACTCCACTGACGGGGTCTACGTCGTGCCCGCGTTCACCGGGCTGGGCGCCCCCCACTGGGACGGCCGCGCCCGCGGGACCATCGTCGGGATGACGCGCGGCACCCGCCGCGAGCACATCGTCCGCGCGACGCTGGAGTCCATCGCCTACCAGACACGGGACATCGCCGAGGCGATGGAGGCCGACGCGGGCGTCGAGATGAACCGCCTGCGCGTCGACGGCGGCGCGGTCAAGAACAACTTCCTCTGCCAGCTCCAGTCCGACATCATCCAGACGGACATCGCCCGGCCGGAGGTCGACGAGACGACCGCCCTGGGCTCGGCGTACGCCGCCGGGCTCGCGGTCGGCTACTGGAACGACGTCGACGAACTCCGGGAGAACTGGCAGGTCGACCGCCAGTTCTCGGCCCGGATGGAGCCGGAGAAGGCCGACCAGATGTACGACCGCTGGGACGACGCCGTCGAGCGGTCACGGGACTGGGCCCGTGACGAGGGGGGTGACTGACCATGTTCGACGTGTTCCTCCAGGTGCCGCTGCTCGGCATCGAGTGGAAGCAGTTCATCCTGCTGGTGATCACCGCCCTCGCCGGCGGCGCGTTCGGCGCGGCAATCGGCGCGCTCCCGGCCTTCATCTTCACCGGGTTCGTCGTCTTCCTCGGTGAGGGGGTCGCCATCCTCCGGCGGGCGCTGACCGGGAGCGTCGAGTCCATCCCCGCCGGGGAGTTCGCGGCCGGCATCACCGGCGTCATCGGGTTCGGGGCCATCACCGGCCCGCACATCGCCTTCGCCGGCGGTGTGGCCGCCTCCGCCTACGCGGGCAAGAAGTACCCGGAGATGGAGCCGGACGACTGGGACTACCACTTCGGGAAGAACATCCTCTACGCGTTCGGCACGAAGCCCGACATCCTCGCGGTCGGCGCCATCTTCGGCCTGCTGGGGATGCTGATCACCCGTGTCGGCGGCGCGCTGGTGGTCGTCGGCGGGGTCGCCGCGACGGACATGATCGCCGTCTCCGTGTTCACGACCGCGTTCATCGCCCGGCTCGCCTTCGGCTACCCCCTCGTCGGGAAGTCCCGGGGCTCCGGCCTGCTCGATATGTCGCCGTTCGAGCGCGAGGAGCCGCGGACGGCCACCGACGGCGGTCAGGTGGCCGAGGAGCACAGGGGCCGACTGGCGACCGAGCCGTGGCTCCCCCACCAGTACAAGTGGTCCGGCGTCGCCCTCATCGGGCTCGTCGGCGGTATCCTCGGCGGGTTCATCTACCTGCAGACCGGGAGCATCTTCCTCGGCTACGCCATCTCGGCGATCAGCCTGCTGTTCCTGAACCTCGGCGTCGAGAAGATCCCGGTGACCCACCACATCACCCTCGTCGGCGCGGTCGGCGCGGTGATCGCGACGGCGGCGTTCGGTGACCCCTCCAGCGTGGTGTTCCCCGTCGACGCACTCGGCGTGACCGGTGCCACGGTCGCCATCCTGGCGGCCGGGGTGTTCGGTGCCATCAGTGGGCTCCTGGGTGAGCTGACCCAGCGACTGTTCTACGCCCACTCAGGGACCCACGTCGACCCGCCGGCGATGGCGATCGCCATCGCGATGCTCGTCGTCGGGATCCTCGCGATAGCGGGCGTGCTTCCGAGCGCCGGCTACCTCTGATCCCTCCGACGCCCGTATCGTTCGCCAGCCGTTCTCCGCCTCCGCCGCGCAGACGACATCGACCTCATGCACACCGCTCCCGGTCTCCGACACGACCCGACACAGTCCACGCGCGACACCCGCCCACCCGCTCCGGGGATGCACCCCCGCCACGACCGGGCGCAACAGAAACGGGACGGTTTTGTCACGCATCCTGCTAGCGTCCCGAAAGCGTCGCCGCCCCTGGTGAGACGATGGACCTGAAGACACGCATCCGACGGCGCCAGCGCTCCGGTGCCGACTCCCCGGTCGTCCGCGACTACGAGGCGATCAGCCCGGTCGCCCACGTCGAGGAGCCGACCGGCCGGGGGCCGGCCATGGAGCAGCTGCTCGACTACCTCGACCCCGTGTTCGATGCCCAGCTCCCCACCGACGCGTACGTCTGGGGGCCAGCCGGGTCGGGGAAGTCGGCGGTCATCACGGCCCTGTTCGCACACCTGTCGCGGCTCCTCTCCGGGTCGGCGACGGTCATCCACACGAGCACGCGGGCCCAGAGCGCGGAGACGCCGGCGTTCGTCTACGTCGACGCCCGCCGCTCGGACTCGGCGTTCGGCCTCTACCACGCCGTCCTCGACGGGATGCTCGACGAGTCGGTCCCCCGACACGGGGTCGGGACCGAGACCATCCGCGACCGGCTGGTCGACCACCTCCGCCCGGTCCAGCGCCGTGCGGTCGTCGTGGTCGACCACGTCAACGAGACCGGTGGCCTGGATCTGGCCACCCTGGCCGAGACGTTCTCGGTCGTCGATGACTCGCTGGCCTGCGTCGCCGTCGGCCGGGACCACCCGGACGACCTCTCGGACGCGTTGCGCCCGCCCGAGCGCATCGAGATGCCCAGCTACGAGCGCCACGCGCTGGTCGACCTGCTGACCGCGCGGGCCTCCGACGGGCTCTCGCAGGGCGCGATCGACCACGAGCAGATCCGCCGGCTCGCCGACTGGGCCGAGGGGGACGCCCACGACGCGCTCGCGGCGCTGTTCGGCGCGGCCGACCTCGCCGACATGGCCGGCTACGACCGCGTCCGCGAGCAGGACCTCACCGACGGGATGAACGCGGTCCCCCGGCCGTCGGCGCCGCTGGGCCGGGTCCACACCCTGCCGGCCAACCGGCAGCTGGTGCTCCGGCGGCTGGTCGACCTCGACGACTCACAGACCGGCTCGGTCGACGACACCGCCGCCGCCATCACCGAGGCCCGCGGCGTCGACCTCTCGGCGGGGACGGTCAAGCGCTTCCTCTACGAACTCGCCGAGACCGGCGTGGTCCAGCGCGTGACCGCACCGGCCACCAGCAGCGCCGGGCGGCCGCCGAGCCGGCTGGAGCCGCGCTTCCCGACGCTGGTGTTCCGGCGACTGTACGACCTCGAACACGGCTGAGCGCCGACCTGGCGCGGGCGCTTCCCCCCGAGCAGACCGGCCGAGAGCGGGTCGTGGCCTAGCGCTCGTCCACGTCGGACTCGTAGACCACGCCGCGATCGCCGTCCACGGTGACGACGGTGCCGTCGGGGACGGCCGGCGTCACGCCGCCGACCATCGGAACGCCGAGTTCCCGAGCGATCATCGCCGGGTAGCTCGTCATCCCGCGGTCGCCGGCGACGATGGCCGCGATGGCCGAGAGGTCACCGCGGAGGTCACCGTCGAACGAGTCGGGGAGGACCACGACCGCGTCCGCCGGCGCGTCCGCGAGGTCGCCGTCGGGGGCGTGGACGACGGGCCCGGCGGCCCGGCCGGCGTTGATGCCGCGCCCGCTCGCGAGGATCTCGGCGGCGAGGTGGACCTTCAGAGTGTTCGTGGTGTTGGCGCCCTCCAGGTCGGTCATCATCCCCGCGAGCACGACCACGGTGTCGCCGCTGTCGGCGACGCCGGCGTCGATGGCAGCGGTCGCGGCACGCTCGATGAGTTCGGCCGCGCCGCCGTCCGGGAACGGGAGGCGGCGGGGAGTGATGCCCCAGGGGAGCGCGAGCCGGCGCCGGACCGCCTCGTCGGGCGTCACCGCGACGACGGGCACCGCGGGGCGGTACTTCGCGACCTTGCCCGCGGTGTAGCCGGACTCGGTGACGGTGACGACGGCGCTGGCGTCCACGTCGCGGGCGAGGTAGCGCGCCGACCGCGCGATGGCGTCGGTCCGGGTGTCGCCGGCGGGCGGGACGCGCTGCTCGCGGGACTCGGCGTACTCCCCGCTGGCCTCGACGTCCTCGACGATGCGGGCCATCGTCTCCACGACGCGGACGGGGTGGTCGCCGATGGCGGTCTCGCCCGACAGCATCACCGCGTCGGTGCCGTCGAGGACGGCGTTGGCGACGTCGGAGGCCTCGGCGCGGGTCGGCCGCCGGGCGTGGATCATCGAGTCCAGCATCTCCGTCGCGGTGATGACGGGGACCCCGGCCTCGCGGGCCTTCCGGATGATCCGCTTCTGGATGAGGGGCACCTCCTCCAGGGGACACTCGACCCCGAGGTCGCCGCGGGCGACCATCACGCCGTCGGCCGCCGCGAGGATCCCGTCGAGGTTCGCGACGGCGTCGGCGCGCTCGATCTTCGCGACGATGGGGATGTCGGCGCCGTACGACTCCAGCACCTCGTCGACGGCGTAGACGTCCGCGGCGGCACCGACGAAGCTGGCGGCGACGTAGGCCACGTCGGCCTCGGCGGCCAGCCGCAGCTCCTCGTGGTCGGCCTCGGTGACGGACTCCAGTCCGAGGTCGACGCCGGGGACGTTGACCCCCTTGCGCCCACCCAGGTCGCCGCCCGAATCGACGGCGACGACGACGGCGTCGCCCTCGACGCGCCGGACGGTCGTCTCGATGCGGCCGTCGTCCAGCAGGACGCGGTCGCCCGGCTCGGCGGCGGCGACCGAGCCCGAGAGGCCGATCACCTCGTCGTCCACGACCTCGCCCGGGACGAGCCGGCGTTCCTCGCCCTCGCGGATGTGGACGGGCTCGTCCAGGGGGGCCGTGCGTATCTCGGGACCCGACACGTCCAGCATCGTCGCGACCGGCTCGCCGAGCTCGTCGCTCACCGCGCGGACCCGGTCGATGAGCGTCGCCCGGTGGTCGGTCGTGCCGTGGCTGGCGTTCAGCCGCGCGACGGACATCCCGGCCTCGACGAGGTCGGCGATGGTCCCGCGGTCGTCGGAGGCGGGACCGAGCGTACAGACCACCTTGGCTCGGGGCATATCAGAGCACGATGCTCTTCGTGGTCAGGAAGGCTTCGATGGTGTGGCCGATACCCTCGCGGCCGATGCCCGAGTCCTTCACGCCGCCGAACGGGATGTCGCCCAGCCCGTGGCTCGGGGCGCCGTTGATGCGGACGCCGCCGGCCTCGAGCCGCTCGGCGACCCGCATCGCGCGGTCGTAGTCGGCGGTGAAGACGGCGGCATCGAGCCCGAGGTCGCCGCCGTTGGCGACCGCGAGGGCCTCGGCCTCGTCGGCGACGGGCGCGACGACGGCCACCGGGCCGAACTGCTCCTCGTGGACGATGCGGGCGTCGTGGGGCACGTCGGCGAGCAGCGTCGGCTCGAAGACGCGGCCGTCGCGCTCGCCGCCGCGGACGAGCGTCGCCCCGCGTTCGACGGCGTCCGCGACGAGTTCTTCGACCCACTCGGCCTGGCTCTCCGAGATGAGCGGCCCGAGCTTCGTGTCGGGGTCGAACAGGTCGCCCGGCACCCAGTCGTCCATCTCGGCCTCGATGCGCTCGACCACCTCGTCGTGGACGTCCTCGTGGACGAGCGCGCGCGAGACGGCCGAGCAGCGCTGGCCGGCGTACTTGAACGAGCCCTTCGTGACCGCGCTCGCGGCCGCGTCGAGGTCGGCGTCCGGGAAGACGACGGCGGGCGCGTTCCCGCCCAGCTCCATGTGGAGCTCGACCATCCCGCTGACCTCGGCGACGTGCTTGCCGGCGCCCGACGAGCCCGTCATGGCGATGGCGTTCAGCCGGTCGTCGGCGGCGAGGACGTCGCCGATCTCGCTGGCGCGACCGGGGACGAACCCGAAGGCGCCGTCCGGGAGGTCCGGCGCGGCCTCGACGATGATCTCGGCGAGGATGGCGCCGCTGACCGGCGTCTTCGTCGCCGGCTTCAGGATGACGGCGTTGCCCGCCGCCAGCGCCGGCGCGACCTGCAGCGCGGTCGTCGAGAGGGGGTAGTTGTACGGCGTGATGCAGAGGACGGTCCCGACCGGTTCGGGCCGGACGACGGCGCGCCAGCCCTCGTGGCCCGCCGTGGTGCCCTCGACGTAGTCGCCCTGCAGGTCGCGGGCCTCCTCGGCAGCGCGGCGGAAGCGCTCGGCGGCCGCGGCGACCTCCCCGCGCGCGCTGCTGATGGGCTTGCCCGCCTCGCGGACGATGACCTCCGCGAGTTCCGACTCGCGGGCCTCGATGCCGTCGGCGATGGCGGTCAGCCAGTTCGCGCGCTGGACGATGGTGGTCTCGCGCATCGCGGGCTCCGCGGCCTCCGCGGCGGCGAGCGCGTCCTCTGCGTCGGCGGGCGACGCGGCAGCGACCTCGGCGAACGTCCCGCCGTCGGCGAGGTCCGATACGACGATGTGGTCCTCGGCGGGCCGCCAGGCGCCCGCGATGTGGAGCTCGTCTCGGTTCGGTGCTGGGTGTGCGGCCATACCTCCCCTTCTCGGCGCCAGGGTAAAGAAGTTTACTCGATTTCGTATTAAGATATGTGTCGAGTGAGCGGCGGGGAGTCCAGCGGCTTCCCAACGGTCACTGTCGGCGGACGGTCTTGCAGATCCGTTCCACACGTTCGCCCGGAGACAGCACACAGGCCGCAGAGATCCGCGATTATCGAGAGATCCTGGCGTCTCCGGAAAGAACGGCCTCGACCTCCGGCCGGGAGACGAGCGCCATGTCCCCGTCGAGGGTGCGCTTGACCGCCGCCGTCGCGGCGCCGTACGCGAGCGCCCGGGGCACGTCGCCGTCGTCGAGCCAGCGGGCGAGGTAGCCGCCGACGAAGGCGTCCCCGGACCCGACCGGGTCGACCGTCTCGGTGTCGAACGCCGGCTGCTCGTGGACGCCGTCGTCGGTGACCGCGACGGCCCCCTCGGCACCGCGGGTCACGACCACCGCCTCGTGGCCGTACGCGTCGCGGAACGCGCGGCCGACGGTCTCGGCGTCGCCGGTCCGGTCGAACACCGTCGCCGCGTCGCGCTCGGCCACGAACAGCACGTCGACCAGCCCGAGCAGGTCGGTCAGGGTCTCGCGGGCCTCGTCCGGCTCCCAGAGCTTCGACCGGTAGTTGGCGTCGAACGCGGTGGTCGCGCCGGCCTCGCGCGCGGTCTCGAGGAGCGAGCGGGTGGTGTCCGCGAGCGTCCCGGAGAGCGCCGGCGTGATGCCGGTCGTGCAGACGGCGTCGGCGTCGGCGAGGCGGTCGGTGGCCAGCTCGTCGGGCGTCGCGGTCCGGACGGCCGCGTCCGCGCGGTCGTAGTGGACGCTCGCACCCCGGGGGTCGGCGCCCGGCTCCAGATAGTAGACGCCGAGCCGACCCTCGTCGGCCCAGGCGACCTCCGGGGTGACGCCCTGGCCGCGGAGGGTCCGTTCGACGCGGCGGCCGAACGGCGTATCCGGGAGCTTCGAGAGCCAGGTCGCCTCGCAGCCGAGGCGCGCGGCCGCGACCGCGACGTTGCTCTCGGCGCCGCCGACGTGGACCGCGAACGCGTCGGCGTTCTCGAACCGCTTGCCGCGCGGCGGCGCGTACCGCAGCATCGTCTCCCCGAACGTGACGAGGCCGGTCATGGTCCGGGACCGCGGGCCGTCGACTTACCTCCTTGGTACCACCAGGGGGACGCACTCGGCGTCGGAACCCCGGATCGACCGGGTCCGGACCCCGGCGTGGCTCCCCGGCGGACGCGGGTATGGGACCGGGACCCCGACGGCGGACGGATACCGGCGACACTCGACAGAGTGGTAAGATATTATATATGTAATTTCAACCATCATTTATGGATCTACAATAACTCTGTAAAGTCCATAATAAATATATTAATTAGAATATAAATCTTCAATAAGCCAATTTTACACACTAAATATACCATTATATAGTTTGTCGATAGATAGCAGTAAGTACCTGGTTTCAACTGCGATACGTGCGCTCTGTCGGAATTGCTGCCCTTTTCCCGGCCACTTCCCCGGTTTCAGTCGTCTATATGGGCGCGCTCGTGTCCCACCCAGAAATGCAAGATATCTGTTCATCTGTCTTTAGCACCATGTATCTGTTAATTTATCGCCGGCGACAGTCGCCCCCACTCGATCCGGTCGGGGTGGTGGTGGATCGTGGGGAATGTTTATCAATACGAAACGACTGGTTCGACATAGCGTATCACCATGTCGCAGGACGAACGGAGCCAGGTCAAGACGGCGGGGACCACGCTCCGGCTGCTCGAGACGCTGAAGGAACTCGACGGGGCCGGAGTGACCGAGGTCGCGGAGCACCTCGGGATGTCGAAGAGTAACGTCTACAAGTACCTGAGCACCCTCGAACAGCACGAGTACGTCGTCAAGCGCGGGACCGAGTACCACCTCGGGCTGAAGCTCCTCGACCTCGGGGGGTTCGTCCGGGACAACCGGGAGCTCTACCAGGTCTCGGTGCCTGAGATCAAGCGGCTGGCGGCCGAACACAACGAGACGGCCAACCTGCAGGTCGAGGAGTACGGCCGCATCGTGATGCTCATCAACGTCACCAGCGACGAGTCGGTGAACATCCACGCCCACGCGGGGATGCGGCTCAACATGCACACCACCGGGAGCGGCAAGGCGATGCTGGCGTACCTGCCCGACGAGCGGGTCGACGAGATCATCGAGCAGCACGGCCTCCCGGAGCTGACGGAGAACACCATCACGGACCGCGAGGAGCTACTCCAGGAGCTGGAGACCATCCGGGAGCGCGGCTACGCGTTCACCACCGGGGAGGCGATTCCGGGGCTCCGGAGCGTCGCGGTCCCCATCACGGCGAGCGACGGGGCCGTGCTCGGGGCCATCAGCGTGACCGGCCCGGCCCGACGGCTCGAGGGCGAGCGGTTCGAGTCCGAGATCCCCGAACAGCTGGTCCGGACGAAGAACGTCATCGAGCTCAACCACTCGGCCTGACGGCTACCGCCGGCCGCCGGCTCCCCTCCGGGGACCCGCCGTGACAGGTCCGCACACAGGGACCGGGACCTACTGTGGATGAGTCGGGCCCGTCGGCCCCAGCTGGGCCTCCGTCCCCGACTGGCCCCGGAACCGGGACGGGGCGTGGTACCGGAGCGTGTCCGAGGCCTCGCCGGTCCGGAAGTACTGCGAGAGCGTCTTCGCGACCGCGGCGTGCTGTGAGACGCCGGAGCCGCTCATGCCGGTGGCGACGACGAACCCCTCGACAGACGTCGGACCCAGCACCGGCCGCCCGTCCGGGGTGACCGTCCGGATGCCGACCCAGTCGTTGATGACCTCGGTCTCCTGCAGTCCCGGGACGACGGTCTCGATCTGGTCGATGACCGAGAGCCGGAACTCCTCCTGGATGTCGTGGGCGTGGTCGGGGTCGAGTTCGCCGATCTGGTGGAACGGCGGCCCGTGGCGGCCGGCGAGCATCTTCGTCTCGCTCTCCGGCCGGAAGTAGTGGTCCCCCTCGAGGTCGATGAACGGGAAGCCGTGGGGGGCGTCCGCCTGCAGGACCATGATCTGTGCCCGCGAGTGCTTCAGCGGCAGCGAGACCTCCACCATGTCGTTCAGCCGCGGCGACCAGGGCCCCGCAGCGTTCACCACGACGTCCGCGTCGATGTGCCCCGCCTCGGTCTCGACGCCCGTGACCGCGCCGTCCTCGGTGGTCACGTCGTGGACCTCGGTCCCGGTCAGCACCTCCACGCCGTGCTCCTGGGCGCGCTCGGCGTAGAACTCCATGAACCCCTGCTGGTTCACGTACCCCTCGCGGGGGGAGTGCATGGCACCCTCGATGGCGTCGGGGTCGATGCCGTACTCGGCGGCCTCCTCGGGCGAGATCATCCGTGTCTCGATGCCGTAGGACTGCTGGACCGCGACCGTCTCACGGAGTTCGGACAGGGCCTCCTGGGACCGGGCGACCCTGACGTTCCCGACGGTGTGGTGTTCGAGGTCCGTCTGCTCGAGGACGTCGCGCCACCCCGCCCAGCTCCGGCGCCGGAACAGGTAGTCGGCCGGGTGGGGGAAGTGCCAGCCGAACATGGCCGTGGAGTACCGGGACGTGCCCGACCCGAGCTGGTTCTTCTCGACGAGCGTCACTCGATGGTCGGAGTCTCTGAGGTAGTAGGCGATACCGGTCCCGATGATACCGCCGCCTACCACGACGATAGAACTCACGAGGTGATGTTGGGTGCTCCTATCGTTTATATTTTTTCACCGCGGAGCCGCCGCTCGCGCGCCGGCAGGGCGGGATGGCACGCCACGTCCGGGGCCGGGAGTCGACGCGAAGGTATATGACCTGGCTCCCGCGAGTGGCTCGTATGCCCACGCCCGAGCACGCCGTGTCGTCGTCGCCGGCGGTCCGCGAACTCCTGCCCCACGTCCACGAGGTCACCTGGCACGCCCCCGGCGAACCGCCCGCATCGCTCCGGGGCCGTCACCACCGCTCGTACCTCCTCGACTTCCCGGACGACGTGCCGACGCTGGTCGACACGTCGATGCCGGCCCAGGCCGACCGGCTGCTGGCCGGCATCGAGCAGGTCGGGGTCGAACCCGAGCGGCTCCTCATCACCCACCGCCACCTCGATCACGTCGGCGGCATCGACGCCGTCGTCGACCGCTACGACCCCACGGTCTGGTACCCCGCCGAGGAGGAGATCACCTCTCGGGACGTGGTGGCGACGCCGCCGGACCACGAGTTCACCCACGAGGAGTCCATCGGCCGGTTCACCGCCGTCCACGTCCCCGGCCACACGCCCGGCAACTACGCCTTCGTCGACGAGGCCGCCGGCGTCGCGGTGTTCGGTGACACCATGGTCGGGTCGGACCGCCGCGGGTTCCGGCCCGGAAGGCTCGTCCACCCCCCGGCCTCGCCGGGCGACGGCCACGACGTCGAGATCTCGGCGGGGCTGGTCCGGCTCCTCGATTACGAGTTCGACGTCGCGCTACTGAGCCACGGCGTCTCCGTGTTCGAGGACGCCAGCGCGAAACTGTACCGCTACCTCTGGGACGACCTCCGCTATCTCGACGTCGAGCCGCGGGTCACCTACGCCGACGACGCGTTCCCGGTCCCCCCCGACCGAACCGACTGGGAGTGCGGGCCCGACTGACGACCCAGCGCCGGCACGCGAGCGCCAACCGCCCTCATACTATAAGTTCGATGAGCGAGAGGCACGGGTATGCCGGTGATCGAGGCAGCCGTACTGGAAGGACCGCGTGAACTCAACATCGAACGGGTCGAGCTGGACGAACCCCGGTCGGACGAGGTACTGGTCGACATCCGTGCCGTGGGCGTCTGCCACACCGACCACGCCAGGTACGCCGGGGAGGCCGACATCGACCTCCCGGCCGTCCTCGGCCACGAGGGGGCGGGCGTCGTCGAGGCGGTCGGCGACCGCGTCAGCAGCGTCGAGCCCGGGGACCGGGTCGTCCTCTCGGTGACGACCCACTGTGGCTCCTGTGGCTCCTGCGACCGGGGCGAACCGTTCCTCTGTGAGAACGACGGGCCCGTCCACCAGGGCCACATGCTGGACGGTACGCGCCGGCTGTCACGGGACGGCGAGTCGCTCTCGCACTTCTTCGCCCAGTCGTCGTTCGCCGAGCGGGCGGTCGTCCCGGCGTCGACGGCGGTCCCCATCCCCGACGACGTGCCGCTGGAGGCGGCCGCGCTGCTGGGCTGTGGCGCCTCGACCGGCATCGGCTCCGTGCTGTCGACGGCGGACGTGGACCCGGGGAGTTCGGTCGCGGTCTTCGGCTGTGGCGGGGTCGGTATGAGCGCGCTGCTCGGGGCCGACGCGGTCGGGACCTCGCCGCTCGTCACCGTCGACATCGCCGAGAACAGACTCGAGGCCGCGGCCGACCTCGGCGCGACCCACACGGTCAACTCCGCCGAGGAGGACCCGGTCGAGCGCATCGAGGCGCTGACCGACGGCGGCCCCGACTACACCTTCGAGTGCATCGGGAACCAGCAGGTGCAGGAACAGGCGCTCGCCAGCGCCCGCTCGGGCGGGACGGCCGTCATGGTCGGCGGCGCCCACGGCGAGGAGCGCCTCGGAGTCCACCCCCGGCGGGACCTCCTCCCCGGAGGCAAGACCATCATCGGGAGCGTGGCCGGCTCGCTCCGCCCCCACTACGACATCCCGCGGTACGCCCGGATGTACGCCGACGGGCACCTCGATCTCGACGCGCTGGTCACCCACACCTACGACCTCGACGAGCTGGACACGGCGTTCGAGCGGATGGAGGCCGGCGAGGGCATCCGCGGCGTCGTCACCTTCGACTGAACCGGCGCTCCCGGACGGTGAGGGCGGGGCGGACAGGACCGACGACCGCGTCACTCCTCCAGGTTGACGATGACGTTCTTCAGCTGGGTGTAGTGTTCGAGCGCCTGCAGGCCACCCTCGCGGCCGATGCCGGACGTCTTGTAGCCGCCGAAGGGGGCCGCCGTCGGGACCGCGGGGAACTCGTTGACCGAGACGGTCCCGGCCTCCAGCTCGCCCGCCAGCCGGTGGGCCCGGCGCAGGTCGGTCGTCCACACGGTCGCGTAGAGGCCGTAGTCGGTGTCGTTGGCCCGTTCGAGGGCCTCCTCCTCGTCGGAGAACTCGTAGACGGTGAGGACGGGGCCGAACACCTCCTCGCAGGAGATGGCGGCGTCGTCGTCGACCCGGTCGATGACGGTCGGTGCGTAGAAGTTGCCCTCCTCGCGGGGGATCTCGCCGCCGGCCAGGAGGCGCGCGCCGTTCTCGACGGCGCCGTCGACGTAGGTGGCGACGCGGTCCTGCGCCTCGGGCGAGGCGAGCGGTCCGATGTCGTGGTCCTCGTCGCCGGGACCGACGCTGAGCGCCTCGACCCGCTCGACGAGGCGGTCGGTGAACTCGTCGTAGATCGACTCGTGGACGAACAGGCGGGTCGTGGCGAAACAGACCTGCCCAGCGTTGTTGAACACGTTCACCGTCCCCTCGAGGGCCTTCTCGACGTCGGCATCCGGGAAGACGAGGCTCGGTGACTTCCCGCCGAGTTCGAGCATCACCGGGACGATGCTCTCCGCGGCGGCCTTCATGACGGCCTCGCCGCCGCGCCGGGAGCCAGTGAACACCAGCCCGTCGACGCGGTCGTCGCCGGAGAGGGGCTGGCCGGTCTCCTCGACGTCCCCGGGGACGACGTTGATGACGCCGTCGGGGAAGCCGACCTCCGAGGCGAGTTCCGCGAGCTCCAGCACGCCCAGCGGCGTCTTCGGGTCGGCCTTCGCGACCACGGTGTTCCCGGCCGCGAGCGCCGGCGCGAAGCCCCGTGCGGCGAGGATGGTGGGCGCGTTCCACGGGACGATCTGGGCGGTGACACCGAGTGGCTCCCGGAGCGTGTAGTCGAGGCGGTCACCGTCCACGGGGATGGTCTCGCCCTCGACCTTGTCGGCGACCCCCGCGAAGAACTCGAAGTAGTTCGCGACGCCGTTGGTGCGACCCTTCGTGGCCGCGAGCACCTGCCCGTTCTCCAGCGTGTCGATGCGGGCGAACCGCTCGCGGTTCTCCCGGATGGCATCGGCGAGGTCGAACAGCAGTTCGCCCCGTTCGGCCCCATCCATGGCCGCCCAGTCGGGCTGGGCACGCAGGCTCGACTGGATGGCCTGATCGACGCGGTCGGGGCCGCTCTCCCACACCGTCGCGACCGGCTCGTTCGTCGCCGGGTTCAGTACCTCGAACTGCTCGATTCCGTCGTGGAACGAGCCGTCGATGTACGGACCGTACTCTCGATCGACCGTGGCTCCGGACTCCATACCTGTCCGAGTCCATGTGAGGACATCACAAAAAACCATCTGTCGGCGCTCCGACAGATGTCAGCGGTCCCTGCACGGGGGCTCCCCGGTCGCGGGCGGACCGAAGAGCTAACTCCCCGGGCACCGGGCCAGCGATATGGCGAGCGACTCCCCCGATGCAGCAGCATCGCCGACCGTGACCGAACCAGTCGACGGCGTTCACGACATCACCTGGGCTCCACCGGGCGAGGGGCCCGACACGCTGGCCCGCGACCGGCTCCGGACGTACCTCTTCGCGCGCGAGGGCGAGACCCCCACCCTCGTCGACACCTGCTGGCCCGGTCACGAGGACCGGCTGCTGGCCGGCATCGAGCAGGTCGGGGTCGAACCCGAGCGGCTCCTCATCACCCACCGCCACCTCGATCACGTCGGCGGCATCGACGCCGTCGTCGACCGCTACGATCCCGCGGTCTGGTACCCCGCCGAGGAGGACGTCCGTGCCCGCGAGGAGGTGTCGACCCCCGCCGACGAGCGGTTCGCGGACGGGGACCGCATCGGCCGGTTCACCGCCGTCCACGTCCCCGGCCACACGCCCGGTAACAGCTGTTTCGTCGACGAGGCCGCGGGGATCGCGGTCCTCGGGGACACGATGAACGGGGCCGACCGGCGGGGACTGCCGGGCGGGTACCTGGTCCACCCGGCGTCGTTCTCGGGCCTCGACCTCGACGCGGAGGCGGCGGTCGCCGCCGAGCGGAATCTGACGAACCTCCTCGAGTACGAGTTCGACGTCGCACTCGTCAACCACGGGTCGTCAGTGTTCGAGGGCGCCGGCGCGAAGCTGTACTACTACATGCACTTCGAGCCGCCCGGCGGGCGCCCCGAGGACGGGCACTGAGTCGCGGCTGGCGTGGGAGTGCCGAGCGTCGAACGACCGCGATGGAGAGTACGCCCCGGGCTCAGTCCCGGACGACGGCCGTGAAGCCGACGAGCCGTCCGATGATGAGCACCAGGACGAGGATGAGCAGGAGCTTCAGGGTCGCCGTCGCCGCGATGATGGGCGAGGAGTTGTCCTGCAGGAAGAAGAAGATGGCCAGCGGGAGCGTCAGGGCGTTGCTGTTCGAGAGGAACAGCGCGATGTTGATGTCGGAGAACGACAGGATGAACGCGAGCAGGTAGCCGGAGATGACACCGCTACGCATCAGCGGGAGCGTGACCTGCCGGAACGCCTGGAGCCGCGTGGCACCGAGGTTCCTGGCGGCCTGTTCGAGGTCCGTATCGACCGAGCGCAGGGCGCTTACGGACGTGAGGAAGGCGAACGGCATCCCGATGAGTGTGTGGCCAAGAACGAGCTTGGCGAACGCCGGGAGGAAGTCCCAGCGGTCGAAGAAGATGAGCAGGGCGAGTCCCAGGATGCCGACCGGGACCACCGTCGGCAGGAGGAAGAACGTCGAGGCCTCGCTCTCGTAGTCGCTCCCCGAGCGGACGACGAAGTACGCGGCCATCACGCCGAGGGCCGTGGCGAGGAAGCCGACGATGAACGCGATGGGCAGGCTGACGAAGAAGAAGCCCTCGACGAAGTCGGGGTACGCGAAGAAGGCCTCGTACCAGCGCAGCGAGAACCCGCTCGGCGGGAAGATCTGCCGGGTCGTCGGGTTGAACGAGACGCCCACGATGACGATGATGGGCGCCGTGAGGACGAGCAGCCCCGTCGTGAGGACGAGGTAGTAGAGGAACTGTGCCGCCACCTCCGCGGGCCGTGAGAGGGACCGCGAGTCCCGCGACGTGATGACCGCGTTGACCGGGCGCCGGAGGTACGAGCCGATGTTCATGACTCCACCTCCATGCGAGTTCGGAAGACGTTGAAGTAGCCGTACACGGCGGAGATGGTGAGCACCGCCAGGACGGTCGCGATAGCGCTCGCGAACGGCCAGTTGAAGTTGCTCGCCATGCTGTACATCAGTTCACCCATCATCAGGTTGGTCCGGCCGCCGAGGATCTGCGGCGTGACGATGGTGCTCATCGAGAGAGCGAAGACGATGACGGTCCCCGAGAGGAGCCCGTGGAGGCTCAGGGGGAGCGTCACCTCCACGAACGACTCCGCCCGGTTCGCACCCAGGTTCCGTGCCGCGAGGACGTACGACTCCGGGATGTCCTCCACGGCGGAGTACACCGGCAGCACGACGAACGGGAGGAAGACCCCGACCATCCCGATGATGATGGCGTTCGTGTTGCCGATGAGCTCCATCTGGAAACCGAACAGGGAGTCCAGGTACGTGTTGATGACGCCGCCGCCGCCGAGCAGGATCATCCAGCCGTACAGGCGCGTGACGGTACCGACCATCAGCGGCAGGAAGACCGAGAAGAGCGTAATCTGCCGCTTCAGGGGCGTCGTGTTCGCGATGAAGTAGCCGAGGCCGTACCCCAGCACCGCACACAGGACCGACGTGATGATGGCGACCTTGAACGTGTACCAGAGGACGTTCCGGTAGAACGACTCGAGGAGGAGCTGCTCGTAGTACTGCGTCGTGAAGTCCGTCGAGACGATGGTCAGGGCGTTGTACTCGAACCAGCTGATGTAGATGATGTAGGCGACGGGGACGACGAGGAGGACGAGGATGTACAGGACCGGCGGGACGGAGGTGAGCGACTGACGATCCAGCCAGTCGCCGACGCTGCCGTTCATCCGCTCGCGGGTCACGTCGGCCATGCGGGTGAGTTGACTGAGCATATCAGGCCTCCATGAGTCCGTAGTCGTCGAAGCTCACCGTCACTTCGTCACCCTCGTCGTACTTCGGGGTCCCCAGTTCCGTCACGAGGAACGAGGTGTCCCCGACGGTGACCTGGTACTCCGTCACGGAGCCGAGGTGGACGACGCTGGTGAGCGTGCCGCTGTAGCTCCCGTTCTCGCCGCCGCTACCGGCCTCGAGCCGGACGTCCTCGGGCCGAATGTACAGCAGTGACTCCCCCTCGGTCGTGACGTCCTCGATCGGAAGCGAGAACGTGTCGTTCTCGAAGGTCCCGGTCCCGTTCTGCCGGGAGACCGTCCCGGTGATGAAGTTCGAGTCGCCGACGAAGTCGGCGACGAACTCGGACTGGGGGTTCTGGTAGATATCCGAGGGCGGGTCGTAGCGGATCTTCTCCCCGTTGTGGAGGACGAGGACCCGGTCGGAGAGGGTCAGCGCCTCGCGCTGGTTGTGGGTGACGTAGATGGAGGTGATCTCCAGCCGGTCGTGGAGGTCCTTGATCTCGCGACGCATCTCCTCGCGGAGCTGTCGGTCGAGGTCCGAGAGCGGTTCGTCGTACAGCAGCACGTCGGGTTCGAGGACCATCACGCGCGCCAGAGCGACCCGCTGTTGCTCCCCGCCGCTGAGGTTCCGGATGCTCCGGTCCTCGTAGCCGGGCAGCGAGACGAGCTCCAGCACGTCGGCGACCCGCTCCTCGATCTCGGCCTCGGAGAGGTCGAGCCGGTGTCGGAGCCCGAACGCGACGTTGTCGAACACGTCCATGTGGGGGAACAGCGCGAGTCGCTGGAAGACCAGCCCGAGGTTCCGGTCCTCGGGCGGGAGCCCGAGGATGTTCTCCCCGCCGACCGTGATCGACCCCTGGTCCGGATCGACGAACCCGGCGATGGATTTGAGCATCGTCGTCTTTCCCGATCCGGAGGGCCCGAGGATGGAGACGAACTCCCCCTCCTCGATGTCCAGGGAGACGTTGTTCAGTGCGACGACGTCCTCGTACGTCTTCCGTAGGTTCCGTATCTCGACGAATGTCATACGTGACTTGGGTGAACTCTAATCAGGCGTATACTTCAATATAATCGTTCGTTTCCTGACAACACGTCCCTAGCGATACCACCGGTTTCCGGGCGTCATCCGCCGGTCCCGACACGCCAGCAACGGTAACACGGGCAGTTCCGGGCCGTCAAAGAACGGGACGCGGATACCTCACTCGGCGGTCCGGGGACGGCGCGGCGGACGCGGCGGGCGCACTATCCGCGGACGATCTGCCGCCACCGGTTGGCGTCCTCGGACTGCTGCTTGCGGACCTGGAGCCAGTCGATGTCGAGCTGGCTCAGGGCCTCCAGCTGCGCGTCGGAGAGCTTGATGTTCGGATGGTTCTCGATGACGTCGTCCGGGAGCAGCTCGTAGGAGTCCGGGTGGGCCGGCGGGTAGCCGAACACCTGGGCGAACTGGGCCTGCGGCCCCGGACTGTAGGCACCATCCAGGAACTCGAAGGCGCCCTGCTTGGTGTCCTCCGAGCGGTTCTTGGCGACACCCCAGCTCCAGCTGTCGAACCAGGTGCCCTCCTGCGGGATCTTCCAGCCCATCTCGACCTCACCCTCGGTGTTCAGCGTGATGTTCTCCGTCCGGGCCGAGAGGAACGAGCTGATCCAGATCTCCTCCTGCTTGAACAGCTTCCGGGCCTCGTCGATGCTGCTGATGAGCACGGGGTCGGTCTTCTCGACGAGCTCCTGGATGTAGTTGAAGCCGGGGTCGAGGTTGTCCAGGTCGCCGCCCAGTGCAGCGTTCACCGTGTAGAAGAACTCGTCGCCCCACATGTCCCCCCAGCCGGGCAGTCCCATCTTGCCCTCGAAGTCCGAGTCGAGCAGGTCCTCCCAGCTGTTGAACTCCTTGTCGATCTTGCCCTTGTTCCAGGCGATGCCGTACGGGGCGATGAGGGTGCTGGCGTGGTAGTCGTTGCGCAGGTACTCCGGGATCTCGCTCCAGGAGTCCACGTTCCCCTTCTGCTTCGCGAGCGCTCCGGCCTCCCCGAGGCGCCGAGCGGCCGGCCCTCGCATCTCGTAGAGGTCGTGGTTGGGTTCGTCCGGTTTGTTGGTCAGTTTCGCGAGGTACTGACCGAGCCCCTGGGCCGTGAAGTCGAGCTTGTGCTCGTTTTTCCAGGGGTCACTGCCGTTGCGGAAGGGGTCGTAGAAGGCCTTCTTCCGGCCGTCGCCCCAGCTCCCGCCGGTGCCGGTGACCTTGACCGTGGCCATGGCGGAGCCGCCGCCACCGCCACCGCCGTCGCCACCGCCACCACCGTCGCCGCCGTCACCGCCACCGCCGCCGCCGTCGCCCCCATCGCCGCCACCGTCGCCCCCATCACCGGTACAGCCCGCGAGAGCGACGACGCCGGCGCTGGCGCCGAGTGTTTCGAGTACTCTCCGCCGCGTCGGGCGTCTGTCATTAGCACCCATACCCTACCCTGCGAACAATACTACTAAATTCTTTTGATAGACATCCACAAACCAATCGGCTACGATTCTGAACATCCGGTCGCTTCCACCCTGGCCGTGCGCGAGCGCCCCCGGCGAGAGCCCCGGGCGGGCGAACTATTACGCGAGGCCCCGAAGGTCGGAACGACGATGTCGACGTTCGACACCATCACCCTGCAGCGTGCCGGGAACGGCCGCGTGACGGTACTGCTCGACAGACCGGACAGCCTGAACACCCTCACGCCGGGGATGAAAGACGAGATCGAGACCGCGCTCGACGACCTCCGGGCCGACGACGACGTCCGCGTCGTGGTCCTCCGGGGCCGGGATGGCGTCTTCTGTGCGGGGTCGGACGTCAGCGGGTCCGACGACGACGAGGGCGGCGGCGAGAAGCAGGTCCACGAACTCCTGGAACGGCGGCGACGGGATCGCGCGTTCTACCGGACGCTCGACCGCTTCCCGAAACCCATCGTCGCCGCCATCGAGGGGTACGCCCTCGGCGCCGGGTGCGAGATCGCCTGCTGCTGTGACACGCGGGTCGCGGCCGAGTCCGCGAACATCGGGCTCCCGGAGGCGAAACTCGGGGGCATCCCCAACGGCGGCGGTACCCAGCGGCTCACGCGACTGGTCGGGGCCTCGCGTGCGCGTGACATGGTGATGCGGGGCAAGCACTACGCCGCGACGGAGATGGCCGAGTGCGGGTTCGTCCACGAACTCGCCCCCGAGGACGAGTTCGAGGGACTGCTGGAGTCGGTGGTCGGGGACTACCTGAACCGGGCGCCCATCGCCCTGGCGATCGCCAAGCAACTGGTCACCCAGGGAGCCGACGCCTCGCTGGAGAGTGGCCTCGTCATGGAGGGGTTGGGCGCGACCGCCGTCTCGTTCACCGAGGACGTCGAGGAGGGGATGGCGGCCTTCCGGGAGGACCGGGACCCCGAGTTCCGGGGACGGTGACCACGACGACGGACGACAACCCGGAGCCAAGGTTTATGCGGATCTGGCCGGAGTTCCAGACATCGATGCAGCGCAGCAGTAGAGCGGCCGGTAGCGACACCAGCAGCGTCCACGGAGCACAGCAGCGAACACGAAGCGCCCGGCTCGGCGGAGGGAGGGCATCATGAGCGGTCCGCTGGACGGGGTCGAGGTGGTCGAACTGGGAACGGCCATCGCGGGCCCGATGGTCGGGAAGCTCCTCGGCGACAACGGCGCGAACGTGGTCAAGGTCGAGCGCCTCGAGGGCGGCCCGCACCGGTGGAGCCCACTCTGGTACGACCCCGAGGACGTGGAGGATCTTACCTACCGGTTCCTCCAGCTGAACACCAGCAAGGACTCCATCGCCATCGACCTCAAGTCCGAGGCGGGGGCGGAGATCCTCTGGCAGCTCGTCGACGAGGCGGACGTCCTGGTCGAGAATATGCGTCCCGGCGTGCTGGAGCGCCTCGGGTTCGGCTGGGAGGAGCTCTCCGAGCGGAACCCGCAGCTGATCCACACGTCCATCACCGGCTTCGGCGAGGACGGCCCGTACGCCGACTGGCCGGCGGTGAACAACTCCGTCGCGGCCGTGGCGGGCTGGCTCGACCGGATCGGCGACGGTGACCGGCCGTCGACGATGCGGAACCTGTTCGCCATCGATCACCTGACCGGCGTCTACGGGGCGCTCGGGACGTGCATGGCGCTGGTCGAGCGCGGGACGACCGGCGAGGGCACGCAGGTCGAGGTGACGATGCTCGACGCGGCGATCTCCTTCCTGAGCAACCTCGTCGCGGAGTACTCCGCGAGCCTCGGCGAGGACGGCGTCGAGCCGCGCTACGAGGAGGTCTACGCACCGAACGGGGTCTACGAGGTCGCGGACGGGTACATGGCGCTGTGGGCGCCGGCCCGGTGGGAGAACTTCTGCGAGGCCATCGACCGGCCGGAGTTCGCCGATCCGGACCACCGCTTCGCCACGACACGGGGACGCGTCGAGCACGACGAGGACCTCCGGGAGGCGCTGGAGGAGGTGTTCCGGGAGCGGACCGCCACAGAGTGGGCGTCGTACTTCGACGAGCGCGTGCGTGGGGTGGTGTGCGCGCCGGTCAACTCGATGGCCGAGGTGTTCGAGGACCCGCAGGTCCGCCACCGCGAGTCCATCGTCCACCGCACGCACCCGGAGATGGGGGAGTACGCGGTCCCCCGGTCGCCGGTCACCTTCCCCGGTCGGTCGAGCGATGTCGGCCACGCCCCGTTGCTCGGTGGGGACACCGACACGATCCTGACGGCGCTGGGCTACCCCGAGGAGCGAATCGCAGCGCTCCACGACGCCGAGGTCGTCCGCTGAGGGACGAGCGACACAGCCACCGGTCGGACACCGGATCCCCGCTCAACCATTCGTACGCCCCTGTCCACTATGCTGAAACCACTGTCGGCCGCTGCCTTCGCCACAACAGACAGCGTCCCCCGACATTCCTGCCAGAACGTAGCATTTATCGCGGATTTTCACCACTGAATCGGTATCTTCCCACAGCTGGCCGCGGGACGGACCGCATCGATACGTGATACGCTGGAACCGCCTCGCCGTTCGATGGCGTGTGCTATCGATAACCACAGTGCATCCATCGTATTGTGAGAATCTAGTTTCGTTTCGTGCAGTATATCGGTTCCATTCTCGGATCCTTCCGAGTATGAATGCATCCGAGGCACCATTATCCCCCTTGAGCGAACAGAGATATCGGAAGACAGGTGCTGTATTTCATATCGCGATACTTCAGTTCGAGGAAGAGGAGTTGCGGGCGCGAACGTGCCGTCTCGTGGCCGGTCCCGGACGAACGGCGCCGAAAGGGACCGCCGACCGTTCACCACGAGCAAACGGGTCGGGGAGGACAGGACTAATGTACACGCGCCGCGAGGATGTCGTCGGATGCACGAGAACGGCCCCACATCGGCCGCGGAGGACGGTTCCGCGGTCGCCGACGGCGGACACCGGAGCAAGGTCGAACGGGTCATCGCGGAGTACGGGCTGGAGGGGCTCGGGGACGAACTCGAGCGGCGGTGGCTCGGTGAGGGACGCGAGCAACAGAGCCTGCGGGACCTCGCCGACCACTTCAACGAACGGTTGCTCCGCCGGGCGATGACGGTCGCCGGGGCCGACCCGCTGCAGGGGGAATCCGAGAATCTGTACCGCATCCTGACCGACGACGACGTCACGCAGGGGATGCGGACGCAGGCGCGGCGCTCGCTCGAGGAGGCCGGCGTCGACCCCGATGCGCTGCTCGAGGACTTCGTCTCGCACCAGGCCATCCACACCTACCTCCGCAAGTACCGCAAGGTCGAGCAGGAGACGCCGGACGACCAGCGGGAGAAACGGCTCGAGGCGATCCAGCGACTGGAGAGCCGACTCGATGCCGTCACCACCCGGAACGTGGAGAACCTGCACGCGACCGGACGCCTGGACATCGGGGAGTTCGACGTCCTCACCAACGTCCGTATCGTCTGCCGGGACTGCGGTCAGCAGTACTCACCGGCCGAGCTGTTCGAGCAGGGCGGCTGCGAGTGCGACGCGTCGTGAGTCCATTACACTCGTACATGCGTAATGGCCACGGTCCGGTCGTCGGAATGCGTGCCTCGACGACCGCCATGAAAAGATTGATGCCGAACGGCCGAGAGAGACCCTATCAGGAACATGAGTCAAGTCCAGTCCGAGAAGTCGGCCGCACGACTGTCCGTCCGGAACATCGGTGGGATAAACCGGACGGAAGTGACCTTCTCGCCCGGTGTCACCATCCTGGCGGGCCGCAACGCGACGAACCGGACCTCCCTCCTGCAGGCCATCATGGCGGTGCTCGGGAGCGATCAGGTCACGCTCAAGGGTGACGCCTCGGAGGGACACGTCGAGCTGTCCCTCGACGGCGAGACCTACACGCGGGAGCTGGAGCGACACGGCGAGACCGTCATCGCCGACGGCGACCCGTACCTCGACGACCCCGAGGTGGCGGACCTCTTCGCCTTCCTGCTGGAGTCGAACGAGGCCCGCCGTGCGGTCGAGCGTGGCGACGACCTCCGGGAGATCATCATGCGGCCCATCGACACGCAGGCCATCGAGTCGGAGATCGCCGACCTCGCCGAGCGCCGACGGGAGATCGACCGCGAACTCGACGACCTGGACTCGCTGGAACAGCACCTCCCCGAGCTGGAGGAGGAGCGCCAGCAGCTGTCCGACCGCATCGAGCGCAAGCGCGAGGAACTCGCCGAGACCGAGGCCCGCATCGAGGAGGTCGACAGCGACATCGAGTCGACGCAGGAGGAGAAGGCGGACCTGGACGGGAAACTGGACGAGCTCAGCGACGTCCGGACGGAGTACGAGGAGACCCGCAGCAGCCTGCGGACCCAGCGCGAGAGCATCGAGGCACTGGAGGCCGAGCTCGAGGAGCTCGAGTCGGAGCTGGAGACACTGCCGGAGACGCCGATGGCGGAGGCCGGCGGGCTCGAGGGGCAGATCGAGCGGCTCCGCGAGCGCAAGCGGTCGCTCGACTCGACGGTGTCGGAGCTGCAGACGGTCATCCAGTTCAACGAGGACATGCTCGCCGGCGAGGGCTCCGAGGTCATCGCCGCCCTGCAGGAGGACGACTCCGGCTCCGTGACCGACCAGCTCGTCGAGGACCGGGCGGTCGCCTGCTGGACGTGCGGGACGGAGGTCGAACAGGAGCAGATCACCGACACGCTGGATCGGCTGCGCGACCTCTACCAGGAGAAGCTGGACGAGCGCAAGGGCGTCCAGTCGGACATCGACGACCTGAAGACCGAGAAGATATCCTACGAGGAGAAACAGCGTCAGCGCGACCAGCTCGAGAACCGCATCGAGCAGACCCGGAGCGAGCTGGAGCGACGCCGGGAGCGGGTCGAGCAGCTCGAGGGGGAGCCCGAGCGGCTGGAGGAACGGATCGGGGAGCTCGAGGCGGAGGTCGATGCCCTCCAGAGCGACACGAACGAGGAGCTGCTCGACCTCCACAAGCAGGCCAACCAGCAGGAGTTCGAGCTCGGTCGCCTCGAGGACGACCTCGCGGAGGTCGAGGCGGAGATCCAGGAGTTGGAGGCCGAGCTCGACCGACGCGGGGCCCTCGAGGACGAACGCGAGTCCATCGTCGAGGACCTCGAGAACCTCCGGACGCGCATCGACCGTATCGAGTCCGAGTCCGTCGAGCAGTTCAACGACCACATGGAGACGCTGCTCGACATCCTCGAGTACGAGAACCTCGAGCGCATCTGGATCGAGCGCCGGCAGGCCACCGGGAGCGGCCGCCGCGAGTCCGTCGACGATTCGGTCTTCGACCTCCACGTCGTCCGGCGCTCCGAGGACGGCGCCTCCTACGAGGACACGGTCGACCACCTCAGCGAGAGCGAGCGGGAGATCACCGGCATCGTCTTCGCGTTCGCCGGCTACCTCACCCACGACCTCCACGAGGTGGTGCCGTTCATGCTGCTCGACTCGCTGGAGGCCATCGACGCCGAGCGCATCGCCGAGCTCATCGAGTACGTCGACGACTACGCCGACCACACCGTCGTCGCCCTGCTCCCCGAGGACGCGCAGGCGGTCCCCGAGACGTACGAGCACGTCCAGGAGATCTGACGGCAGGGACTGGACGACTGTCCACGCGCGGCGGCGACCGTCGTCGACCGTTCGACTCTATCGAATCGGAACGTTCCGCCACCCGGACAGCCCCGCTGCGGGTGAGCGGTCCCGCTTCAGTACCGGGTGTCGAGTTCGAGCTCGTTGGCGGCCTCCAGCAGCACGTCGGGCAGTTCCTCGCGGTAGTACTCCCCCTGGAAGCGGTGGCCAGGGCCAGAGATGGTCAGCGCCCCGAGCAGTTCGTCGTCCACCGAGTGCACCGGGACGGCGAGGGCGTGGAGCCCCTCGATGAACTCCGCCCGGTTGAACGCGATGCCCTCCGCCCGGATGCGGTCGAGTTCCTCGCGCAGCGCGTCCGGGTCGGTGGTGGTGTTCGGGGTGTACTCCGCCAGCCCGTGCGTCTCGATGATGCGCTCGACCCGGCGCGCGGGCAGGGACGCGAGGACGGCCTTCCCGGCCGCGGTAGCGTGGAGCGGGAAGCGCTTGCCGAGATGTGAGTCGGCCCGGACCGCGTTCTCGCCGATGCACCGATGGACGAGGACCGCCCGCTCGTGCTCCTCGGTCGCGAATCCGGCCTGCTCGCCGGTCAGGTCGGCGAGCTTCTCGACCTTCCGCCCCGCCTCCTCGTAGGCGGGGCGCCGGGTCCGGGCGTACTCCCCGAGGTCGACGAACCGGAGGCTCGGGTAGTAGACGTCGTGTTCCTCGACGACGTAGCCCCGCTGCTCGAGCGTCTTCAGGTGCCGGTGGATGGTACTCTTCGCGAGGTCGAACTCGTCCGCGAGCGCGCTCAGTGTCGCCCCATCGGCCGTTCGCAGGTGTTCGAGCAGGGAGAACGTCGTCTCGACCGACTGCACCGGCCGCCTGCTCGTGCGGGTCGTTGCCATGTGACGGGATAGAGAGGGGCCGGCTATTCAGTATTTCGCCGGGCCGAACGCCCCGCGTGGCCCGCTCACCGCGGCCGTTCGACTGTGTAGAACGCCGGACGGACCGAGCCCCATCCGGCAATCTTTGCGAGTAGGTGCCGATTTTTGTCGGTGTTCGCTGTGGTCCCTGCTATGTCGACCCAGCTGTGCTTCACCCCGGCCACGGAACTCGCACTCCGCATCCGGCGCGGCGACCTCTCCCCCGTGGAGGTCGTCGACGCCCACCTGGACCGCATCGAACGGCGCAACGACGCGCTCAACGCCTTCACCGCGCTCTACCCGGACCACGCCCGGGAACGGGCCCGGGAGGCCGAGCGGGCACTCGAGGCCGGCGAGGCGGTCGGCCCGCTGCACGGGGTCCCGGTGGCCATCAAGGAACTGGGCTACCTCACGGAGGGGATGCAGACGACGTTCGGGTCGAAGCCGTTCGCCGACTTCGTCCCCGAGCGCGACGACGTCTCGACCCGCCGGCTGAAGGAGGCCGGTGCCATCGTCATCGGGAAGACGAACACGCCGGAGTTCGGGCACAAGGGGACGACGGACAACCTCATCTTCGGCCCGACGAGCACGCCGTTCGACGTGGGCCGGAACGCCGGCGGCTCCTCCGGCGGGAGCGCGGCCGCGGCCGCCGCGGGGATGGCCCCGCTGACGATGGGCGGCGACGTCGGCGGCTCCATCCGCATCCCGGCCGCCTGGTGTGGCGTCTACGGGCTCAAGCCCTCGTTCGGGCGCATCCCGCGCGACCCGCGCCCGAACGCGTTCTCGAAGCACACCCCCTTCGGCCACACCGGCCCGATGACCCGGACCGTCGAGGAGGCCGCGCTCGTGCTCGACGTCCTCGGGCGCCCCTCGCCGCGGGACCCGTTCAGTCTCCCCGCCCAGGAGGGGAGCTACCTGGCCGCGACGCGCCGGCCCATCGACGACCTGACCGTCGCCTACACGCCCGACTTCGACGTGTTCCCCATCGAGGAGTCCGTCCGGGCGGTCGTCGACGACGCCGTCGACGCCCTCGGGGCGGCGGGCGCGACGGTCGAGCGCGTCTCGCCGGGGTTCGAGCGCCCGCACCACGAGCTGTACGACGCCTGGGAGACGCAGATCGAGGCCAGCTACGGGGCGCTGGTCCGCGCCCAGGCGGCGAACGGCGTCGACCTGCTCGGCGAGCACCGCGAGGACGTGAGCCCGCAGCTCGTCGAGCTGATGGAGCGGGGCGTCGAGCTGAGCGCGACGGAGTACCTCGCCGCCGACACCGTCCGGACCGCGGTGTACGACGCCCTGCAGGGCCTCCTCGCCGAGTACGACCTCCTCGTCTCGCCGACGGTGTCGGCCCCACCCGTCGAGAACGCCGACGACGGCACCCAGACGCTGGGCCCGTCGGAGGTCGACGGCGAACCGGTCGACCCGCTGCTGGGCTGGGCGCCGACCTACCTGTGCAACTTCACCGGCCACCCCGCGGCGTCCGTGCCGGCGGGGCTCACGGACGAGGAGCTCCCCGTCGGACTGCAGATCACGGGCCGCCGGTTCGCCGACGACACCGTGCTGGCCGCCAGCGCCGCGTTCGAGCGCGTCCGGCCGTGGCACGACGACTACCCGGGTCGCTAGGGACGCGGGTTCGCGCCGCTCGGAGGCCGACGACGTTCTTCAGTTCGGTGAGACACCCGAGTTCCGGGAGGCCTGTTCTCCACAGGCGAACGCGTTCCGGGAGCAGCCCACACCGACGATGCCCCAGGCACGTCGACAGAGAGGGCTCGAGTCACCAGTCCACCACCCGGTGGTGGATAGATATCCGTTCACTCACGGAGAACGACCGTGATGCATGATATCGAGACACACAGGACATCCGCCGGAGCACCCATCGTGCAGTGATCACCCGGGACGCCGCCGCAGCAACCTATTTACCTCCCCCAACGGACCGTACGGCCGTATGAGTCAGACAGTCGTGTACACCGACCACACCTTCGACGACCTCGACGTCGAGCGGGCGGTGTTCGACGGCCTCGACGTGACGCTCGTCGACGGGGAGGCGGTGTCCGACGTGCGGTCGAAGTTCCCCGACGCGGATGCGCTGGCGGTGATGTTCGACGACCTCACCCGCGAGGACGTCGCCCGGCTCGACGACTGTGCGGTCGTCACGCGGGTCGGGACCGGCGTGGACAACTTCGACATCGCCGCGCTGACCGAGCGCGGCATCCCGCTCGCGAACGTGCCCGACTACTGCACGCCGGAGGTCTCCGACCACGCGCTCGCGCTGCTGTTCGCCCTCTCGCGGAACGTCGTCGCCTACGACCGGTCGGTGCGGACCGGCGAGTGGGACGTGGAGGTCGGCCACCCGATGCGCCGCATCGCCGACCGGACGCTCGGCGTCGTCTCCTTCGGCAAGACCGGGCGCGCGGTCGCCCGCCGGGCGGCGGCGGTCGGCTTCGACGTCCTGGTCTACGGCCCCCACACCGACCCCGGAGAGATCCGGAGCGCGGGGCACGACCCCGTCGAGGACCTGTCGGCCCTGCTGGGGCGCGTCGACGCCGTGAGCATCCACGCCCCCCTCACGCCCGAGACGGAGGGCCTGTTCGACCGCGAGGCGTTCGCGGCGATGCGGGATTCGGCCCTCCTCGTCAACACGGCCCGGGGTGGCATCGTGGACCACGACGCGCTCGTCGCGGCGCTGGAGACGGGCGAGATCGCCGCCGCCGGCCTCGACGTCCTCCCCGAGGAGCCGCCGCCGGCGGACCACCCGCTGTTCGACCTGGAGAACGTCGTCTGCACGCCACACGTCGCGTGGCACTCCGTCGAGAGCGAGCGGGAGCTCCGGCGGAAGGCGGCCGAGAACATCCGTGTCGCGCTGGAGGGGGGCGAGCCGGCGTCGGTCGTGAACCCCGAGGCCCTCGACTGACCGGCGACTCAGTCGGCGAACGGCGGCAGCGCCGCCGGCCGCGCGAGACCGGGGTCGTACCGGTGGTCGAGTTCGAGGAGTCGGTTGTACTTCGCCAGGCGCTCCGAGCGGGCGAGCGAGCCGATCTTGATCTGGCCGGCGTCGTACGCGACCGCCAGGTCGGCGATGGTCACGTCGCAGGTCTCCCCGGAGCGGGCCGAGACGACCGTGCCCAGGCCGCGCTCGGTGGCCGTCTCGAGGACGTCGGTCGCCCGGGTGAGCGTCCCCGCCTGGTTGGGCTTGACGAGGACCGCACTGGCCGCGCCCGCGTCGGCGGCACGCCGGACCCGCTCGGCGTCGGTGACGAGCAGGTCGTCGCCGAGCAACTGGACGCGGTCGGCGATACGGTCGGCGAGTTGCTCCCAGCCCGCCCAGTCGTCCTCGGCGAGCGGGTCCTCGACGGAGACGACCGGGTAGGTGTCGACCCACTCGACGACCTGTTCGACCATCTCGTCGGGTGCGAGCCGGCGGTCCAGCGTCTCCAGGACGTACTCGCCGGTGTCGGGGTCGTGGAAGTGCGAGGCCGCGACGTCGACGGCGATGGCCATCTCGTCGGGGGCCGGCTCGAAGCCGGCGTCGCGGATACCGGCCACCAGCAGGTCGAAGGCGGCCTCGACGCTGTCGAACGGCAGCGCGAACCCACCCTCGTCGGCGACCAGCGGGAGGCGGTCGGCGGCCACGCGGTCGCGGACGGCCCGCCGGACGGCCCAGACGGCCTCCAGCGCCCCCGGGAACGTCTCCGCGCCCGTCGGCACCACGAGGAAGTCCTGGATCTCGACGCCGCCCTCGGCGTGGAGGCCGCCGCTGATGATGTTGACCATCGGGAGCGGCAGGCGGCCGGGGGTGTCAGGGGCGAGGGACTCGAACAGGGGTTCGTCGCGGGTGTCGGCCGCGGCGTGGGCGACCGCGCCCGAGACCCCGAGGACGGCGTTGCCGCCGACGTTCGAGAGGGTCTCGGTCCCGTCGAACTCGACGAGCGCCCCGTCGATGCCCTGCTGGTCGGCCACGTCGCGGCCCTCGACGAGCGGGCCGAGGTCCTCGCGGACGTTCCGGACCGCCTCGCGCACCCCGAGGCTGCCGTAGCGGTCCCCCCCGTCGCGGCGTTCGACCGCCTCGTGCGTGCCCGTGCTCGCGCCGGCAGGGACGGTGAAGACCCCGCGCCCGCCCGCGGTCTCGACGGCCACGCGGACCGTCGGGTGGCCCCGCGAGTCGAGCACCTCCCAGGCATCGACGGACGCGATGGTCGTCACGGTGCCTCCGCGGCGACGCGCGCCGCGAACTCGTCGATGTCGCTCGTCCCGTGCTCGATGGTCCGGCGGGCGATGCGCCGGAGCGCCGCCGCCGTCGGCCCCTCGCCGACGTACTCGACGGGCGACTTCCCGTCGACCCGCGCGAGCATCAGGATGCCCAGTTCGGCCACCGTCTCGGCCTCGACGTCCCACGGCACCTGCTCGGTGTAGGCGTCCCAGAACGCGAACGCGGCGTTCGCGTACTCGTGTTGCTGGTCGGCGTTGTGGACGGACTTGATGAACAGGTGGTTGAGCATGAAGGCCACGTCGAACGCCGGGTCGCCCCAGTGGGCGACCTCGAAGTCGATGAGCCACGGGACCGGCGCATCGCCGGCGCGGTCGACGAGGACGTTCTTCGGGCTGTAGTCGCCGTGGACGAGCGTCCGCTGCGTACCGGTGATGCGGTCGATCTCGCGCTGGATGGGCTCGCGGAGGTCGGGATGGCGCTCGGCCGTCGTCCGGTGGTACGGGTCGATCCGGAGCTGCTCGAACGGGCGCTCGTTGGCGAACTGCTCGGCCAGCGACGCGTCGTCGGCCGCGACGCGGTGGACCGCGCCGAGGACCCGCCCCAGCTCGGCCGCGACCCCGGTGTCGACGCGGCCGTCGAGGAGTTCGGACTTCCACGTCCCGGCGCCCGTCGGGGCACAGTCCATCGCGACGACGTGGGTCGACTCGTCCTCGAAGCGGATCCCCGGGACGCGGGCCGGGGAGTCGACCCGCCGCAGGACCTCGCGGTACGCGCGGGCCGCCGCGGCCTCGTTGTGGACCCGGACCACGTCCGCCGGCCAGTCGTCCTCGACCGCGAGGTTCGGACGGGGCTGCTTGACGACGGCGCAGTCGTCGTCCCACGTCACCTGCAGGACGACGTTCGAGACGCCGCCGCCGAGTCGCTCGACGGCCGCCCCCGCAGCGTCGGGGAGGACGCCCGCCCGCGCGAGGTACTCCGGGGTCTCCTCCGGTCGGAGCTGGGTCCCGGTCATGGCTCAGGGGGCGGCGTCGTGGTAGCTCGCGTCGACCGCCTCGACCGGCAGGCTCATCGAGCCGATGCCCTCGATCTCGGCGTGGACGGTGTCGCCGTCGGCGAGCGGCCCGACGCCCGAAGGGGTCCCGGTCGTGAGGATGTCGCCGGCCTCCAGCGTCGTCCCGATGCTGGCGTACTGGACGAACTCGGCGCAGTCGTAGATCATGTTCGACGTGCTGGCGTCCTGACGGACCTCGTCGTTCACCGAGAGCTGCATCCGCAGGTCCTGCGGGTCGCCCAGTTCGTCGGGGGTCACCACCGCCGGGCCGACGACGGTGAAGGTGTCGTGGGACTTCCGGCTGGAGCGGTCCTGGTCCCCCCGGACGGAGACGTCGATGAGGACCGTGTACCCGAAGATGTGGTCCCACGCGTCCGCCGCATCGACGTCCTTGACGTCCTCGGCCATCAGGTAGGCGAGTTCCACCTCGTGGTCGCAGCGGCGGTCGGTGAACGGCAGTACGATGCGGTCCTCGGGGCCGACGATGCTGGAGGTCGCCTTGAGGAAGTAGCCCCAGTCCTCGATGGAGTAGTACTCCTCGACCGAGACGTCCTCGTCCTCGATGGCCTCGCGGATGTGGTCCTCGTAGTTGCCCGGCGCGGCGATGACCTTCCCCGGGCGTCGGATGGGCGACTCCAGCCGGACGGCCTCGCGGGCGTGGTCCGGCGGGGCGTCGGCGTACTCGCTCGCGTCGTACCCCTCCTCGATGTACTCGCGGAGCGGGTCGGCCGACCCGAGCCCCAGCCGCCCGGTGAGATCGACGACACCTTCCTCGCGAAGCAGGCCGAGCCGGTCCTGGTCGTAGCGGACGAACCTCATACGGTCGTATCTCCTCGCTCTCCCCCCTCAATCTTCCGGTGCCAGGATCCCCGAGACCGGGGCCGAGCGTGCCGGAGACCCACATATCCGTTCTCTGGTAACGAACGGTGGTGCCCGGCGTCATCCCCGCCCCTCGCGGGGGCGGCCGGCGGCGATGGATTGAATACGACCCGGAGAGATGTCGTGACAAGAGAGAACATGGGTATCGAACACAAGGGGATGGTGAAATCGGACGAGACGTTGTTCGCCATCATCGAATCGCTCAAGGAGACCAACGGGGCCGGCGTGACGGAACTGGCCAACCGGCTCGGCCTCTCGAAGAGCGCCGTCCACAAGCACCTCAACACGATGGCCGAGCACGGCTACGCCGTCAAGAAGGGCGAACAGTACCACATCGGGCTCCGGTTCCTGAGCCACGGGGAGTACGCGCTGAACCAGTACGAGGTGTACCACGCCGCGAAACCCATCCTGCAGGAGGTGACCGACGAGACCGGCGAGATGTCCTGGCTGTTCACCGAGGAGAACGGTCGCGGCGTCTTCCTCGAGGGCGTCGTCAGCGAGGGGGGGATCAACCGCGAGTCCATCCTCGGCTCCCGGTTCTACCTCCACTCGACCGCGGGCGGCAAGGCCATCCTCTCGGAGATGACCCGCGACGAGGTGACGGCCATCATCGAGCGCCACGGCCTGCCCGAACGGGCCGGCAACACCATCACCGACGAGGAGGCGCTGTTCGAGGAACTGGCCGAGATCCGCGAGCGGGGCTACGCGACGAACTTCCAGGAGAACCAGGAGGGGGTCCACGCCATCGCCGTCCCCATCTCGGTCGACGGGGACATCCACGGCTCCATCGTCCTCAGCGGGGCGGCCCACCGCATCACGCAGGCCCGTTGCGAGGACGAACTCTCCGGGGTGCTGCTGGCGGCCGCGAACGACATCGAGCTCAACCTGGTCTACCAGTAGCCGGGGCGCCGGCTCCGGCGTCGCCACCCACCGATTCCGGTCGAGAAGGACCGTACATCCCCGATTTTACAAATATACCGAGTATTTTCGAATAGTACTACGAATAGAAAATATATACTACATATTAGAAATGTATAGGCGAGGCTCGCGCCGCCCGTGGCCGGCGGCGAGTCCGGGCGGCTACAGGGAGCCGAACAGGTCGGGGGTGGTCGCGTCCATGTACCGCATCGGTGAGAGGTACTGGAGGGTGTCCGACGGCTCCCCGGTCCGGAGGTAGTCCGAGAGGGTCATCGCGACGGCGGCGTGTTGCGAGATGCCCGCCCCGCTCATGCCCGTGGCGGTGAGGAACCCGTCGACGGTCGTCGGGCCGACCATCGGCCGGCCGTCGGGCGAGACGCAGACGACGCCGACCCAGTCGTTGACGATCTCGGCCTGCTTCAGCCCGGGGACGACCTCGTCGACCGTCTCGACCACCGCGAGGCGGAACTCCTCGTCGACGGTGTGGGAGTGGTCGGGGTCGTGCTCGCCGAGTTCGTGGTACTTGCCCGCCAGCCCGACGTGTCGCCCGGCGAGCATCTTGCTCGCCCCCTCCGGCCGGAAGTAGTGGTCGTCCTCGACGCCGAGGTAGGGGAGTCCGTGGGGCTCGTCGAACTGCAGGACGCAGATCTTCGCGCGGCCGTGCCGGAGCGGGAGCGAGACGCCGACCATATCGTTCAGCCGGGGGGCCCAGGGACCGGCGGCGTTGACCACGGTATCGGCCTCGATGAACCCCTCGCTGGTCTCCACCCCGGAGACGCGGCCGTCGTCGAGGGTGACGTCCTGCACCTCGACGCCGGTCCGGATGTCGACGCCGTTCGCCTCGGCCTGGCGGACGTAGAACTCCATGAACTCCTGCTGGTTCACGAAGCCCTCGTGGGGCGAGTGCATCGCGCCCACGACGGCGTCCGGGTCGAAGCCGTACTCGGCGGCCTCGTCGGGACCGATGATCTCGCTCTCGACGCCGTAGGCCTGCTGGACGGCGACGATCTCGCGGAGGCCCGCCAGGGCCTCCTCGGACTGTGCGACGGTGACGTTCCCGACGGTGTTGTGCTCGATGTCGGCCGCCTCGATGACGTGGCGCCACCCCTCCCAGCTCCGGCGCCGGAACAGGTAGTCGGCGGGATGCGGGAAGAACCAGCTGAACATCGCGGTCCCGTACTGTGAGGTCCCGGAGCCGATCTGGTTCTTCTCGACCAGCGTGACGTCGGCGTCGGCCTCCCTGAGGTAGTACGCCAGTCCGGTGCCGATGATTCCACCGCCGACGATGACGATCTGGCTCATGACTGTTCACCTCTGGTCCGGTCGCTGTCCGCACTGCGGTTGGGCATACAGACGAGCGTTCCAGCCCACCATATGTTAACGTTTCCCCCCACCCGGACGCAGCCGGTGTCAGCGGTGACCCAACGTATTTCATCCCGAACCCACCACAGGTTCGACATGGAGTTCGCGAGAGACGAGATCGACTACCGGACCCTGTCGGCCGCCGTGGTCCCCCGACCCATCGCCTGGGTCAGTTCGGTCTCGGCCGACGGCGAGGAGAACCTCGCCCCGTTCAGCTACTTCAACGCCGTGAGCGTCACCCCCCCGGTCGTGATGGTATCGGTCACCCGATTCGACGACTCGAAACCGGACCGGTTCAAGGACACGCTGGCGAACGTCCAGGAGACGGGCGAGTTCGTGGTCAACGTCGTGACGCGGCCGCTGTTCGAGCAGATGGTCGAGACGAGCGCCCGTGTCGCCGGGGACGTCGACGAGTGGGAGCTGGCCGACGTCGAGCAGGCCCCCTCCAGGTTCGTCGACCCACCGCGGGTGGCCGCCACCGACATCGCCCTCGAGTGCCGGTGCTGCGAGCAGGTGATGGTCGGGGACAACACCGTCGTCTTCGGCGACGTCGTCCACGCCCACGTCGCCGACGAGGTGACGACCGGCGGGAAGGTCGACGTCAGCAAACTCGACGCGGTCGGCCGGCTGTCGGGGGGGCTGTACACGTTCGTCGAGGAGGCCGTCAGCCCGGAGGGACAACCCTGAGCAGCCGCGACCCCCGCAGCGTCCGTAGCCTTTAGTCGGGGGCACGCGTTCGTCGGATCGAGATGGACCGGTCGCTGCTCGCCGTCCCGGGAGCCGCCGCCGTCGCCCTGGCGAGCCGTGGGCTCGCCCCGCTCCCACCCGACGCCGCGACCATGCTGGCGATCACGCTGTTCTGCATCGTGCTCTGGGTGGCCGACCCCGTCCCCCCGTGGTTCGTCGGGCTCGTCTGCATCGGGCTCGTCGGCGTCGCCTTCTCCCCCTCGCTCGCGCTGTCGGGGTTCGGGCTGTCGGCGACGTGGCTCATCGTCGTCGGGGCGGTGGTCGGCCGTGCCACGCGCCGGAGCGGGCTGGGCGAGTTCGCGCAGACCCGGCTGCTGGCTCGCCTGCGGGCCAGCGCCGTCGAGGACGCGCGGCGGCTCTACCTCCACCTGCTCGCGGTGCTCTCGGCGGGGGCGCTGGCACTGGCGCTGCTCCTGCCGTCGGCCATCGTCCGCGTCCTCGTGCTCGCGCCGCTGCTCGCGGAGGTCGGCGAGGGGTTCGAGTCGAAGCGGGCGCGGCTGGGCCTGTTCCTCGGCCCGCTCCTGACCACCTGGTACGGCGGAGCCGGCATCCTCACCGCCAACCTCCCGAACATCGTCACCGTCGGCGTCCTCGAGTCGACGACGGACGCCACCGTGACCTGGTCGGAGTGGTTCGCCCTCCTGTTCCCCATCACGGGGGTCGCCCGGATGCTGGTCATCGCCGGGGTGGTCTACTACCTCTACCGGCCGGCACCGAGGACCGCGGTCCGGTTGCCGGGCGACCCCGACCGGTCGACGACCGGCGAGGAGCGGCGGATGCTCGCCTTCCTGCTCCTCGGCGTGACCGTCTGGGCCACCGACTTCCTCCACGGCCTCCACCCGCTGTTCGGCGCGCTGCTGGTCGCCACGCTCGCGCTCGCGCCGCCGTTCGGCGTCCTGTCGTTCGACCAGGTCGGCGAGATCGACTTCTCCATCGTCTTCTTCGTCGGCGCGGTGTTCGCCATCGCCGAGGGGCTCCAGCGGACCGGCTTCACCGACACCGCGGCGCGCTCGCTGCTCGCGCTCGTCCCGGCCGACGCCGGCCTCCCGCTCGTGGCCCTCGCGGTGTTCCTGTTCACCGGCGCGCTGATGGTGCTGATGGAAGGGGTCGCCGTCGCGAGCGTCCTGACGCCGGTGGTGGCCACCTACGCCCAGCAGGCCGGGTTGCCGGTCCTGCCCGTGGTGTTCGCGGAGGTGCTCGCGCTGGACACCCTCTACTTCCTCCCCTTCCAGTCCATCGTCCTCGTGACCATCCTCGGACAGGGGGTCGTCGAGACCCGCGACCTCGTCGTCACCACCACGGCCTGCACGCTCCTCATCACGGTCCTGCTCGTCCCGCTGCAGTTCCTGGTCCTCCTCTGGCTGACCTGACCGGCGGGGGGCACCGCGCGACGGAGCGGCCGGCGGGCCGACCGAGCGGGAGGTAGCTTTGTGTGGCTGCGTGTCACACGTCGGGGTATGGGGCGGAACATGCTCGTCGACGGGAAGTGGCACAAGGACGTCGAACCGTGGGCGGACGGGAGCGGCGAGTACGACCGCGTGACCACGTCGTTCCGGGACCGCATCCGGGACGAGCCGGGGGCGAAGTTCCCGGCCGAACCGGGGCGATACCACCTCTACGTCTCCCGGAACTGCCCGTGGGCCCACGGCGCGGCGCTGGTCCGGCGACTCGCCGGACTCACCGACGCCGTCTCGATGGACGTCGTCGACCCGCGACGCGGGGACGAGGGCTGGGCGTTCACCCCCGGGAAGGACGGCTGCACCGCGGACACGGTGAACGGGTTCAGCTACCTCCGGAACGTCTACCGGCTGGCCGACACCGGGTACACGGGGCGCGTGACCGTCCCGGTGCTGTGGGACACGGCGCGGGACACCATCGTCAACAACGAGTCCATCGAGATCATGCGGATGCTCGCCACCGAGATGGGCCACCTCGGCGACGGCATCGACCTCTACCCCGAGGGGGCACGCGAGGAGATCGACGAGGTCGTCGACGCCATCTACGAGCCCATCAACGACGGCGTCTACCGCGCGGGGCTGGCCGACTCGCAGGCGGCCTACGAGACCGCCGTCCACGACCTGTTCGATGCGCTCGACCACTGGGACGACGTGCTCGCCGACCGGCGCTACCTCGCCGCGGGGCGCCTCAGCCTGGCGGACCTCCGCATGTTCGCGACGCTGATCCGCTTCGACACCGCCTACCACGGCCTGTTCAGGTGCAATCTCCGGCGTATCGTCGACTACGAGCACCTCTGGCCGTACGTCCGGGACCTCTACGGGACGCCGGGCATCGCGGAGACGGTCCGACTCGACCACATCCGCGAGGGGTACTACGGCGGCATCCCGGAGCTGAACCCGTCCGGTATCGTCCCCGTCGGTCCGGATCTCGACCTGGCGGCCGACCACGACCGCGACCGGCTCCCGGGTCGTTCCCCCGCGGCGGCGACCGGGCGGTGAGGTGGAACCCGAAGAGATTTCCCGGCACCGCCACCTCCTCCCGATATGGCGCCGTCGGCTCCGCCCATCGTCTACCTGCTGGCGCTGGCTCCAGCGCTCCTCTGGGGATTCCAGCCGGTGCTCTCGAAGCGCGGGATGGACGCGGGGGGCAGTCCCCTGCAGGCGTCGCTCGTCGTCGTCGTCGTCGACACCGGCCTGTTCTGGTCGGCCCTCGCCGTCCAGTCGGTGCTGTCCGGGCGGGGGCTGTTCCCCGGGCTGACGCTGGAGACGCTGGGGCTGTTCCTCGTCGCGGGGCTGGTCGGGACGGCGCTGGGGCGCATCACGGCGTTCGCCGGCGTCGAGCGGCTCGGGGCGAGCGTCAACAGCGCGGCGCTGAGCGCCCGGCCCCTCTTCGCCACCATGCTCGCCGTCGGCCTCATCAGCGAGACGGTCACGGTGGTCACGCTGACCGGCGTCGTCGTCCTCGTGGGCGGACTGGTCGTCCTCTCGACATCGAAGGGCGGCGACCTCCGGGGCTGGGAGCCCCGCGACCTCCTGTTCCCGCTGGGCTCGGCGCTCTCGTTCGCGCTCGGCAACGTCATCCGCCGCTACGGGCTCCAGGCGACCCCGACGACGGCACTGGAGGCGGTCGCGCTCAACGAGATCGCCGCGATGGCCGCGCTGGTCGGGTTCGCGCTGGCGCGCGACCGGACGGACGTGCTGCGGGCCCCCCAGCGGACGTACGCGTACTTCGCCGGCAGCGGAACCCTCACCGCGCTGGCCCTGCTGTCGGTGTTCGCGGCGCTGGCCCACCCGGCCGGGCGGGTCGTCATCGTGGACCCGCTGGCCGCCACGGCGCCCCTGTTCACCGTCCTGTTCGCCAACTTCCTGCTGGGCGACCTCGAGCGGGTCACCCGCCGGGTGGCCATGGGGGCGGCCCTCATCGTCGCGGGGGCCGCGCTGGTGACGATATAGGGTGGGTGGTGAGCTGTCACGGCGCTACACTTTTATGAGACCGGTCACCACCTACGCGGGAATGCCGCCGGAAGTCACCAGTGTCGACGTCGTATCGTTCCGCCAGGGCGAGAACCTCTACCGGGACAAGTACATCCCCGGACCGGACCGGCTGGGAGTCCGACTGGAGACGGACGCCGGCGTCACGGGGGAGTACGTCGTCCACAACTCGCTGGCCGTCGGCCAGCTAATGGAGGTCGCGCCCGGGCTCGTCGGCCGGAACCCGCTGAACCGCGAGCGCATCTGGAGCGAGACCAAGCGCTCGCTCCGGAAGTGGGACCAGCTGGGGGTCAGCGTGGTCGACATCGCGCTGTGGGACCTCGCCGGGAAGCACTACGACGCCCCCGTCCACGAACTGCTCGGGACCTACCGCGAGCGCGCGCCGGCCTACCTGTCGGCGGGCGCCAGCGAGAACGAGCGGACGGCGGACCTGCCCGAGCGCTTCGCCGACCGGGCCGAGGAGGCGCTCGAGAACGGCTTCCAGGGGTTCAAGATCCGCTTCAGTCGCAACGGCATGGCCGACGCCGACGAGCGCCTCATCGACGCCGAGCAGGTGATCGAGTCCGTCCACACGGTCGGCGAGCGCGTCGGTGACGAGATGGACCTGATGCTCGACGCGACCGCCGAGCTGGAGACCTACGCCGACGCGCTCGCCGTCGGCCGGGCCTGCGACGAGGAGGGGTTCGTCTGGTACGAGGACCCGATGAAGGACACCGGCCAGTCGATGCACCTCCACCGGAAGCTCTCGCGTGAACTGGACACGTCCATCCTCGCGACGGAACTGCTGCGCTCGGGCATCGAGGGGCACGCCGACTTCCTCGCGAACGACGCGGCCGACATCCTGCGCGCGGACCCGTACTTCGACACGGGCATCACGGGCGCGATGAAGATCGCCCACACCGCCGAGAGCTTCGGCCTCGACGTGGAGTTCCACACCGCCCGCCCGGAGATGCGCCACTGCATCGCCGCGACCCGGAACACGAACTACGTCGAGCTGCTGACGAACGTGGACGAGTCGCCCACCCACCACTACGAGGAACTCGACGACGACGGCACCGTCCCGATGCCGGAGGGGCCCGGCCTCGGCGTCGAGCACGACTGGGACTCCATCCGGGACCGCGCCGTGAACAGCTACCACTTCGACTGACCCCGGGCGGTCGCTCAGCCGTACAGCGTCGTGAGAACGCCGCCCGCGACCACGACCACCGCCCCGGCGGCGACCCGCCAGGTCACCCGTTCGATGTCCGGCAGGAAGGCCCGCGAGAGCGCGACGATCACGAGCGGGCTGGTCGTGACGACGGGGACGACCACCGAGACCGGAGCCACCTGGATCGCGAGGTAGAACGAGGCGAGGAACGCGGTGTTGAACAGTCCGGCGAGGACGTACCACCGGAGCTGTGTGGCGTCGAACGTCCGCGGGTCGGGGAGCGTCCATCGGACCCGCATGACGAGCGTGTAGCCGACGAGCGCGACCAGCGTCTTGATCGCCAGGCCGACGGCGACCGGCGTTCCCTGGTTGATGCCGGTCTTGGCGAAGATGGGCTCGAGCCCGTAGAAGAACGCGGCTCCGAGCGGGACGAGCAGTTCGTACGGGCTGGCGTCGACCGAGGAGTCGGCCGACGAGCGCGACAGGTCCCAGGAGACGACGGCCACGCCACCGACGATCAGGACGATGCCCGCCATGTGGAGCGGCGTCACCTGTTCGCCGAGGACGACCATGGCGATGAGGGTCGCGTGGAGCGGCTGGGAGGACTTGATCGGCGCGGTCCGGCTCGCGCCGATCCGCTCGATGCTCGCGTACGAGAGCGAGCGTCCCAGGAGCGTCCCGACCACGCCGGCCATGGCGAACGCACCCACGGATGTCGGCGTCAGGCCGAAGTCCGGGTAGGAGCTGACGACCGCGACCGGCAGGATGAGCACCACGTTCGTCAGAAGCACGACCAGGAGGGCGTTCTGTGAGCCCGCCGTGTCGGTGTCCGTTCCGGCACGGATGGCCAGTGCGACCAGGGAACTGAACAGGGTCGCCCCCACCGCGAACGCGAGCCCCGAGGCCGGCACGCTCGTCGAGAGGGAACCGAACGGCTCCGACATACTCGCGTCGGTTCGACTCGGCCGGGCATAGTTTGCCCGGTCTCGCCGGGCGGGCGCCGGCGGGAGGGTGGCCCTCCGGCGAGCGAACATTGAAGTGCTCACTGTGGGAACTCGCGGCCATGCCGTACGAGTGTTCGCAGATCGGACTCCACGAGTCGATAGACGCCATCTTCTCCGTCGAGGCGCTGCGCGAGGAACTCGCCGACATCGACCCGGAGGTGACGGTCATCGGCGACGACCGCGAGGCCATCGCGGCCTGCGACGCGGTCGTGACACGGTTCTACCTCGACGCCTACGCCGAGGAGGTCGAGTGGCTCCACGCCATCCAGTCGGGCGTCGACCGCTTCCCGCTGGACGAGCTCGAGGAGGCGGGGGTCGTCCTCACCAACAGCGCGGGCATCCACGGGACCGCGGTCGGGGAGATGGTGACGGGGTACCTGCTGGCGCTGGCCCACGGCATCCACGACCACGTCCGGAACGCGCAGGACGGCGAGTGGGACCGGCCCGCGTGGAACGACGCGTTCACCCTCCCCGGCCACTCGCTGTGTGTCGTCGGGCTCGGGACCCTGGGGCAGGGTATCGCCGAGCGCGCCGCCAAGCTCGGGATGGACGTCACGGGGGTCAAGCGCACCGTCGAACCCGTCGAGTACGTCGACGAGGTGTACCCCGCGAGCGACCTCGTCCCGGCCGTCTCGGAGGCGGACTTCGTCGCCCTCGCGGTCCCGCTCACGGATGAGACCCGCCACCTCGTCGGTGCCGCGGAGCTGGACGCGATGCGGGACGACGCCTACCTCGTCAACGTCGCGCGGGGGCCGGTCGTCGACGAGGCCGCGCTGGTCGACGCGCTCCGGGAGGGTCGCCTCGCCGGCGCGGCGCTCGACGTGTTCGAGGAGGAGCCCCTCCCGGAGGACTCGCCGCTCTGGGACCTGGAGAACGCCATCCTGACGCCGCACTGTGCCTCCATCACGCAGGACTACCCGGTCGACGTCGCGGCCCTCGTCCGGGAGAACCTCGGGCGCGACCCGGACGAGTTCACCAACCGCGTGGTCTGACTCCGGCGCGCCCGGACCGGCGGCTCACCCGACGGTGTGCTCGTAGCCGTGTCCCTGCTGTCCGGTCACCTGCTCGGCCGCGAGTTCGACCCGTCGGAGCTCCGTCCGTGGCTCGTCCAGGGGGAGGAGGTTCGGGAACCAGGCGTTGTCGAACATCACGTCGTCGACGGTCTCGGCCTCGTCCTCCGGGACCGCCGAGAGCGGTCCGGTCGCCACGACGCTCCGCCACCGGTACTTGTCCTCGACCGTGTAGACCGCGAACGAGGCGGTCTCGGTCCCGTCGAGGAAGTCGTACTTCTTGCTCCGCTCGCCGAACCGGAACAGGTAGAAGTACAGCGACGTCCCGTCCCAGCCGAACGAGATGGGCACCGCGTACGCGTCGCCGGCGTCGGCCAGCGACAGCAGCCCGACCCCCTCCTCGCGGAGGAACGTGTCGATCTCCTCGGTGCTCATCCCCATGGCGGTTAGCGGTCCGTACTCGAGGTCGCGTGGCTCGGTATCACCAGCCATGATGAACTATCACACGGGAAGGAACGTCAAACTGTCGCCAGGCTCAGAACGTCGGCAGGTCGTCGTCGCGGTCGGCCGGGTCCACGTCGAGGGCGGCGTTGAACAGGTTGGCCGTCGCCCCGTCGCCGATGAGCGCGAGCAACTGGACGACGTCGCTGTCCTCGAACCCCACCTCGTACAGCCGCTCGATGTCGGCCTCGTCGACCGCCTTCGGGTCGCGGACGACCTGCACGGCGAACTCGACGACCGTCCGCTCGAACTCGTCGAGAGCGCCGTAGTCCCCCTCACGGAGTGCGGCGACCGTCTCCTCGGGGACATCCCGCATGGTCGCCAGGTTCTCGCGGTGACTCGCCGCGCAGTAGGCCGACCGGTTGATGGGTGCGATGGCGGCCACGATGTAGTCGTACAGTTCGGCGTCGACGATACCGGCCTCCAGCAGACGTTCGAAGTACGCTGTCTGGGCCCGAACGACCGCCGGGTTGTGCATCCGGACCTCCGTGTACAGCGAGCGCTTCTCGTACACACCGTCCTCGTCGTGGTCGGTCACGTAGTCGATGAGTGGCATGGGGAAGAGGGCGCTGGTGGAAGGGGGACCAGGGGGTGCCGACCGGTCAGACGTGGAGGTAGAGGCTCCCGTCGCGCTCCTCGACCTCGAACGTCTGCGTGTCGAGGCGGTCGATGTTGGCGTGCTCGCCGGACCTGATGTCGAACTCGTGGCCGTGCCACGGGCAGTAGACGCAGCCGCCCTCGACCTTCCCCTCTCCGAGGGGCCCACCCTGATGGGTGCAGACGTGGTCGAGGGCGTAGTAGCCGTCGTCGAGTTCGAAGATGGCGATCTGCTCGCCGCCGACCTCGACGACCAGCCCCTCGTCGTCCGGTACCTCGTCTGCAGATGCTACTTCGACAGCCTCGCCTTCGGATGCCATATGGAAACTAGTGCCGAAAGAGAACATATAAACTTTTCTAAGGAAATTCGAAAGGTCGGCGGGAGCACGCCAACGTTTAACAGGGTGTGCCGACACCGGACAGGTGTGACCCGAGTCATCGACTCACCGGACCTGCCGGACGTGTCGGACCGCAACTACAGCCAGGCCCGCATCGACGACGGGACCCTCTACGTGGCCGGTCAGGTCGGCTGGGACGCCGACAACGAGATCGTCGGCGACGACATCGAATCCCAGACCCGCCGGACGTTCCGGAACGTGGAGCTCATCCTCGAGGAGGTCGACCGCGACCTCGGCGACGTGACCAAGGTGACCAGCTACTTCACCCACATCGAGGAGGACTTCCCGACGTACAAGGAGGTGTGGTCGGAGCTGTTCGAGGCCCCGTACCCGTGTCACACGGCTATCGGGGTGGCGAAGCTCGCCGCGCCCGAGACCCGCGTCGAGGTCGAGTTCCAGGCGCCCGTCTGAGGCGGCCGCCGGCGCCGGAGTCCCGGGAGGTGGGGATGCACCCCAAATTTGATGTAGTATCGATTCGCAGTTGCACTTGGTAATATGGCCCAGACCTCCGTCGAGCAGTCAGAACTCCTCGAGGAGCTGGACATCTTCGACGCCGAGACGCACACCGGCGAGAAGGCCCAGGCTCTCATCGAGTACATCGACGACGAACAGGTACAGCAACAGGAGCGCGACGGCTACGACTACCAGCCCGACCTGACCGGCCCGTTCGGGGCGGACGGGTGGGACCGCTCCGCCGGCGGGAAGATGGAGTGGTCCAGCGGCCGGCAGATCGAGCGCGCCGAGGAGATGGACGAGCGCCGCGAGGAACTCCACATCGACCGGACGCTGTTCAACGCCGGGATGGGGTTCCAGGCGTACGCCATCCCCAAGAAGGCAAAGCGCATCCACTACATGCGCGCGACGAACAACTACATCCAGGACCGGTTCGGCCGCGAGGACGACACCAACTACACCAGCATCCTGGTCGTCCCCGACCACCCGGAGGAGAGCGCCGCGGAGATCGAGCGCTACGGGGACGAGGACAACGTCGTCGCCGCGTTCAGCAACTCCTTCATGGACTACGGCTTCGGCCACGAGCGCTACGAGCCCGTGATGGAGGCGCTGGACGAGTACGACCTCCCGCTGATCTTCCACGGTGACAGCACGAACCAGCCGTACTTCCCGGCCGGGTTCCTGCGCTCGAACCACTTCGTCGAGCACCACACGCTGACCCACCCGATGGCCCACCTCCGGAACATCGTCCACATCATCGGCCAGGAGATCCCCGAGCGGTACGACATCGACTTCGGGTTCTGGGAGGCCGGCCAGTCGTGGATCCAGATGGCGATGAACCGGATGGACCGCGAGTACATCGAGCGCATCCACGACATCCCCGGGCTGACGAAGCTCCCGAGCGAGTACATGCGGGAGTTCTACTACGGGACCCAGCCGCTGGAGGAGACCCACGAGCCCGAGCACCTCCAGCGCATCATCGAGGACAACGGCCTCGAGGACCAGCTCGTGTTCACCTCGGACTGGCCGCACATGGACTTCGACGCGCCGTCGTCCATCCTCGACCACGATGGACTCACGCAGGAGCAGAAGAAGAAGATCCTCCAGGACAACGCACAGGAGCTGCTGGACCTGTAGCGGCGTCCGGTCGCCGTCGGAACCGTCCCGTCCCCTCCTCACCGCGCGTCACGCACTCCAGCGGCGGCTGTCGCGTGGCGAGGAGCACGGAGGCGCCGGGGGAACGCGCCGAGGAGAACGAGGGGGCTAGTCCTCGTCGTCCGTGTACCAGTCCTTGAGGCGCTTGCTCATCCCGATGAGACCGTCGGGGTCGGTGAGGACGACGAGGACGAGGATCGCGCCGATGATCATCGGGTAGGCGTCGGTGAACTGGCTGAGCTGGAAGTCCATGAACCCGACGAGGATGGCACCGAACACCGCACCGAACAGCGTCCCCTGCCCACCGACGATGGTGTAGATGACCGGGTCGGCCGAGCGGACGATGCTGAACTCCGCGGCGCTCACGTAGGCGTTCACGATGACGTTGAGGCCGCCCGCCAGCCCGGCGAACATCCCGCTGACGACGAACACGCCGAGCTTGTAGCGGCGGACGTTGTAGCCGAGCATGCGGGCGCGCTGCTCGTTCTCCCGGATCATCTTCAGCGTCAGGCCGATTGGCGACTGCACCAGCCGGTGGAGGACGAGGAAGGAGAGGACGAACGCCAGGAGCGCGAGGTAGTACTGGTTGAGGGCGTTGAACATCGGGAACGCGACGAGGTTCCCGATCTCGATGGCCGGCACGAGGACGGTGAACCCGTCGCTCCCGCCGGTGACGCCCGTCCAGGTGTTGGCGATGAGGTTCGCGACGAGCACGATGAGGATCGTGACGATGACGAACGCGTTCTCGGCGACCCGGACGGCGATGTAGCCGAGCGCCAGCGCCATCACCCCCGACAGCAGGAAGGCGAGGCCGAGCGAGCCCAGGACGCCGACGCCGACGTCCCGGAGCGCGACGGCGACCCCGTAGGCACCGATGCCGAAGAAGGCCGCGTGGCCGAAGCTCGTCAGCCCCGCGTAGCCGTACAGCAGGTCGTAGGAGATGCCGTAGATGGCCAGTAGCAGGATGGACGCACCGATGAAGCGGCCGAACGAGCCCAGTTGCTGCGGGAGCACGGCGGCGACGACCAGCGCCACCACCGCCAGCAGGTACCGTGCGTTGCCGTTCACCAGGCTCCGCGACTGGATCTCCTCCCCGCTCATGCTGTCCCTCCGTAGAAGCCCTCGGGTTTCACCAGCACGATTCCAGCCATGAGGACGAGCGTGAAGATGCGTGCCTCCGTCGCCGGGATGAACGCGCTGCCGAGGTTCTCGACGAGCGCGAACAGGAGACTCGCGACGAGGACGCCCCGGAACGACCCGAGCCCGCCCACGATGACCACGATGAACGCGACGGCGAGGATCTCGATGCCCATCAGGTGGCTGACCCCGGCGACCGGCGCGAGCAACACGCCGGCCATCGCCGCGAGGAACGTCCCGAGGCCGAACGTGAGCATGTAGACCCGGTCCGTCGGGACGCCGAGCGCATCGGCCATCTCGCGGTCCTGGCGGACGCCCCGCATCCACAGCCCGGGCCGCGTCCGGGTCAGGAACAGGTGGAGCAGGACGATGAACACGACGGCGACGACGGCGATGGAGAGCCGGTACAGCGAGTACGAGGCCACGCCGAGGTCGATGGACGCCTTGATGGGAGACTCGAGGGTCCGTACCCCCGAGCCGAACATGACGAGCGCGAGGTGCTGGAAGACGAGGATCATGCCGAACGTCGCGATGACGGTCAGCGGGATGTCCTCGGCGATGGGCTGGAGGACGGTCCGTTCCATCGCGACGCCGACGAACCCGACGACCAGCGGCGCGGCGAACAGCGCGAGCCAGAAGCTCCCGGTGGCGTCGATGACGAAGTAGCCGCCGACGGCACCCAGCATGTAGAACGATCCGTGGGTGAGGTTGATGATCTCGAGCAGGCCGAAGATGAGGTTGAGCCCCAGCGCGATCAGCGCGATGATCGTCCCCCAGACGATCCCGTTCAGCAGACTGACGGCCAGGTTCTCTACGAGTGCCATCGTTCGCTCAGAACGACTTGCTCGTCAGGTCGGCCTGTGCCTCGTAGGTCGGCTCGTTCACGTCGACCCGGTGGACGGTGGTCGGCGTACCGTCCTGCACCTGCTCGATGAAGAGGTCCATGAACCCCTGATGGTCGGACCCGCGGAAGAAGGTGTCACCCTGCGGGTAGAGCTTGCTCGCGCTCCGCTGGGGCCCCTCCTCGATCCACCGGATGAGGGTGTCGCCGTCGCCGTCGCCCGACCAGTCGGAGTTCTCCATGGCGTCCTTGATCCACGAGAGGATGACCCAGTTCTCCCAGGCGTGGCCGAACGGGACGGCCTGCTCGTAGTCGGTGATACCGGCGACATCGCGGTAGGTCTGGTAGAACTCCCGCTGGTTCTCGGGCATCCCCTCCGGGAGCGCCGGGACCGTCGACACGTAGTGCATCCCCTCGGCGTTCGGGACCTCCTTGTTGGTGAGGTTCAGCGGCTCGGCCAGACCGACCTCGCCGAAGCGCTCGCCCGGAACGTCGAGGTCGCGGCTCTGTTTGAGGAACGCCGGGTTCGACGGCCCAACCAGCACCGCGAACAGCACCTCCGTATCCGACGGGACCTTGTTGAGCTGGGACACAAGGTCCGTCTCCCCGAGGGGGACGCCGATGGAGCGGAGGAGTTCACCGCCGAACTGCGGGAGCCGGTTCTCGGCGACCGACTTGAACTGCTGGCCGTAGGAGTAGTCCTGGAACAGCATCGTCCACTTCGAGCCGAGGTTCTCGACGCCCCATTTGAACCCGCCGATGGAGAGGTGGTCGACGCTGTGGCCGTAGTGGACGGTCCACCGGTTCGCGTCCTCGCCGGCGAGCGAGGAGGCGTCCCCCTGCGGGAAGTAGGGCGTCCCCGTCTGCTTCGCCAGCGGGATGCTGGCGAGGCTCGTCCCGGAGGAGTTCGTCCCCATCACCACGTGTGCGCCCTTCTCCTGCGTGAGCCGGCGCATCGCGGCGACACCCTCCTTCGTCTTCGACTTCGTGTCCTCGACGACCACCTGTACCTCGCGGCCGGCGATGCCGTCGTGCTCGGCGTTCAGCTCCTCGGCCCACCGCTCGGTGACGCGCTTTTGCCACTTGCCGTACAGCGAGAGCGGCCCGGTGAGGTCGGCCTGGAGGCCGATCTTGACGGGGCCGGTGCTGTCGCCGCCGGTGGACCCACCGTCGCCGCCGTCGCCACCGCCACCGCCATCGCCGCCGCCACCGCCGTCCCCGCCATCGCCACCGCCACCGCCGCCATCGCCGGCCGGTTCGCTCGTCGCACAGCCAGCGAGTCCGACCGAAGTTACCAGCGCACCGGTCCCCGCGTACTTCAGGAACCCGCGACGCTCTATGTCTCTGCTCGCACCGGACGTTCGACTGCCATCAGTTGGCATGGACGACCGGTGTGGCTTTTGACGTTTATATCTACCTCAAAAATCCATATTCAGTAGCACGAAAAATACGGAGACGGGCTCCGTTCCGGGAATCGGTCGTTCCCGGCGACCAGTGGCACGCGGTCGGTGACGGCGGACGGCAGCAGGCCTCACTCGACGGCCGCGATGGCCTCGAACTCGACGACGAAGTTCTTCGCCAGTTCGTCGACGCCGATGGCCGCACGGGCCGGGAACGGCTCCGAGACGTACTCCTGGTAGATCTCGTTCAGGTCGCCGAACCGGTCCATGTCCTCGACGTACACCTTCACCTTGACCAGGTTGTCCATCGAGGTACCGGCCTCCTCGAGGATCGTCTGGATGTTCTCCAGCTCCTGGCGCGCCTGTCCCTCGAACGTCTCCGGGACGTTGCCGTCGGCGTCCCGGGGGGCCTGCCCGGACACGAAGACGAAGTCCTCGTGCTTGATCGCGTGGGAGAACGGCAGGTCGTTGTACTGCATCTTGGACGGGTCTGGTCGGACTTCTTCTACCATGACTCACTCGCCAGGTTCCATCGAACGGATAAAAACATACCGGAAAAGATAATCTTCTCGACATTTCGGGTGCCCGTGTCCGTCCCGGCCGATGCTGCATGTGATACCACAACAAGATATAAGTGTGCGAAAAACGACCTCCCAGGTGTATGAGCCAAGAGCAAGAGCCTCCTGCTGTAGACTGGGATATCGACCACGTGAGCGACGATCTCGAATCGAAGTTCGAGGACCGCCTCCTCCGGCCCGGCTGGGACGTCCACGAGGACTGGGAGGGCGAGCCGAAGGAACAGCTCCAGCCGTTCGTCTGGAAGTGGGAGGACGTCATCGACACCATCGAGCAGGTCGAGGAGGAGCTGCCGTACAGCGAACTCGAACAGGGCCTCCGGCGCTCGCTGGCCCTGACGAACCCCGCGTCGGACCAGGACCTCCCGTCACCGTTCCTCTCGGTGTTCTTCCAGACCGTGACGCCGGAGGAGGAGGCCGGGTCCCACCGCCACAACGTCAACGCCGTGCGGTTCGTCGTCGACGGGAACGAGGACACGTACACCGCGGTCGAGGGCGAGCGGTTCCCGATGACGGACAACGCCCTCATCACGACGCCGAACTGGACCTGGCACGACCACGTCAACGAGAGCGACGAGCGGACCATCTGGATCGACGTCCTCGACTGGCCGCTCATCGGGCAGCACCTCAACGCCTCCGTGTTCGACGACCACGAGCAGTACCAGCAGCCCGTCGACAAGTCGCAGGGGTACTACAACTCCCAGTACGGTCGCCTGCGGCCGCTGCGCGACCAGGAGAACAAGTTCCGCGACGTGCCGCCGTACCGCTACTCCTGGGACGAGGCGTACACCTCCATCACCAACGCCGCCGAGGACGGGCCGGACTACGTCGACGACCCGTACGACGGCCTCGTGATGGAGTACGTCAACCCGGCGACCGGCCGCGGCCCGACGATGTCGACCACCTCGTTCCGCCTGCAGCTCCTCGAGGAGGGTCAGGAGACGAAGACCCACCGCCACAACAGCACGGAGATCTACCACGTCGTCCAGGGGTCGGGCGAGACCCAGGTCGAGGACACCACCCTCGAGTGGGACACCCGCGACTCCTTCGTCGTCCCGCAGGACCAGTGGCACGCCCACGAGGCCCACGACGAGGAGACCATCCTGTTCGTCATCAGCGACCAGCCGGTGTTCGAGGCGTTCAACGTCCACCGCGTCGAGGGCAAGGACGAGGAGTAGGGCCGCCCCGCCACCAGCACCGCTCTCGCACGCCGTCTCCCCACCTCATCTCACTGCTTCTCCGCTCGGCTCGCGCGCTGGACAGCCACGGCTCCGCGGTCGGACGGGGCGTGGCTCACACGACGGGTGAAGAACCAGGTCGCCCTCAGCCGTAGATGTCCGTGAACACGGCGTCGGTCTCCCACTCGCCGTCCTTCGGAACGATGGCCTCGAGGTCGATCTCGATGCGGCCCACCAGCACCTCGTCGACGCGGACGAGCGTGCTCGCGGGGAAGTGGGCCTTCTCGAAGAACTTCTCGCGAGCGCGGTGGTGCTCGCGGAACTCGTCCTCGTCGATGTCCTGCGTGTAGACGCGGACCCGGACGACGTCGTTCATCGACGCGCCGACCTCCTCGAGGAACTGCTCCATGCGCGAGAGGATGTCGGTCGTCTGCTCGCCGATCGAGGTGTTGTAACTGGAGCTGAACGCGTCCTCCTGGGAGGAGGTCGCACCGGAGAGGAAGATCCGGTAGTACTGGTCGGTCTCGATGACGGTCCCACGCGAGAACGGCGTGTCGAGGTCCTCGAAGATGTCGCTGCCGGCGTCGGGATCGATGACTGTCTTCTTCATCGTCACTCGGAACTACGCAGGACCAGTGTTAAAAGTTTTCATGGTGCACACCCGGACAGCGGCCGGCAGCAGCCGCGTCCGTCCGGCGGATCAGTGCGAGAGGCCGAGCGTCTCCTCCAGCAGGCCCGGGTCCTCCTGGAGCCGCTCGCTGGTCGCCTCCTGCTCGATGCGGCCGTTATCCATGAGGTAGGCGCGGTCGCAGATGTCGAGCACGAAGTCAACGTTCTGCTCGACGAGGAGGACGGCGTACCCGCGGTCGGCGATGGTCTCGATGACGTCGGAGATCTCCGGGATGAGCGCCGGCATCAGTCCCTCCGTCGGCTCGTCGAGGAGGACGAGCTGGGGGTCACGGATCATCGCCCGGGCCATCGCCACCATCTGCTGCTCGCCGCCCGAGAGCGTCCCGGTCTGCTGGTCCTGTCGCTCCTCCAGGCGCGGGAACAGGTCGAACACCGTCTCGAGCTGGTCGTCCTCGAACGACCCGGTCCCGGCCCCCATCTCCAGGTTCTCCATGACGGTCAGCTTCGGGAACATCCGGCGCTCCTGCGGGGCGTAGCCGATGCCCCGGCTCGCGATGTGGTTGGGGTCGGCCCCGGTGATGTCCTCGCCCTCGAAGGTGATGGTCCCGCTGCGGGGCGGGGTCATCCCCATGATCGAGCGCATCGTGGTGGTCTTGCCGACGCCGTTGCGCCCGATGAGCGCGACGACCTCGTCCTCCTTGATCTCCAGACTGACGTCGTGGAGGATGTGGCTCTTCCCGTAGTACGTATCGATCTGATCGACGGTGAGCATCAGACGTCCCTCCCGAAGTAGACGTTCTGTACGTCGCTGTTCTGGCTGATCTCGTCCGGCGACCCCTGTGCCAGGATCTGGCCGTTGTGGAGGACCGTGACGCTGTCGGCGAGGCCCATCACGAAGTCCATGTCGTGCTCGACCAGCATGATGGCGGCCTCGTCGCTGATCTCCTCGATGATGGTCCGGATACGCTCGGTCTCGGTGGCCGAGAGCCCGGCGGTCGGCTCGTCGAAGAGGATTACCTCCGGGTCGGTCGCGAGCGCGAGGCCGATCTCGAGGACGCCCTGGTCGCCGTGCGAGAGGTTCCCCGCCTCGGCGCCGGCGACGTCGTCGAGTCCGATCCGCCGGAGGATCTCCCGTGCTCGCTCGGTCGTCGCCGAGTCCTCCCGATAGGGGACCGCCGGGTTGAGGAACCGCTTCTGTCCGTTGAGCGCCCCGACGACGTTCTCCTCGACGGTGAGGCTCGGGAAGATGCTGGTGATCTGGAAGGTCTGTGCCAGTCCCCGGCGGGCGATGCGCTCCGGGGCGAGGGCGGTGATATCCTCGCCCTTGAGTTCGATCCGTCCCTCCGAGGGCTGGATGACCCCGGAGATCATCTTGAAGAAGGTCGTCTTGCCCGCTCCGTTCGGGCCGATGATGCCGTGAATCTCGTCGCCGTCCAGGCTGAAGTCGACGTGGTCGACAGCGACGAAGGCGCCGAACCGTCGCGTCAACCCCTCCGCGCGCAGGACGGCCTCGCGCTGCGTGGCCATGTGTGGCGATAGCTCACAGCACTATATAATCGTTGCCCCGCGGCACCGGCGGACGACAGCCGTGACGGGCGGCGGCTCAGTTCACGGCGGGCAGCGAGACGATCCACAGCGACAGGACCGTGTAGCCGACCATCAGGAGCGTGAGCGGGAGGTGGCTCCGCCGGGCGGCGGCCCGGTCCGGGTACCGGCGGCGGGTCACGACGTGGGCGGCGACGACGGCGACGACGTGCCCGACGGTGATGAGGACGACCTGACTCCCCCAGAAGACGGGGAGAGACAGCCACGCGAGCGGGTCCGGGACAGTACCGCCCAGCGGCAGGAGGGTGTAGGCGACGCGCACCGCGTTGCGGAGCGTCGTCGGGTAGGTGTGGGCGATATCGTAGCTGACCGCGATGGGGAGGAGCGTCGGGGCGAACACCAGCAGCGCCCGGGCCGCGACCCGGCGCCCGCCGAGGCGCTCCGTGGCCGCCACGACGAGGCCGAACCCGGCGAGGAACAGCGCGTACCCCCCGAGGTACGTGACGAGGGCGACACCGACACCGACGTCGAGCGCGACGCTCACCCGGGTCAGGAGGTACTGGTACTCCACCGTGTTGGTGAACCCGTCGAAGCTGACGGTGTAGACGGCCGCGACGACCAGGCCGACCGCCCCGATGTCGGCGACCGGGACCGTCCCGCCCCGCCAGGGTAGCCGCGCGGTGATCCGGACGTCGCCGGCCGGGCCGCGCGAGACCTGGAGGGGTGCCACCCGGCCGAACAGCCGGTAGAAGACGGCGAACAGGTCCGCCCGCCGGAACCAGGTCGGACCGAAGACGACGGCGCCGGCGACCATCACCACGCCGTAGCCGCCGAGCAGCAGCGCGGTCTCGCGGGGGGCGGCCGGCACGCCGCCGAGGTTCTCCATCACGCCCACCACGAGGAGGAACCCCACGAGCGCCGGCCAGCGGCCCAGCCACTCGGGGTAGCCGATCAGCCCATCCGGGGCCACACCGGCCCCAGCCGCGCGGTCCCGAGCCCCGTCCGGGGGTCCGCTGGCCCCCGCCGGCGCCGACCCGACCGACGACGAACGGGTGACATCGAGTAGCCAGACCCCCGCCTCGTAGACCGTCCGCCACGGGGAGAGGAGCCGCCAGGGGCTCCCGACGATGGCCGCAAGGAGCGCGACCCCCTTGAGCCAGAGGCCCCAGAAGAGGACCGTCAGGAGGTTGACGTCCGGGTCGGGCGGCCCGGCGACTCCGGCGAACAGCGCGAGCGCGAAGCAAGCGAGGAACCCACCCCGGGCCGCGAACGCCAGCACCCGCCCGAAGCGCCCGGGGAGTCCGCCGATCCCCCACTCCCGGTCCGTCCCGTCACGACCCGTCGTCAGCCCGAGAACGCCGGCCGTCGCCGCGACCGTCGCGCCCGCGCCCGCGTACAGGTGCGTGAGCGGGATGGGGGAGTCGAAGCGGGTGTCCGGTGGGTCGTGGGCGACGGCCACCCCTGGCGCGGCCGCGAGGCAGGCGAGCACCACGAGGCAGACGACACGCCAGCGAACCATGCTCATCCCCGGATGTGGGCCCACCCCTCATCAGTCTACCCCCGCCAGGGGCCCGCAGGAAATATTTATATGTTTGCGATTCACACACTTAGCTAGACCATGTCCAAGACGGAGGACCGTATCCCGCAGAGCTGTGGCAACTGCGCCCATCGAGAGCAGGTCTCGGGGGCCTGCGGGCACGAACTGCGGCAGCTGGTGATCGCCGACAACACCGACCGGGAGGTCCACCGATGTCCCGTGTACGCAGAGGGGGTGAGAGACACGGGAGACCGGTGAAGCCGCCACCCGTCGCCCGGCTGCTGGTGTCTGGGGGCTCCTCCCCGCGGTCAGGGTCACGACACCCCCTCCCGTTCTCTGCTGTCGAACGTTTTCGCGGATGCGCTCTTCCTCGCCCGGACGTCCCTGAGTCCCCTCTGAATCGTCATGCCCCACCAGCTCGGCAGGTCCCGGACGAACCGCGCATCCCGACGACCGACACGGCGGACTCTCACGAGGCAGTCCGGGGGCAGCGCTCGGACCGGCCCGCGACAGCCGTCAAAGCGAACACCGCATCCGCCGTTCACCAGTAGAGAACGAGAATCCGCACCCCGAGTGAATCACCCCGGTCGGTCGCGGTCCGTGTGAACACCACACACATACACAGAGAGAGCCCTTCCGGGTCGGTGGCAGCCCCACGCCCCACCACACCATGTTGTTCGTCAACAGGAAACACATCCCAGGCAGCGGTAGATAACTTCGGACGGCGCTGTACAGCACCATTTCGTGTCGAGCGAGCCACTCGCCCACACACCCATTACAAGCGTAAGGATGTAATGGTTCATCCGTCGACAGCGGACGGTCACACCGTTGCATACGTGATGGGCCGCCCGAGACCGGCATCCCTGTCTGCAGGCACCGGGTGAGAGCACCACCCGTCCACCAATAGAGAACACCCTTTGCAGCTGACCACGCATAGACCAGAAATGACAACTTCATAATCATCACACTATTCATATGCTTTATAGATAGAAATCCAATCCACTTACTGACCACCCACAGCCACCACCGATATTACTCAGATAAAACCGATTTATGAATATTACAAACCCAATTATTGATATATTGGGCATTGGATATAACTACAGCAACATTCTCCAGCTAACTACAGGGCCGGCACGTCGCCAGTAGAGGACGAAGTAATGTCACCCAACATGTTATATTCCAATATTCAAATATCTCTGTCATATATAGGCGAGACCGGCACCTTCGCCGCGGGGGGCCTCGAACCACGGCGGATACGTACCGAGTAGTGGCTGTGTGAAATCGATTTCAGATGAACGTTATGACAGAGCCGTCCCACTCCACGACTGGGAACTTCCCCGGTTCCCGCTTCGGCCCTCCACCACCACCCTCCACCACCACGCTCCCCACAAGGTCATTAGGTCCCCGCCGTAGCTACCGACGTATGGGTAGCGCTCCAGCCGGCACCGGCGGCCCGAGTCTCGCCGCCGCGGACGAGGTGCTGAAGACCGTCGCCAACGAGCACCGGCTGTTCATCCTCATGACGCTCGGCGACGCCTGTACCGGGGGGCAGTACGCCACGCTCCGGTTCACGGACGTCTGGGAGGGGACCGAACTCGAGGACAGCGGGCGGCTGAACTACCACCTCCAGCAGCTCGTCGAGACGGACTACGTCGCCAGCGTGGAGGACGGCTACCACCTGACGCTCCGGGGGCTCAAGGCCTACCAGGCGGTGAAGGCGGGCTTCTACGCGAAGGAACTGGAGATCCCGCCGTTCGAGCTGGCGTCGACCCACGAGGTCTGCGGTGAGTCGCTCTACGCGTCCTACCGCGACCAGCGCGTCAGCATCGAGTGCCCCTCGTGCGACGACCAGTTGCACCAGTACCCGGTGCCGCCGGGGCCGTTCGACGAGAGCGACGCGCCCGAGGTCGCGGCGGCGATGAACGTCCGCTTCACGACGGACCTCTGCTCGATGTCGCAGGGGTTCTGCCCGTACTGCTCGGGGCCCGTGGAGCTCGACGTGTCCCAGGACCATCTCGACCGGCTCGACGTCGAGGAGTGGAACGCCCCCGCGCTCCTGTTCTGGTGTACCCACTGCCACTGGTTCATGCTGAGCACGATGGAGCGGCCGCTCCTGCTCGAGCCGCCGGTGATGGCCTTCTTCGCCGAGCGGGGCGTGAACGTCTGGGCGGAACCGGGCTGGAGCAACGTTCTCGAGGCCGAGGACGTCGTCCGCTCGAGGGACCCGCTGGAGGTCTCGCTGACGTTCACCTGCGCGGGCGACGCCCTCGAGGTCGTCGTGGACGGGTCGCTGAACGTGCTCCGGACCGAGACACACGACGGGTGACGCCCGCTCGTCGCGGGGGGCGGACGAGCGGCGCGTGCCGTCGTGGGGGGACCGGCAGCTGACGGCCGGCGGAATCAGGGAGCGAGGGCCGGAGGCCCTCGAGAAGCGTGTGTGTCCCTCTCAGTCCGAGGTGGCCGTCTCGGGACCGTCCTCGGGCGTGAACTGTGCGTCGCCGAACGAGCGCCGCCCGACGCCGAGCACGCCCTCGTCCCCACAGGTCGGGCACGCGGGGCTGGGCTCGGTCGTGAGCGCGGTCATCTCGTGGGCCGTGTCCTCGTACCGGACGAAGTCCGGCGGCGTCTTCACCCCGGTCACGACGTCCGTGCCGACCGAGACCGCCTTCGAGGCACAGAGCCCGTTGAGGTGGATGACCGCCGGCTCGGGCGCCACCTGCTCGGTGTCGATGTAGCCGCGCTCGAGTTCGGCCTCGCGCTCGTCCGGCGAGAGCCGCTCGATGCGGGCGGCCGCCTGGTCGTGACGTCCCAGGCAGTCGAAGCACGCGGTGCTCCCGGGCGCCACCAGGTGGACGTACCCGGTCATCCCGACTACCCGATCATCCGTCGTGTCGATGCGGACCCCGGCGTCGACGTAGTAGGTCAGGTGCTTGACGGCCCACTCGTTGCAGAACGAGCGCGCCGTGACACGGTCGACGCAGCCGACGACGAGGTCGCAGTCGGTCAGCCGCGCCGGCACCGCCTCGACCGGCTCGGCGACGGCCGTCACGTCGAGGTCGGCCGGCGCGGACCGCCAGGCGTGCTCGCGGACGGCGTCGACCTTCGGCTTCCCGACGTGGTGGTCGTAGGCGCCGACCAGCCGCGGCAGGTTGCTCGGCTCGACCGTGTCCGGGTCGACCAGGACGAGTTCGCCGACGCCGAGGCGCGCGAACTGCTCGGCGACCTGCGAGCCGATGCCACCGACGCCGACGATACCGACGGTCGCGTCCTGGAGCCGACGCTGGCCGTCGGCGCCGAGCGCGCGGACGTTCCGGTCGAAGCGCTCGGTGGCGTCGATGTCGGTGTCCGTGTCCGCGTCGTCGGTCCCCGCCCGGTCGCCCTCAGAGCCGTCGGCGACCGGTGCATCCCCAACCGAAGCGCCGCGCCCGCCGGCGTCGACCGGCGCGAACCGGTCGACCGCCCCCGGGACCGGCTCGTCGAGTTTCCACTCGCCGACGACCTCGACCGGGAGCGCCGCGAAGCGCTCGCCCGCGTTCGCCACCGCCTCGATACCCGACTGCCCGACGACCGCGAAGCCGAACGGGCGGTCCGGGAAGAGGCCAGTCAGCCACTCGCGGAACCGGCCCATCGCCTCCACGTCGATGCTGCTGAACCGCGGGTCGTCGGAGAACGGGTGGCTGTGGACCAGAACCGGCGCGAGCTGCCGGTCGTAGCAGTCCCCGACGTGGTCGCGCTCGACCGCCGGCTCGGGCCGGCACGCGGTCCTCGACTGCCGGGCCAGCCGCTCGTCCGGCACCGGGACCACCTCGCTCGCGAGCAGGTCCGGACGCTCGGAGGGGGCCTCGCTCTCGGCTTCCCCCTCGCCAGCTCCCGCCCCAGCGGGCGGCGCGGCCGTCCCGGCATCGACGAAGGCGAAGCGCTCCTGTTCGTCGTCCCGGAGGAGTGCCTCGCGCAGCTCCCGGACGACCCGCGCCGGCAGGCGGAGGCGGCGCTCGCTCACGCCGACCCCCCCGCGAACGGGTTGTCGCTGTAGGGGTTCGCCAGCGACGCCCGCATCATCGTCGTGAGCTTCACCAGCGTATCCGACCCGGGGTCCCAGTTCACGTTGTGGTCCTCGATGCACCACTTGCTCCAGTCGGAGTCGCCGTACGGCGAGATGCCGTGGAGCAGATGGGTCGGGCTCTTGCCCTCGTAGGACAGCTCCGACGGGACGTAGACGGTCGGCATATCCCGGGGGTACGTGTCGGGGAGCTCGTACCGGAGCTTGGAGAACTGGGGGTCCCACCCCGGCGGGAAGTCGAACCGTTCGAGGACGACTCGCCGGTCGGCCTCGCTGTACGCGACCGGGTAGCGCTCGCCGAGCTTCCGAGCCTCCTCGTAGGCACGGCCGCGTTTCATCAGACGCCTCCACCCGACCGCCGTCCCCGCCCCCCGACGGACCGAGGCCCACCGCCCCCGCCCGTGCGACCACCGCGGCCGCCGTGACCAGTCGGGACCCCGCCGGAACGGCCGAACACCTGCCCCTCCCCGGGCTGGAAGCTGAGGTTCGCGCCCTCGGGGACGGCGTCGGCCACCTCGTCGCGGTCGCCGAGCACCTTCACCTCCCCGTTCTCCTCGTAGGTCGCCAGTTCGTCGTCGTCGCGATCCAGCCGCTGCTTGAGGTCCTGGACCGTCGTGCCGTCCTCGACCGGCACCTCGCGGCCCTCGACCTGGATGAGTTCGCCCATGGTTGACACCACATCGGGCCGCACGGATGCCGCTTGTATAGTAGTTACTGCTAGTCGAGTTGATTGAGTTACTAGAGTTGTTAGAGTCGGTTGCGTGGATCATTCCATCGAGACGATACAGCCTCCACAGCAGATACGGCCGATACACCCGCTACGTTGAAGGGCCGGGGCGCGGAAGCCCGAGGTAACCGATGGTCGACGACATCGTCTCGGAGATCAAGGGGGAGTTCGAGAGCGGGGGGAGCTGGCCGTACGCGGTCGACGGCCACCGGTTCCGGACGAACCCGTTCGCCGAGAAGTGGCCCGACCCGCGCCTGTTCGCCGGCTACGAGGACGAACTCCGGCGGCTCCGCGAGAACATCCAGCGCAACGTCAACACGTTCATCACGGGCCCGTTCGGCACGGGCAAGACCATCCTGACGAAGACGATGTACGAGGTCCTGACGGAGGTCGAGGGATACGAGCCCGTCTTCGTCGCGGTCCAGAAGGGCCGGTTCAGCAAGACGATGGCCAAACGCATCCTCGACGAGCTGGGCGAGCCGGTCGACTCGACGGCCACCAGCACGGAGCTGTACGACGACGTGGCCGACGCGCTGGAGCGGCGCTACGAGGACGGCGTCCGGACGGTCGTCTTCTACGACGAGGTCATCAACGGGAGCGAGGGCACCCTGCGCCAGATCCTCCACCTCCAGCGCGACGTGGAGAACTGGGAGCCGGTGCTCGTCTTCAACGGCACCGCCCACATGCTCGATCAGATCCACGGCCGCATCGAGCCGCTGTCGGACCGCATCGGCGACGAAATCACGCTGTCGGGACTCGACATCGACGGTGTCATCGAACTCGTCAACAAGCGCCTGCGCTACTACTGCCGTGAGAGCGAGTGGGGCGACGGCGACGGCTGCGCCCACGACGAGGGCGACCTCGCGCCGTTCACCCGCGAGGCCATCGAGCTCGTCCACCAGGACATCACCCCGTACCCGCGCCACATCCGCCGCGAGTGCAACGAGGTCATCGAGGCCGGCGCGCGCGCCGACCGGGAGGTCCTCGACTTCGAGTTCGTCCGGGCGACGCTCGCCGAGGAGACCTCGCGGAAACTCGAGCAGCTCTCGGGCCACGCCGCCGACGTGGTCGAGGTCCTCGCCGAGCAGGGGCCAAGCACGGCCAACGGCATCACCGAGGCGCTCGGCGCCAGCTCCTACCACGTCCAGGAGGCCCTGACCGAACTGGAGAAGGAGGGCCTCATCCGCGCGACGGAGGGGAATCGCGGCATCGAGTACAAGCCCACCGAACAGACCAGCCGCGAACTCTCCAACCTGACACAGAGCTAGTATGTCCGTCCCCTCCGAGGCAGAACTCCGCCGGTTCTTCGACAGGACGGTCGCCCGCGAGGCCCACCGGGCCGCCGTCGCCACCTCGTGGCTGAGCCTCCGGCTGCTCGACCACCTCTACCGCGAGGGCCCCGCCTCGACTGGGGAGCTGGCCCGGGCGTGCAACCTCGACATGCGCGAGGTCCGAGACCGGCTGGAGGAACTCGCCGACGCCGGCATCGTGGCCGAACGCGAGGGCGCGTGGGAACCCGCGGCCGACGAACTGACCGTCACCGTCGGGCGCGACGAGGGTGTGACCGTCGCGCTCGCTGTCGGCGAGCGCGAGGCGGTCGACGGGACCGAATCCGAGGCGGAAGCGGACGGGAGCGCCGAGGAAGGGGGCGACGAGAACGACGGCGAGACGGGCCTGCTCGGCGGGATGGTCCGGCGCCTGGGGCGGCTGCTGTCGCCGTAGGCGCGGCGGTACCCCGACGAGACGAGCGGTCGGCTCAACCCGAATCGGGACCCCGCCAGGAGCCGACGACGGCCGTCTCGCCCTCTTCGCCGACCCACACCACCCGGACGGTGTCGTCGGAGTTGACCGGGACCTCGACGCTGTCGCCGGCCGAGACCGGGTACGGCGGGTCGCCGAACAGCCCGACCGGGCCGCCCGGGAACGCCAGGTCACCGCCGTCGTCGTCCCGGAGCCGGAGGTCGTTGCCGGGGAGGACGTCACCGCCGGCATGGGTGATGGTGAGGTCGCCGCCGCGCCCGGATTCGACCGCCGCGCCGTCGTCGAGCCCCTGGTCCTTCGACCCCCCTCGCTCCTCGAACTCGAAGGCGAGGACCGCCCGCGGCGGCGAGGACGAGAGCCCCTCGGTCAGCCCGAGCGCGACCGTCCCGACGGTCGAGGAGAGCAGGACGACCACCGCGACGAGGAGGACGACGCCGACGACGGGAGAGACGGCGTCGTCGCGGGCGAGCACGGCGAACTGCATCTGAGGGGTTACTGAACGACTGTTCGACCGGAGCGGCTAACGCCTTGCGGTTCCGGACTCGGCCGAACGGTCACCGACGCTCGCCGCTGCTACTCGTAGTAACTCAGGCGTTCGACGACATCGCCGAACGCGACGGTCTGCTTGACATCGGCGATCTCGATCCGGACACTCCCGAACCCCGCAGGGCTGCTTCCCGAAGCTGTACCCCCGCTGCCGGTCCTGCTGGACCTAGCGCTCGCAGGTGTCCTCATCCTCGTCGGACTCACAGCCAGATTCAGGTTCCTCGCTGGCACCATCGCTCAGTCGCTCGTGCAGACCGCCGGACTCGTCTTGGCTTCGGTAGTCGCCCGGTCCGTCTGCCCGGGGGTCGCGTGGCTCGTCCCGACTGCTGGCCTTCTGTTCATGACGACCGGAACGGTCCTGCGGATGCTGTACAGCGTATACATGATGTTGAGCGAACTTCGCTGTTGTTTCGCTGAAGCTGCTCCGCCGAGCCGACCGAACGGACCCCACTGAGTAGAACGACCCGAGCGCGTACCAGAGCGGCTACCGTTCGTCGGACAGCGACGGCAACCGCCACTCGAACAGCCGCTCGACCGCCGGTCAGAGGATCTCGGTCGTGGCGCCGATTGCTGCTCCACACGCCGGAAGGATGACGACTGCCCCTATTCGTCGAGCAGTTCGATGCCCTGCTCGATGACTGCCTCAGTCACTATCTTTCCGCGAGGAGAGAATCCCGCCGTTTACGGCGGGCGCGAATCCGACAATCCCCCACAGACAACGTTCTGACGCTGATACGGATATTTAACTATCATCGCGTCGTAGCATGACGTGCACCGAGGCGGCTTCCACCGCCCCCTAAATGCACAATATCGGGGACTCCGAGAGCCAGAACGTTCGAGACACCCTCTCGAACCGCTGTGGTGTCTCGGTTCAGATAACTCTGAGTCCCCTGCTGGGGATAGGAGTAACGGCGGTGTGGCCCCGCCATCGGCTCGTCATGCCGACGAGTCGTCAACCAGCAAATATCCCAAACCAGCGGTGCGGTGCCGTGGGAAGCCTCGCCGTTCACGGCGAGGAGGAGGTCACTTCTCCGAACTCTCGTCAGAATTGTCCTGCGCATCGGCGATCTCTCTGGCGACGTCTTTCACGTGCTGTTGGTGGGAAGCGGACGTGGGAACACTCTGCGCGGCTTCGAGCTGATCGTTGACGACAGTGTTCTGCTGTGGCCCCCATTTCTCCGGCGGCTCGGACTTGATGTACTCGACCCAGTGCTTGACCGCCTCGATGCGCTGCTGGCGGTTCTTCTCGTGTTTCCCGTCGAGGAAGTCAGGCACGTTTGAGTCGCTCATATTCGTCTTCGACACCGAGGCGCGTTACCCATTCTTCGAGGCGAGCGACACTAAGGCTTTGCTCGAAGAGCGTGTAGAGGTGGACTGCGTCTTCGATGTCTTTCTGGGCGCCAAGATGGAGTTTGTAGGCGATCTGGAGTTCCAGCGGACCGATCGGAATAGTCTCGCCACCGATGCGAGCAGTGATCGCGTTCTCGAGAGACGCGCGGTCGAACTCGTCGCGGACGAACTTCACCTCGAGATGGGGCGTGACCTGATCTTCGGGGGCGACCCAGATGTTGTCACCGTTCGAGAGCATCTCATACATCGAGGAGAGTGGCATAGCCACACCCCAGAAGTCCTTCTCCGTCAACGTCTCAGCGAGATCCTCTGCGGTCCCTTCGTCGATGGGTTGGATGAGGACGTCGACGTCTTCGGTCGACCGAGCGCGACCCGCGAGGATGGAGATATACCCTGCAATGTAGACGTGGTCGATGCTGAACCGATCGAGAATAGCTGAGAACTCGATCGCCAGCTCGTCGAGTCGGTTCGGCTCTCGCCTGACGATGAGCGTTCCATCTCGAAGCTCGATGCCGCCCATATCTACATCTCAGCGCATAGGTGGATAAGTGGCTCCGTTACTGACGGCTCGGTGATGGTCCGGACCACACGGCGTGCCGGGACGTTGAAACGGGTCTCGAGCGGACAGCGACCAACTCCTCACGCCGGCGCCGTGGTCAGTCGTCGAGCCGCCGCTGCCACTCCTGCACCTGCGAGAGCAACTCCACGGGTGACGTATCCTCGACATCCACGCCCTGCAACTCCTCCAGTACGGACTCGGTGACAGGGTCGACTGTCTCACCGTCGCCACCGTCGGCGGAGGCCTGGCCCCGGAGCTGCCCGGACCCGAGGTCGAAGACGACCTGTTTCGACTCGCCGGTCACCTCGTCCTCGCTCCCGCGCACGTCGATTGCCTCTTCGTCACGCAGGCGCTGGAGCACCTCGCGAGAGCGCTTGACGACCGGATCGGGAACACCCGCGAGTTCCGCGACGTGGATCCCGTACGAGCGATCGGCTGCACCGTCACGGACCGTCCGGAGGAAGGTCACGTCGCCGTCCTGCTCGTCCGCCGCGACGTGGACGTTCTCCACCGTGTCGATGTGGTCGGCCAGCATCGTCAGCTCGTGGTAGTGAGTCGCGAACAGTACCTTCGGCGACGGGGCGGTAGCCTGTGCCGAAGACAGCCACTCAGTAGCCGCCCAGGCAATCGAAATCCCGTCGTACGTCGCCGTCCCGCGCCCGACCTCGTCCAGAATGACGAGCGAGTCCTCGGTGGCGTTATGCAAGATATTGGACAGCTCCTGCATCTCGACCATGAACGTCGAGCGGCCCTGCGCGAGTTCGTCGAGCGCCCCAACTCGCGTGTAGACACCGTCCACGAGCCCCACCCGTGCCTCCCGTGCCGGGACGAACGACCCGACCTGCGCGAGCAGCGTCACGAGGGCGGCCTGGCGCATGTACGTCGACTTCCCGCTCATGTTCGGGCCCGTCACCAGCAGGAAGCGCCGGTCGCGGTCCAGCCGCAGGTCGTTCGGGACGAACTCGACGGACTGCTCGACGACCGGGTGCCGGGCCGCCCGCAGATCGAGCACGTCTTCGTCGGTCAACTCGGGCTGGACCCAGTCGTTGCGCACGGCGTGCTCGGCGAGCGAACAGAGCGTGTCGAGTTCCGCGAACGCGCGCCCGACGGCCTGCAGCAACTCGGCGTGGGCGCCCACCCGCTCGCGCAGGTCGCGGAACACCTCGGCCTCGAGGTCGCCGCGCTGCTCCTCGAGGCGCATGATCTCGCGCTCGCGCTCCTCCAGGTCCTCGGTGACGAACCGCTCGCTATTTTTCAGCGTCTTGATGGCCTCGTAGTGGTCGGGGACGTCGTCGGACTCGCTCTTGCCGACCTGGATGTAGTAGCCGTCCGTCTTGTTCCGGCCGACGGAGACGTGCGTGAGGCCGTGTTCGCGCTTCTCGCGTGCGGCGAGCGAGTCGAGCCACTCGGCGGCCTCGTCGTGGTGCTCGACCAGTTCCGCGAGTTCCTCGTCGTACTCGGGGCGAATCAATCCGCCCGCGGTCAGCGATTTCGGCGGGTCGTCCGCGAGCGCGGCCTCCAGTTCCTCGCGGACCTCGCGGGCCGATTCGCGGTCGAGGTCGGCGAACAGGTCGGCGACCGGCGAGTCCGCGAGCCGGGGCGAGGCCTCGACGGCCTCCACGAGCGCCGGCAACTCGGCGAGCGTCTCGCGCACCCGCAACAGGGCGTCCGGGCCGGCGCTCCCCGACGCCGTGCGCGAGGCCAGCCGTTCGAGGTCGTAGGTCCCGTCGAGCGTCTCGCGCAGGCGGTCCCGGGCCATCGCGTCGGCGGCGAGCGCCGCGACCGCACCCTGCCGGCGTTCGAGTTCCGCGCGGTCGCGGCGCGGGCGGCCGAGCCACTCCTTCAGGAGGCGCCGACCCGCACTCGTCTCCGTGTGGTCGAGCGTGTCGAACAGCGACCGGCCGTTGCCGGTCATCGGCTCCGTGAGTTCGAGGTTGCGCTGGGTGGTCGCGTCGAGCGAGACGTGGTCGTCGGGTGTGTACGCCTGGATGCGCGAGACCGACGCCAGCGCGCCCACGCCCGTCTCCGCGACGTACGCAAGCGCCGCGCCCGCGGCCTGGATAGCGGCCTCCGAGTCGAGCCCGACGCTCTGGGCGGCGCCGTCGCCGAACTGCTCGCGCAGGGTGTGCTTCGCCCGGCCGGGCGCGAACGCCTCGGCGTCGTGGAGCGTGAGCCGCGTCTCGCCACCGTCGGCGCCGAGCGACTCGCGCAGCCGCTCCAGCAGCGCGTCGTCGTTGCGGGCGTCGGGACCCGGCAGCACCTCGGTCGGGGCGAAGCGGTAGCACTCGGTCAGCGCGCGCGACTCGGCGTCCGGGCCCGAAACGGCGGTGGCGTGGAAGCGCCCGGTCGTCACGTCGAGGAAGGCGAGGCCGACGGTCGGCTCGCCACGGTCGTCACCGCGCACCAGCGTCGCGAGGTACTGTGCGTCGTCGCCGCTCGGGTCGAGCAGCGTCCCCGGCGTGACGATGCGGTCGACCCGGCGCTCGTGGCCGTCATCGACGGGATGCTGGTCGGCCACCGCGACCCGGTAGCCGCGCTCGACGAGCGCCTTCAGGTACGGTGCGAGGTCGTCCACCGGGACGCCGGCCATCGCGTAGTTCTCGCCGCCCGACGACCGTTGCGAGACCTTCAGGTCCAGCTCCGCGCCGACGAGTTCGGCGTCCTCCCCGAAGAACTCGTAAAAATCACCCATCTGCATCGCCAGCACGTCCGCCTCGGCCTCGCGCGCGAGGGCGACGTACTCGCCGACGATGCCCGACGCCTCGGTCGGCTCCCCGGTGCCGAACCAGTCGCGGTCCCCTCCGTCGTCGGGCGAGTCTGTCATGCCAGCAGGGTGGTGCGGGCGTCGGCAAAAGCAGTCGGGTTCCGGGGCGGAACTGAACGCCGGGGTCGCGCCAGGAACGATGTCTTCACCTCGTCGGGCGCTGCCGCGCAGACCGGAGCCCAGGAGTCGGGGGCACCACTATCTTGTCCAAATTGTGCAAAACTCTTAAATCCAACAGGCGAGTATGGTGTGCCGATGAGCGAATCAGACAGCGACCTGTCGGAGGCACGAGTACGGAAGGCCGAGGAACTGCGAGCACGGGCTGAATCGGATGAAGGCAGCGCTCCGAACCACGGCGATCCGGTCCACGTCGACGGGCCGGACGAGTTCCAGTCTCTCCTCGACGAGGGCGGAGTCGTCCTCGTCGACTTCTACGCGGACTGGTGTGGACCCTGCAAGATGCTCGAACCCATCGTCGCGGATCTCGCGGCCGAGACGGATGCGACCGTCGCGAAGGTGGACGTTGACCAGCAGCGCCAGCTCGCCGCGCAGTACCAGGTCCAGGGCGTCCCGACGATGTACCTGTTCGCCGACGGCGAGCCGGTCGAGCGGGTCGTCGGCGTCCGGCAGAAGCCCGAACTGGCGTCGCTAATCGAACAGTACGCCTGAGAACGGGGCGGGGACCGATCGCGTCGGCCACGACACGCGGCGTCTCGATCCGGTGAATACCCGATAACGGGGCCATCATGGACCGAACGGGCCGTGCTCGCGATGCTGGCCTAGAGGGACCCGAACCCCCGCCGCAGCCGGCACCGGATTCTTCATCTCCGTCGCCGAAGTGCGACCATGCCCGCTGCGTCTACGACCGCCCCACCGGCGGCCGGCCGGCGCTCCGGCTGGTGGTACGTCGGCGGCGCCGTGGCCCTCACCGTCCTCGGCGTCGTGATGTCGACCCTCCTCGCGCTCCCGGCCGTCCTCCTCGGGGCGGCGACCCTGGAGACGTTCGTGCTCTCGGTCGTGCTGGGGGAGGCGGGGTTCGTGGCCGCGGCCGCCTTCTTCGTCCTCATCACGGACCGGGGGCTGGCGTACGTCGACCGCGGGCTGCCGGGCTCGTGGGGGCTGGTCGCTGCCGTCATCCTCGGGGCGTTCGTGTTCCGGACGGTCGTGGTGGCCGGCGCGGTGGCGCTCGGGCTCGACCCCTCGCCGCCGTCGCTGGTCGACGCGCCCATCCCGGTCGAGACGCTGCTGGCCGTGATGATCCCCGCGTCCATCCTCGTCGTCGGCCCCGCCGAGGAGCTGCTGTTCCGGGGCACGATACAGAAGTACCTCCGCGAGCGGTTCGCGGCGACCGGCGCCATCCTCGGCGCCGGCCTCCTGTTCGCGGTCGTCCACGTCCCGACGCTCGTGGTGACCTCGGGGCCGAGCGCGGCGCTCTCGCTCGGCGTCATCCTCCTCGTCGGCCTCTCGTTCGGCTGGCTCTACGAGCGGACCGGCTCCCTCGTCGCGGCGATGGTCGCCCACGGCGGCTACAACGCGCTCATCTTCGGGAGCGGGCTGGTGCTGACACGGCTGGTGTGAGGGCGGCATCCGCCCGCTGCCCGCTCACCGCCAGATGGCCGTCACCACCGCCTCGTCGGTCTCGACGGTCTCGAACTGGTAGCCACGGTCCTCGAGTTTCGGGTAGAGGTGCTGTGGTGCGCGGTCGTTGAACTGCACCAGGACGGTCTCGTCGGGCACCTCCGCCAGCCGTTCGAGCGTCTCCTTCAGCGGCGTCGGTGGCCCGGCCGCGACGTGGTCGAGCCGCTCCCGGGGGCGATCGGTCGGCGCGTGCTCGAACTCCGGAGTGGGTCTCACTCGGGACATGAGCGGGGACACGGGGGCCTCCCCCCTCGCCGTTCTCCCGAACGTGTTCGGGTGGTCAATCGATCACGTACGACTGGTACTCGCCCCGCGTCCGGGTGTCCACGAAGCGGTGGCGCTGGCCCTCGTCCGTGCCCGCCGCGCCCATCGCGGAGGGGTCCGGGCCGTCCGTGTCGTACACCGCGTTGGCGCCACGGCAGTCGTGCGCGGCGAGGCGCTCGCGGACCGCATCGGGCAGCGTCGCGCCGGACTCGACCGTCACCACCAGCACCCGGTCGGTGAAGCTCTTCGCCAGCCACGCGTCCGCCACCGCCGGATGTGCGGCGATGTCGGCGGCCAGCTCGCGCAGTTCGGCGCCGCGGTCGGTCGTCGCGGTCATCGGGCGAGGGATGACCGACGAGCCACGAGACCCTTCCCCCGAACACGTTCGGGGTGGAGAGATATCTCGCGAGAGCAATATAAACCCACAACATCGAATATTTTCAGATTGTTCGGAGTTTTCAGAGCTAGATTCAATCTCCCGTTGTGAACTCCCGCGGCTCGTGGGCAGGCCCGGGAACCGGTCCGTCGTAGCCCTCGGGGACGTACGGGCAGAGCGGGTCGCTGGCGAGCGGGTCGCCGGTGTGGGCGTAGGCCCGCGAGCGCGAGCCACCGCAGACCGCACGGAACTCGCAGGCGCCGCACTTCCCGGAGAGGGCGTCACGGTCGCGCAGCCGCCGGAAGAGGTCGGCCTCGCGGTAGATGTCCACGACGGACGACTCGCGGACGTTGCCCGCGGGTTCGGGGAGGAAGCCCGAGGGGTAGACGTCGCCGACATGGCTGACGAAGGCGAACCCGTCGCCGGCGACGATGCCGGTGCGGCGCTCCATCGCGCCCGACGGGGGACCATCCGGCCCCCCCTCCGCTTCCTCCCGTGCGCGCTGCATCGCGACACGCCGGTAGAACGGCGCCTCGGTCGTCTTGACGGCGAACGGGGCATCCGCGCGGACCTCGTGGAGCCACTCCATCACGCGCTCGGCGCGTGCCGGCGGAACCGGGTCGAGCGTCGCCCCCCGACCGACGGGGACGAGGAAGAACACCGACCACAGCACCGCGCCCAGATCGCGCACCAGGTCGCGGATGGCCGGCAGCTCCTCGACGGTGTCGGCACAGACGGTGGTGTTGACCTGGAGCGGGAGGCCGAGTTCGCGGGCGTGCTCGGCCGCGCGGACGGTCGTCTCGAAGCTGCCGGTCTCCCCGCGGAAGGCGTCGTGGCTCGCGGCGTCGCCGCCGTCGAGACTGAGCGCCAGCCGACGGAGCCCTCGCCCGTGGAGTTCCGCCAGCGCCTCGCGGTCGAGCCCCGCGGTCCCGGAGGGCGTGAGCGTCATGCGGCAGCCGGCGTCGGTCCCGTGGCGGACGAGTTCGGGGAGGTCCGGGCGCTTCATCGGGTCGCCGCCGGAGAGGACGACGAGTTGCTCGGTGTCCGTGTCGGCCCCGTCGGCGAAGCGGGCGGCATCGTCCAGCAGGGCTCGCCCCTCCGCGGTCGTGAGTTCGCGCGGGTGGCGCTCGGGGTGGGCGTCGGCGCGACAGTGGTCGCACGCGAGGTCGCACGCCTGCGTCACCTCCCAGACGAGGACGAACGGTCGCCGGTCGGTGTCGACGTCGGTCGGTCGCATGGGCGGGAGACGGGGCGCCCGGACCACGAACGGGGGGCCTCGGTCCCAGACCGTGGGAACCACCCCCTTGAAGCTGTCGCCGAACAGGTTCGGTGGCCGATACGAGGGCGTGGGAACCGGGAAGGGATGCTATTCGGTGGTCCGTCCAACCGACGGCCGTGATATACCCGACCGTCCCGCGGGTCGACGGAGGTAGTGTCGCATGAGCCTCCTCCGGCGCGATTTCATCGTCGCGGCGGGGAGTGGCGCGGTCGCAGGGTTCGTCGGCGACGCCTGGGGCGCCAGCGACGCCGTCGACCCCATCGCGGACCGGGGGCCGCTGGCCGGCCTGGTCGCCGGCGCGGCGGCGGTCGAGGCGCCGCGGCTGGCGGTGGTGGCCGGCGACCAGCCGTTCGTCGCGCCGGCGCTCGTGACGCGCCTGTTCGAACGGGCCGAGCGCGACGACGCGGGCGGGGACGAGCCGGCAGCCGTCCTGGCGACGGTCGACGGCGAGCCGGACCCGACCCACGCGGTCTACCCGACCGCCGCGGTCGAGCGGGCGGGACGGCGGCTCCTCGCCGAGGGGACCCGCCGCCTCCGGGCGCTGGTGGCCGCGCTCGAACGGGTCGAGACCCGCCCGGCCGACGCCGACCGCCGGTGCCTGTTCGACGTGGACACGCCGGCGGACCACCGGCGGGCCCGGGCGGCCGCCGCCGAGACCGGTGGGGAGGTGGAGCCGTGACGACCACCGACCGCGGCCGCCGGCCCGACCGGACGGGGCGAGCGGGGACCACCGGGGACGCGGGAGGCGGCGACACCCGCGAGGGCCGGGCCGGCACCGACCCGGCACGGCGGGCGGGGACCGACTACCGGCTCCTGGTCGCCGACCGCGACGGCTCGACGACGCGGCTGGACTACCGGCGACTGCTCGGCCAGCGGTTCGAGAGCCGCAGTTGCGAGTACCGGTGCGGGTCGGGCGACCGCTGGGGCGGCTGGTGGCGCGGCGTCCCGGTCGGCCGGCTGCTCGACCTCGCCGACGTGGACGGGACGGCGACGCATCTCGTGGTCGCCTCCGGGGGCGGGGACTACACGGCCTGCGTGCCGCTCCGGGTGGCGCTGGACGGGGTCCTGGCGCTGGAGCGCGACGGCGACCGGCTCCCGCTCGGCGAGCGGGCCCCCCGCCTGGTCGCCCCCGATCTCGACTCCATCCGGACGGTCAAGGGGGTCGAACGGGTCCGCGCGGTCCGCCTCGCACCCGACGAGGACCGCGACGAGCGCGAGTCGTTCGCGGGGCGACTCGATTGAGGCAGCCGGATACGTACCAGAGAGGACAAACAACCGACGATATTGTAATTTTGAACCCATACAGCACAACACTGAACCCCTATACGAGTTGTAATCGTCCAGATCCGCCCCGGGCAGCCCGGGCGGGCGCGACGGGAACCGTTAACCCGCCGCCGGCCCGAGGTGGGCGGTGATGCCCCACGCGGAGGTGACGGTCACGCTGCCGCCGGCGGTCTGGATCGGCGCGGTGTCCCGCGAGTACCCGGAGGCGACGTTCCGGGTCCTCTCGGCGGTGCCGCGCGAGGAGGACGGCTTCGGCCTCGTCGAGGTCCGCACCGAGACGCCGGACGCGGTGCTCGAGTGGATGCGCGAGGCGCCGGGACTGACGGCGGTCGAGGCCATCCGGCGGGACCCCGAGGGACTCGTGGTCCAGTTCGAGACGACGGAGCCGCTGTTGCTGGCCTCGGTGCAGGCCTCCGGCGTGCCGCTGTCGCTCCCGGTCGAGATACGGGACGGCCGGGCGCATCTCGAACTGACGGCCTCGCGCGACCGCATCGCGGCGCTGGGCGAGGCCTTCGACGACCTCGGCGTGACGTACTCGCTGGACCGGCTGTACGAGTCCGTGGAGGCGGCCGCGCCGCTGACCGAGAAACAGCGCGAGGTCCTGCTCGAGGCGCTGGAGCGGGGGTACTACGACACCCCGCGCACGACGACGCTCTCGGACCTGGCCGACGAGCTGGGGATGGCGAACTCGACGCTCAGCGAGATCCTCCACCGCGCCGAGGAGGCCGTCGTGAAGTCGTTCGTCGCCGACCGCCTGGACACCGACCTGGACGTGGCGCCGCCGGACTCGTAGGCGCCCAGGGAGAACGGCCCGCCTCCGAACATCTTCGGGGACACGGCGACGGCGGGCGCGGTCGTGGCCTCGCATATGAGCGCCACCGCCATCCCGGGCGACCTGGACACGGCCCGCGGGCCGCCGCTCCGGGTGCCGCTGTTGCACTTCCTGGTCGCGGTCGGGCTGTTGCTCGCGGGCGCCGGCCTGTGGCTCGCGTCGGCGCTGGGCGTCGCCCCCGCGCTCGCCGGCGTCGCACGGGCCCACCTCCTCCTGACGGGGTGGGTCTGTGTCACCATCGCCGGCGCGATGACGCAGTTCGTCCCCGTCTGGTCCGGCGTCGCGCTCCACTCGCGCCGGCTGGCGCGCGCGCAGTTGTGGCTGCTGACCGCCGGGCTGACCGGGTTCGTCGCCTGCCTCCTGGCCGGGCGGCTCGATCTCCTGTGGCTGGCTGGGGTGGCCGTCCTCGCCGGGTTCTGGACGTTCGCGTACAACCTCGCACGGACGCTGGCGAGCGCCCGCCCCTGGGACCACACGGAGCGTCACTTCGCGCTGGCGCTCGGCTTCCTCGTGCTCGCGACGCTCGCGGGGACCGCGCTGGCGACCGGGTTCGTCCGCCCGGTCGCGGCCGAACTGGGCCTCGGGCGGGGGGCGCTCCGGGCCGCACACCTCACGCTCGCCGTCCTCGGGATCGTCCTGACGACCGTCTTCGGCGCGCTCGCGCAACTGGCTCCGATGTTCACCAACGTCGAGGCCGACGCGACCGACCGCCGGCTCCTGGCCGCCGAGACCGCGCTGTTCCCGGGCGGCGTACTCGTGCTCGCGGCCGGGCGGCTGCTGGCCGTGCCCGCGGTCGCGGTCGTGGGCGTGGGTGCAGTGGGCCTGGGCACGGCCGCGTTCGCGGTCGCGCTCGGCCGGACGCTCGCCCGCGCGCGGGCCGCCCGGACCCCGACGCTGACCCGGTACGCCGGCGTCGCCATGGCGCTGCCCGCGTGGCTCGCGCTGGCCGTCCCGACGTGGCTGGCGAACCCGCTCCGACACCCGCTCGGGGGACCCGTCGCGGCGCCGGTGCTCGTCCTGGGCGTCTGCACCCTCGTCGTGGCCGGGACGCTCTACCACGTCGTCCCCTTCCTCGTCTGGGTGGAGCGCTACAGCGACCGGCTGGGACTGGCCACCGTCCCGTCGGTGGACGAGCTGTACGACGGCCGCCTCGCCGCGGCCGACTTCGGCGCGCTCGTCGCGGCGACGGTCCTGCTGACCGCGGCCGCCGCCGGCGACGTGTGGGGACTCCCGACGGACGACATCGTGGCCGCGCTCGGGCTCGCCGGCACGGCCGCACTCGTCGCCGGTGCGGCGCTGTTCGCGGCGAACCTCGGACGCGTCGTCCGGCGCCACGTCCACGGCGGGCTCCGGGGGCTCCTCGCGGGGACGCCCCCGGACGCATCCGAGGACGGCCCCGCCGACGCGGCGGCGGACTCGTTCGATGCGCCGCTGGAGTCAAGCGACTGACCGACGCACCACCGACCCATGCCCGAACACGTCTCCATCGACGATCCGACCGAGGAACCGCACGCCGAACTGTTCGAGACGCCGCGGCCCCGCGCCGTCCGGCTCTCGCTCGACGCCGGCCGGTCGATGCCGGCGCACACCCACCCGGAGTCGGACGTGCTGCTCCACGTCGTCGAGGGCCGGATGACGGTCGAACTCGACGGGGAGGCGTACGACTGCGAGGCGGGCGACCTCCTCCGGTTCGACGGCCGCCGCGAGGTGGCGCCGCGCGCCGAGACCGACGCCGTAGCGGTGGTCACCTTCGCGCCGCGGGCGACCACGGACGGGTGAGCGTCGCGGTCAGGCCCGTCCGACCCGGCAGGAGACGGCCATCCCCTCGCCGAGCGGGAGGAGGTAGGTCTCGAACCCGGGAGCTGCCCCGACGTGATCGAGGAAGTCGGCGACGAGCCGCGTCCGCTCGTTGGGCGCCGGTTCGCCGTCGAGCGTCGCCGCCAGCCCATCGGGCGTGAGCACGTCGCCGTAGGCCGCGACGTTGTCCGTGACGACAGCCCCTCCCGGGACCACCAGGTCGCGGACGGCGTCGAAGCCACGAACGTAGTCGGCGGTGTCGTGGTCCAGGACGACGAGGTCGAAGCGGTCGGTACACGCCTCGGCGAACGCGACGGCGTCACCGTGCTCGAACAGGGCCCGGTCGGCAAGCCCTCCGCGCTCGAAGGACGACCGTGCGTCGGCCAGGCGGTCGGCATCGCGGTCGGTGAGGGTCACCCTCCCCCCCTCGGGGAGCGCACGGGCCATCCAGTACGCGGAGTATCCGAAGCCGGAGCCCAGCTCCAGAACCGTCCGTGCCCCCATGAGCCGTACGCAGAGTGCGAGCGCCCGCCCGACCTCCGGACCGACGGTCGGGAACCCCTCGCGGTCGGCGCGCGCATCCAGTTCCCGCAGGACCGCGTCACGCGGCGGTCCCGCCCGCGCCAGCAATCGCGCCACGGCGTCGGAGTGGAGGTCGGTCATAGCCGTCCGGACGGACCGCGACAGCATAACGCGGTCGTGTGCCCGGATGAGCGGCCGGCGGGGAACACCGGCCGCCCCGGGTGACCGTCCGCCGGTCAGAACGGCGTCGCGGGCCCCTCGTCGGGATCGTCGGCGGTCCCGGCGTCCGCGCGCCCGGTTCCGGTCCCCGCGCCACCAGCGTCGTCCGGCGCGTCGTCCTCCCGGCGGAGTCCACCGGCGGCCTCGCGCTCGACGGGCGCGAGGTCGATGCCGTCGGCGTGGCTCGTCTCCAGGCTCCGGAGTCGGCCGTTGACGGTCCGCGCGCGCTGGTGCATCGGGTCGACCCGGACCCGGACGAGGTCGTAGCCGTGGCGGTCGGCCAGCGCGTTCCAGGCGCGGAAGGCGCCGACACAGAGCGTGTCGCTCTGGGGGCAGAACTCCGTCGTCGGCGTGAACTCGGCGCGGAGGACGGCGTCGCTCTCCTCGGCGTAGCGAAAGCCCGCGTCCGGGTGCCGGGTGTCGAGGTTGAGCCGTGCGAGGTTGTAGCCGAAGGTGGCGTCCTTCACCGACCGCTCCTCGAACAGGTCGCGGGTCGTCCGGTGGAACGCGACGTGGGTGTCGCCGGTCAGCACCGCGGCGTCGGCGAGGAACGGCCCGGGGTCGGGGAGATGGTCGGGGACGAAGTGGTCGTACGAGTCGAAGTCGGCCTCGTCCGTGCCGAACGGCGAGGGGAGGTCCATGTCGGAGGGATGGCCCGCCACCGCCGAGGCGGTGGCCCCGAACATCTTCGGGCGGCGGGGCACCGGCCGCCCTCACTCCCGGACGTGGACCCGGGTGACGAAGCCGCCACAGCCACAGCGCTCGACGAACTCGTGGTCGAGGTCGCGGGCGTCGAGTTCCTCGTACAGGTAGCTCTCGGGGTGGCCGTGGTCGCCGTGCGTGACGAGATTGACGTGGTGGCCGGGGGCGGTCCGCTCGACCGCCAGCAGCGCCGCCCGGACGAGGCGGTCGCGGTCCTCGGCGTGGACCGGCTGTTCGAGGTTGACCGACCAGGAACCGTCGTGATCCGCTGCGAGACCGGGGTCGGCGGGGTCGACGACGACGGCGTCGTCCGGGTCGACGGCGTCGAGGTCGTGGTCGCGGGCGTCGGCCCCGTCGGCGCCGCTCATCCCTCCACCTCCCCGGGGTCGCGCTTCGGGAGCGTGGCGACGAACTCGTTCACCCCCCGGCGCTCCATCCGGTAGGCGTCGGCGTCGAACGCGTCGACCTCGGCCTGGAACTCGTAGAACAGCGGCTTCGGGTCGTGGTCGTTGACGATGGTGAGTGCCTCGCCCGGGTCGAGCGCGGCGAACGCGTCGTGGATGCGTCCATGCCGCTCGGCCGGGGGAACGTCCCGCACGTCGAGTTCGGTGCCGTCGTTGGACCGCGTCTCGGTCGTCATCGTCGGCATTCGACGGCCGAGCGGCCTGGGACTTGAGCCGAAGATGTTCGGGTGGCGTCGGCCACTTCAATCCCCACAGGGTTGGGGGTGTACCGGGAGGCCGGCACCGGGCGTACCTCGTACCGAGGCCGGCCCGTCCGGGGACGGCCGCCAGCGACCATGACCCGCAACGCACTCGCCTCGGAGTCGGTGGTCGTCGTGGGCGCGGGCATCGGCGGGCTCTCGGCGGCGTGCCATCTCGCCGACGCCGGCGCCGACGTGACCGTGGTCGAACAGCGCGACGAGCCGGGCGGGGTCGCCGGGCGCATCGAGCGCGACGGCTTCCGGTTCGACACCGGCCCCTCCTGGTACCTGATGCCGGAGACGTTCGAGCGGTTCTTCGGCCGGTTCGACCGCGAGCCCGCCGACTACTACGACCTGACGCGGCTCGACCCGAACTACCGTGTCTGCTGGAAGGACGGCGACACCGCGACGATGCCGGCCGATCGGGCGGGCCAGCGCGAGCTGTTCGAGGCCTACGAGGACGGCGCCGGCGACGCGCTCGAGGAGTACCTCGCGGGCGCCGCCGAGGCCTACGAGGTCGGTATGTCGGAGTTCGTCTACGAGCGGCGGCCGCGGTGGCGCGACTGGGTCGACCCCGAACTGCTGCGGGCGGCCCGCGGGCTCACCCTGCTGGGGTCGATGGACGACCACGTCCGCGAGTTCTTCGACCACCGGAAGCTCCGCCAGCTCGTCGAGTACACGCTCGTCTTCCTCGGCGGATCGCCGTACAACACCCCGGCGCTGTACTCGCTGATGAGCCACGTCGACATGAACGGGGGCGTCTACTACCCGACGGGCGGGATGCGGGCCGTGGTGGACGCGATGGCGACGCTGGCGCGGGGGCTGGGCGTCGAGTTCCGGCTCGGCCACGAGGTGACCGCCGTCGAGTCCGTCCCGGACGGCCTGTTCGTGACCACGGCGGGCGACGGGCCGGACCCGCGGGCGGACCGCGTGGTCTGCAACGTCCCGCCCGCCACCGCCGAGCGGGACCTGCTCCCGCCGGACGCCCGGGACCACCGGCCCGGCCGCTGGGACGACCGGACGTACGCCCCGTCGGCGTTCATGCTGTACCTGGGCGTCGAGGGGCGACTGCCGGAACTGGAGCACCACACGCTCGTCCTGCCGACGAACTGGGACGCCCACTTCGAGGCCATCTTCGACGCGCCGCGGTGGCCCGCGAACCCCTCCTACTACGTGAACGTCCCGTCCCGGACGGACGACACGGTCGCCCCCGACGGCCACGAGACGGTCGTCGTCCTCGTCCCCATCGCGCCCGGCCTGGACGACGGTCCGACGGCACGGACGCGCTACCGCGAGCAGGTGCTCGACGACCTGGCCGCACACGCCGGCGTCGACCTCCGGGACCGGATCGTCGTCGAGGAGTCGGCCTGCGTCTCGGAGTTCGCGAACGTCGGCTACCCGCAGGGGACGGCGCTCGGCCTGGCGCACACGCTCACCCAGACCGGCCCCCTCCGGCCGAGCCACCCCTCGGACGCGATGGACGGGCTCTACTACACCGGTTCGTTCACCGACCCCGGTATCGGCGTCCCGATGTGTCTCGTCAGTGGCGAGCACGCGGCCGCCGCGGTCCGCGAGGACGCCACCCCGGAGCGCGAGGGCCCGCTCTCGCGGATGGGACTCCGCTCGGACTGAGCCCCCACGCGCGGCGCGACGGCGGTCGGGAGGCGGCCCACCCCAGCTGACAGGACCGTCTCGAACGCCACCACTGAATTAACATTATAATCATCCCTAGCCGTGTCACTTACAGTTGTTAGTAACGTACCGGGGCGCGTGCAGTCCCACACCGACGGCCGGCCGGACGCGACGGGGTCGCCATCCGGGGACGGAGCCCCGCGAATCGGGGGCGACGAGCCACCGCTCGACGCGGTCAGGGACGACGAGGGACGGCCGATCCGGTTCCACCCCTACCGGCCGGCGGTCCGGCCCGCGCTCGTGGCCATGTACGCGAGGTTCGACCCGACCGAACGGGCCCAGGGGATTCCGCCGGTCCGGCCCGCGGGAATCGAGGACTGGCTGGACGCGGTGCTCGCGGGCCCGTCCATGGTGGCGTGGCACCGCGACCGGGTCGTCGGGCACGTCGCGTTCGTCCCGGACGGAGAGGGGAGCCACGAACTCGCCGTCTTCGTCCACCAGGACTACCAGGAGGCCGGCGTCGGGTCGGCGCTGCTACCGGCCGCGCTCGACTACGCCCGGACGGCGGGCGTGACGGACGTCTGGCTCACCGTCGCCGGCGGGAACACGCGGGCGCGGCGGCTCTATCGGGCGGCCGGCTTCACCCGCGACGACGCGACCGGCGGCGCCCTCCGGCTGTCGCGGACGCTGTAGCGGCCAGGAGCCGGTGGGGTTCAGGGAACGTGCCAGATGCCCCGGTCCCGGTCGAGAACGGCCCCGACGACGACGTGCGGGAGCGCGACGACACTGATGAAGACGCTCCAGAACGCGACGCCGTCGTAGTAGAGCGACCCGGTCGGGAGCGGGTTCGGGAGCGCCAGCGAGAAGCCGACCGCGACGGCCGCCGTCGCCAGCGCGCCGGCGACGAGGACCCCCCACGCCCGGAGCGCGACGGCCCCTGCGCTGGCCGCGTCGCCGCCCAGCAGGTCCGGGCCGTCGAGTGCGGGCGCCTCGACGGCGAGTTCCCGGGCCACCTGCCGGAGCGAGTACCACAGCGGGAAGTACAGCCCGACCGCGACCACCACAGGGACGACGGTGAAGTACGCCACCAGCAGCAGCGTCTCGGCGGCGTCGGCCAGCCAGGCGCCGTCGCCGGTCCGGGTGTGGAACCCCCAGCCCAGGTGCGCGAGCACGACCGCGCCGTACCCGCCGCCGACCAGCCACCGGGTGGTGTCGAAGTGGCTCGCGGCCGGCGCCAGCGCGCCCGGATCGACCATCGCCACCATCATCGCGCCGAACGCCCGGAACGTCCCCGGGAAGGCGACGATGGGGACGGCCATGACGGCGCCGCCGCGGGCCGCGACCGCCAGCAACCGCTGGGGCCGCGAGCGCAGGTGGCTCGTCCCCGTGGTGGCCCGGAGCACGTACAGGTCGCCGCCACCGCCCTTCAGCACGGCGACGGTGACCGCCAGCGCCAGCCCGGCGACGGGCGCGAGGAGGAACAGGCCGGCGAACGCGGCCGCCATCGCCAGGTACCCCACCACGTACCGGTAGCGGAACTCGTGGGCCCGCCGCCGGAGGTTGGCGAAGTGCTCGTACCCGCCGTGTGGCAGGTTCAGTGCGACCATCCCGACGAGGTAGATGGCGGCCTGGGTCGGCAGCGACGGCGTCCGCCCGGCCAACCGGAGCCCCGCGAACAGGACGGCGACCCCGACCAGCGCCGCCCGCGATATCGTCAGCACGGTCGACGCGACGCTTCCACCCAGCAGGTCCCGGACCCGTGTCGCGTACATCGAGTGAAGGTACGCCCGGCGACGGACTGGCCCCCGACCCCGAATGCTGTGGGCGTTCAAGTACCCCCGGCGGGACGGCGAGCGGACGGCATCGGTGGGGCGGCACGATTATCCAATAGCTTCCGTCCCCCAGCTCGAATATGCCACATTATGAACGATATTCCCACACAATAGATTTCTCCGACGAGTTCGTGGCTTGTTCGACCCGATGGTGTCGTCGCCCCCACGGTCGCCGGCGACCAGCCACCGGACCGGCAGGACCGGGAGCGCGAGCAGGGCGGCGCCGGCGGCGACGACGAGGCCGACGACGGTCATCTGTTGGACTCGTCGTGCGCCCGTGGTCGGCCGCGATGCTCCGTGGCGGTCGTCCGTCGACATCGCGTACGGGCAGGGGCCGCGGCCCGTGAGTCCGGGCCCGCCGTGTTGTGGGGAGGAGGGGTGGACGTGGGCAAGGGGCGTGGGGGGTGGCCCCCGAATACTGTGGGTCGGGGCCTACGGGCCGTCGCGACGTAGCCACCGGCCATGACCGCCTGGTACGAGTTCGCGTGCCCGGACTGTCCGGCAGCGTTCGCCGTCGACGAGCCCGCCCGCGAGGAGCTGCTCGCCGTCGGCTGTGTCAACTGCGGCGCGGCGGTCACCGGGGCCGCCTTCGAGCGACGCGAGGTCGCCCCGCGGATGGTGGCCTGAAGGGGCGCACGAGCGGGGGTCACGGCCAGGCCTTTTCCGTCTCTCGGCCGTACGAACGGGTATGACTGGGGGCGTCCGCGCCGAGCTGGCGGTCCAGGGGCCGAGCAACTGTCCGGTCGCCACGGTCTCCGAACGGGCGCCGGTGACGGAGGTGACCTGGGGGCAGGCGGGGGAGACGGCCGTCGAGGAGTTCCGGGTCGACGGGGCCGACGACGACGCGGCCGCGGTGGCGGACGCCGAGCCGATGCTGGACGTGGGCGACGAGCGCGTCTACCAGTTCGAGCGCGACCCCGACGGGGCCTGCGCCTGCGAGGTGGTCGAGGGGCTGGGCACGCCCGTCGCGGACGTCCGGGCGGAGTCGGGCACGCTCGTCCTGACGCTCCACCTGCCGAGCGTCGAGCGGCTCCGTGCGGTCGTCGCCGAACTCGACGCGGTCGCCGAGGAGGTCACGGTCCGCTACCTCGTCCACGCCGCCGCCGACGGGGAGACCGGGGCCGACCGGACGGTGGTCGACCGCGGCCAGCTGACCGACCGCCAGCGCGAGGTCCTCCGGACGGCCTACGAGATGGGCTACTTCGAGTACCCCCGCGGGGCCAACGCCACCGAGGTCGCCGAGGCGCTTGACATCGGGCTCTCGGCGCTGGCCGAGCATCTGGCCGCCGCACAGGGGAAGTTGCTGGCCGCGTTGCTGGCCGAGTGAGGGCGTCCCGACGCGCCCCGGGGCGGCCCGGTGCGACCTGGGCCACTTCAACCCCCGCAGTATCCGGGGCGACGAGGCACGCCCGTTCGACGGCTACACGTGGGTATGTCGCTGGACGGAGCGACCAGAGCGGCACCGACCCCGGAGGACACGGACCTGCCGGCCATCGTGGCGGTCAGAACCCGCGCCGTCGAGGGCGACCGGCGGGCCGTCGTCGTCGCGTTCGAGAACGGCGCGGCGGTCCGCTACCGCAGGCGCGACGGGAGCATCGAGGAGCGGTGGATCCCACCGGAGGGAAGCCCCGAGGACCCGGCGGCCACCCACCGCCGCGACGCCGACGCGGGTGTCGAGGCGCTGGCGTTGCGACTCGTCGGCGAGTACCTCTCCTTCGACGGCCGGCGCCGGGCGGCGTTCGTCTGGGGCGAGACCAACACGAACGCCCTGCTCGGCGAGTGAGTGCGGCGCGTGGCCGAGGGCGCGCACCCCTGCACCGACCGCCGGCACTTCAATACCCACAGGGTTCGGGGTGTCGGTACTGGTGCCCTCGCCCCCTACGTTCAGGTGCCGGTCGGGTGACAGAGCCGGCCGGTAGATCGTTCGACCAGTACCGGCGGCCGAACGGCAGCGGACGACCGGAGGAACAGCGGTACCGTCAGACGACCAGCACTACACCGACCAACGGTATCGCATCGACGAACGGCGCCATCACGACGGCAGCACCGACGACACCCCGAGCCGCCCACGTCAGCGCCCCCGGGGTGTCCTGTTCTCCGTTCCATCACCGACGCGTCGTCAGTCGAGAGCCCGTGCCGAGCGATCAGTTCGCCATCGAGCGCCGGATGGGGGCGTCAGTCCGCCGCCGTCCCGTCGGTGTCACCCGCGCGCTCGGCGGGTGTGAGATAGCACTGCGGGTCCGGCGCGGTCAGCTCGCCGGCCACGGCCAGCGCCCGCAGCCGGGAGGCCCCGCGACAGATGTCGGCGTACGCGCAGTGACGGCACTGCTCGCCGAGACTCCCAGGACGGTCGCGCAACCGTCGCAGGAGCGGGTTCGACTCGTCGTCCCAGATGGCCCCGAACGGGCGGTCGCGGACGTTCCCGAGGCTGTAGGACTGCCAGAACTGCGTCGCGTGGACGTTGCCCTGGTAGTCGATGTCGGCGACGCGCTCGCCGGCGGGGTCGCCGCCGTTGCGCTCGAGGTAGCGACGGACCCGACGGGCCCGCTCCGGGCCGAACGCCTCGCGGGCGTACTCGACGAGGTACGCGGCGTCACAGTAGTTGCCCACCAGCAGCGTCTCGATGCCCGCACCCGCCTCGTGGTACTCGCGGGTGAGTTCGACCAGTTCCGCGACCGCCTCGCGCCGGCGCTCGGGCGTGATGTCCGCGTCCGGGACCCCGCGACCCCCGTACGCGAGGTGGTAGAAGCAGAAGCGGTCGACGCCGACGTCCGTCAGCAGGTCGACCACCTCGGGGATGTCACCGACGGTGTCCTCGGTGACGGTGTAGCGCAGCCCCGTCTTCAGGCCGGCGTCGAGGCAGGCCTCGATGCCCCGGACCGCGGCGTCGAAGGCCCCCTCCTGCCCCCGGAAGGCGTCGTTGGTCTCGCGCCCGCCGTCGACGGAGACGCCGGCGTAGGCGAGCCCGGCGTCCCGCAACTCGCGGGCGCGCTCGCTGGTCAGGAGCGTCCCGTTGGTCGAGAGGACCGGTCGCAGCCCGGTGTCGCTGGCGTGCGCGACGAGCTCGGGGAGGTCCTCGCGGACCAGCGGCTCGCCGCCGGAGAACAGGACGACCGGGACGCCGTAGTCGGCGAGTTCGTCGAGCAGCGCCTTCCCCTCCGCGGTGGTGAGTTCGCCGGGTGCGCGCCCGCAGTCGGCCCCGGCGTAGCAGTGCGCACAGGAGAGGTTGCACTGCTTCGTCGTGTTCCAGACGACGACCGGGCGTTGCTGGCGGCGCTCGCGGATCTGCTGGGCGTCGGAGTCGGCGCCGTAGCGGAGGCCGTCACCGGCCGCGTCGAGCCCGTACAGCAGCTTGCTGATGGAGATCACACCGTCTCACCTCCCGGGCCCTCGTCGGCCGCCCCGTCGTTCGTCGCTCCCTCGGTCGTCCCGTCACCGGGCTCGCGATACGCCGCCCCGAGGTCGCGCTCGGTGAACCGTGTCACCTCGCCCGCCGGGCAGCACCACAGCGTCGTCGCGTCGGGGAACAGCCCCGTCGCTCGCTCGTGGGCGGCCTCGGCGCCGGGGGCCGTCACGCTCCCGGCGTGCCGGAGCGGCTCGGTCGGCGACTCGCGCAGGAACAGCTCCCACTCCGACTCGCCGTCGGATCGCGGGGCGTCGACGGCGGTCCACCCCGTCCCGGTGTCCGAGCGAGACCTCTCGGCCGGCGCGTCACCGTCGTCCGTCATCGCACGGGACGAGGGGCCGAACCCACCTTGATGGTGCCACCGGCTCCCAGCGCGTGGGAACGCGCCCGGGCCCCGTGCGGCCGCCGCCCGGCGCCGAGAGCGCGGGGGTTCGAGAACCGAACCAACGGTTTTCGACGGTCGTACCACACGATTTCGACGGATAGACCAGAATGGCTAATCACGGGACCACACTCGACCGGGGTATGCCGACCGACGACCCCACCCGGACCATCGACCGCCGAACGCTCCTGCGTCGGGGGGCCGGCGCCGTCGCCGCGACCGCCGCCATCCCGGCGCTCGCGGGACCCGCCGCCGCGCACTTCCCGGACGAGATCGACATCGACGTCGTTCCGGAGGAGGACCCGAACGTGGTCGACGCCGGCGCCGACCAGTTCGTCTCGGTCCGGGTCACACCGAACGAGGCGTTCGACCCGCACCAGGCGTTCGCGGGACCCCACCGGGACCAGGCCCACTACCGCTTCGGCTACATGGCCGAGGGCGGCCACGGCGTCCGGCCCCGCTGGAGCATCATGACCGACGAGGACGACCCCGGCGTCGTGCTGATCTTCCCGCTCGGGGGCACCGGCTTCCCCGAGGGCGAACACGAGGCGACGCTGAAGTGGGAACGCGAGGTCGGTGGCCACCACGGGCTCTCGGGCACGGACACCGTCGTCGTCGAGAACGGACCCGTCGGGGGCGGCAACGGGACCTGAACGGCCCCGGCCCGCGGTCTCTTCTCGCCGCCGACCGAGACACCGCTCTGCCAGCTGTCGCCACGGCCACGACACCGGACGGCCGACCGTTCACCGACGGCTACCGGGTTCGACCGGAAGCCGAGGGGTGAGACAGGAGAGCCGGACGTCCACCGGCGCGATGACACAGGTGCTGGGCGGGAGAACGGCGTCCCGGCGGCGGCTCTCGTCGACCCGGAGTTCCGGACCGGTCACTGGGCGACGAGCCAGGCGACGAGTGCGAGGTTGATGAGCACGCCGACGACCCCCTTCTCGACCAGCAGGTCGAACCGGCCGTCCCACATGGCGACGAGGACGACGGTCGAGAGCAGCGCCGTGCCGACGAGGAGGCCCGTCGCCCAGCCGCTGGACAGGGCGTATCCGACGCCACCAGCGACGAAGCCCAGCGTGACAGCGACGTACAGGACGCTCGCGACGGCGAGGATCGTGTCCGCAGAGAGAACGGACGAGAGCAGCCAGGAGTGGCCGTTCCAGCCCATCTGGTCCTCGACCTCGACCCACCCGTGACTCAGGACCACGTACCAGACGTGGACGAGCCCGTGCAGGACGAGGAAGACGCCGAGTGCGAGCCTACGCATCGACACCACCTCCGTCGATCACCGCGGCAACGCGCCTCGCTCGCCCGGAGAGGCGCATCAGGAAGCCCTCCCCACTCGCCAGCGGGCGAGGGCAGCGACGGTCGCCGGGTAGCTGGTCCGGAGTGCGGCCAGGTGGACCAGCGCCAGCACGGCGTTGACCGGACCCCACGGTCCGGACAGGATCAGCACGGCCTGGAAGCTCGCACCCACGGCGTGGCCGACCAGCACCGCACGGCCACGCCAGAGGAGTGCGACACCGACCCCCAGTTCGAAGACGGCGACCAGTGGTTGCAGGATGAAGAGGTTCGGCACCACCAGGGCCCTCCAGAGGTCGGTGTACGCGCCGAGGGGCGCGCGATCGGCGAACGACGCGTAGATCTCCGGGGCGAACCAGCCGAGCGCGACGTGTGCAAGCGCGCCCAGCAGGTACATCACGCCGAGGCCGACCCGGACCACCTCCCAGCGACGGCCGGGGAGGTCCGTCGTCGATACCACGTGTTCGTCAGCGGATAGCGAGTTCGGGGTCACGTCGCTTCACGGTCGACAGTTGGATTCTGGAGGAATAGCTATCGTCGGCGGTTCTCACCGGGTGAGAAGGGCACGACCTGCGGCCCGGTCGTTCCCGTCCCGTGAGAGCAGGGTCGGCGCACGGGGCTACGCTGGCTAGCTCCAGCACGACCGCTGTCGGGCGGGAGCGCGAGAGCGGCCGCCACCGGCACCAGCAGGGACGTTCCGACCGACCCCTGCCGCCTCACTCGTCGTACGTCCCGCCCTCCAGGTAGTGCCGGACCCGGTCGCGGGTGGCGGCGGCGACCTTGACGAACTCGACGACACGGTCATCGCCCTCCCAGCGGTCCTCGACCACCTCGACCGTGAGCCCCTGCTGCTCGAGGTGGTACAGCAGTGCCTCGACCGTGTCCGGGTCGCCGCGGACGGTGTGGCGCTCGCCGACCGTCTCGCCGGCCGCCACGTCGCGGATGGTCTCGACGAACGGGAGCAGGATGGACTCGCCGAGGTCGTGGGCCCGCGCCCGCAACCGCTCGTCGTCCTCGTCGAACTCGGCGGCCTGGAACGCCTCGCGGACGATGCGCGAGAAGAGGAAGTCCTGCCCCTGGTCGAACGCGAGCGAGAAGGCGTCGGCCAGTTCTCCGTGGTGCATCGCCTCGGTCGTGTACTTCGTCATCGTGCGCCCGTCGGCGGCCTTGACGATGACGCCCTCGCGGCCCGTCGCGTCGAGGTCCGCGATGGCCTCGCGGACGATGTCGACGGCGGCTTCCGGGTCCCCGCTCCCGAACAGCCGCGGCTGGGCGAACCCGTACCGCTCGCACGCTGCGCGCCGCTCGGCGACCCCCAGCGGCTCGCCCGACGCCCGGTCGCGGATGCCGAAGATCCGGAAGGCGTCCGAGTCTATCTCCTCGTAGTCGTGGCTGGTGTAGGGGGTCTCCGGGCCGACGAGTTCCGCACACAGCATCCCCTCGGGGTGGTCGTCGAAGAACGCCGCCGTATCCAGGCGCTCGCGGGCCCGCGCGGTCGTGTACGGGCAGACGAACCCGCCCCGCGTGAACGCCAGCACCTCCCCATCGGCGTCGGGGAATCCGTCGCCGTCGGCGCTCCCCTCCGCGTCGACCCGGACGATGCGGACGTTGAAGCCGTCGAGTTTCTCCTCGACGAACACCGTCTCGTCGGCGTCGAAGACCGACCGGAGGCCGGCCTCGAGGGCGAGGATACGCGGGACGCTGGGGAACCCACGGACCACGGTGCCGTCCGCGAGGAGGACGGTCCCGCGCTCGATGCCGTGGCGGGCGTCCGGGAGCGCGTGGTAGGACCGGCCCTCGAACGCACGCTCCGTGAAGTGTTCGAGCAGTTCCGACGGGTCCTCGGTGGTCGCGTCCAGCCGGTCGAACCACGCGGTGTCCATGTCCCCGAGGACGCCACGACCGACGAAAAGTGACGGGGGTGGTTCCCACGGCGTGGCCGGGCAGCGCCCGGCCGGAGCCGAGGCGGGCGTCGGACTCACGCCGCACCACGTGGGGGTGACGCATTTATACGTCGGCCGAGAACGGCCGATATGCCCGGCGAACTCCCCCGACAGCAGTTCGTCCTCGACACGTCGCTGTTCATCACCGAGGAGATCCGCGAGGAGGAGGAGTCGCTGGAGTCGGCCGTCATCCGGCTGCTCGACCTGGTGGCGACCGCGCGGCTCGAGCTGAACATCTCCTGCTACATGCCCCCCTCCATCCACGACGAGCTGACGACGATGCTCCGCGAGCGCGACGTGAGCGAGGAGGTGTTCGAGCGCCTCGACACGTGGGTCGTCCGCAAGAGTCCGGACCGCTACGGCGTCACCATCCCGGCGGACATCGTCTACGAGTTCATCGAGGAGATGTCCGGGCGCGTCGACCGGGGCCTGCGCGTCAGCGAGGAGGCGCTCCGCGAGGTCGAGCAGCTCGACCCCGACTCCCTGACCGCCGAGGGGAACGACTACGTGACCGAGGCCGACCGCATCCTCTCGAAGATGCGCGACAAGTACCGCCGGGCGCTCCGGCAGGGGGTGCTCGACTCGCGCGAGGACTTCGACCTGCTCATCCTCGCGCGGGAACTCGACGCCGGCGTCGTCACGGAGGACCGCGGCGTCATCAGCTGGGCCAACGAGTTCGGGCTGCGGTACGTCCGCGGCGGGCGCTTCCCGACGCTGCTGGAGGAGTACCTCCGGGCGACGGGCGGCGAGCGGGTGAACGGGGACGAAGGATAGCGACGGCGGCCGTCACCGGGGCGGCGCCGAGCCGGGCGAGGGGAAACGCACTTACATCTCGCTGACAATTCTCGCCCCATGAGGGGGGACTCACGTGGGGTATCGCCGGTCATCGGGACGATAATCATGGTCTCGGTGGTCGTGATTCTGGCGTCGCTCGTCTCGGTGTTCGTGTTCGACCTCGGGCCTGGCGGCCAGCCACCGGCGCCGCAGATCTCGGTGTCGCACGAACTGGTCGACGACGGCAGCGGCACGGGCGACCAATCGATAGCGGTCACGCTCGAATCGGGCGAGTCCGTCGCGACCGACCAGCTCTACGTCGGCGGCTCGAAGGACCTGGACATCGGGGGGGCGCCCGGGAGCGGCGACGAGGCCGCCAAGGAGCGTTTCGCCAGTTCACTGGAGACGTTCACCGAATCGAGCGACGGCAGTCCCCAGGTCGCAATCGGCGACACGTGGGACTCCGGTGAGACCATCTACCTCGACCCGGTCGGCGACGCCGAGGGCGTCACCGTCCGCATCTACTGGAACACGGAGCCGGTCGAGGGCGTCAACCCGGGGACGGTCAAGGGGGAGGACTCGTACAAGATCGCGGAATTCACTGTCTGAACGGGCCACGGGTCCGCGGTTCGCGCCGGTGTCACTCCACCCGCACGGTCCGGCTCTCGCTGACGGGCGCGAGCGGCAGGTCCGGGAAGGCCACCTCCACGCGGTAGGTCAACGCGTCGGCCTTGCCCGTCCCGAAGACGCCCACGGTCGTCTCCGTCTCCCCGAGGTGTGACTCCCCGCTGGACATCTCGCGCCCGTTGACCGTCACCCGGACGCCCGCCCGCGCCGACCCGGCGGTCGAGCGCACCGTGACCGGACACATCGCCCGCTCGCCGAGCGAGACGCTCTCGGGGAACTCGCCCCACTCGACCTCGACGGCGGGGAGTTCACGCGCGTTCCGCAGGACGCGCTCGGCGACACCCTCGGAGAGGCCCGCGTCGACCAACCCGTCGACGCCGGCGGCGACGATGTCGGCGGGCGTCGTCAGCCCCTCGGCGGCGAGTTTCTGCGCCCGGCCACGCGCGACGCCGTCGACCGCGGTGAGGCCGACGGCGTCGGCGGAGATGCCCGTCTCGACGCGGGCCTCGACCCGGCGGACGAGGTTCGCGGCGCGGGCGTCGGCGAACTCGCGGGCGAAGGCGTGCAGCGCCGCGAGCAGGCGGAGGACGTTCTGCCGGATGACCCAGGCGTCGCTCTGGAGCTCGCTCGGCGTCGACCCCCGCATCGCCGACCGGCAGATGGCCAGCACCTTCCGGTGGCCCGGTTCGAGTCCCTCGCCCTCGGCGTCGGAGGCGAACGACTGGCCGAGGACGGACTCGACGGCGTCGCGCTCGGCGCGGCGGGCGCTCACGGAGTCGAACTCGGCGGCGGCCGCCACCGTCCGGAGCACGTCGCCCTCGTCGATGGGGCGCTCGGCGGCGGCCTCCGCGAGGTCGGCGAACTCGCGGGCCGTGTCCAGGCGCATGTAGAACTTCGATGCCAGCCGGCCCAGCGGCGTCGGGCGCAGGCGCAACCCGTCCTCCTCGACGAACCCGTCGGCGACCAGTTCGTCGAGCGTCTCGCGGGCACGGGTCCGGAGGTTGCCGCCGAACGGGTAGTCGACGGCCTCCGCCCCGTCCTCGGCGGGCGCGGACTGCGCCCGGACGTAGTAGAACGTCGTCTCCAGCCACTCCATCACGTCGTCCATCTCGCGGACGTAGCCCAGCGCGACCTCGGCGTTCAGGTGCGCATCGAGGTCCTCGGCGAGCCGCGACTCGATCTCCTTGCCCTCGCGCAGCAGCGTCCGGTACTTCTCGGCGTCGGCGCCGTCACAGACCACGTACGCGTAGCCCGCGTCGTCGTAGCCCGGCCGGCCCGCACGCCCGAGCATCTGGAGCACGTCCAGCGGGCTCATATCTACTTCTCCCTCGAGCGGGTCGTGGTACTTCGTGTCCCGGATGACCACACAGCGGGCGGGGAGGTTGACGCCCCACGCCAGCGTCGAGGTCGAGAACAGCAACTGGACGGTGCCGTCGCGGAACCACGCCTCGACGCGGTCCTTGTCCGAGCGCGAGAGACCGGCGTGGTGGAACGCGACCCCGTCGACGACGGACTGGCGGAGCGTGTCGTTGTCCAGGTCCTGGGCCTCGCTGTGCATGTCGTAGTCGCCGCGGGCGCCCATCTCGATGTCGCGCTCGGCCACCACGTCGCGGGCCTTCTCCGCCGCGCGGACGGTGTCCTGGCGGCTGGAGACGAAGACGAGCGCCTGGCCGCCGTCCTCGACGTGGGGCTGTGCGAGGTCGAGCGCGCGGAACAGGCGGCGGTACTTGTCCTGGAACGGGTTCTCGCCGTGCGAGTAGGTCTCCACGCCCGCGTGCAGCGGGACCGGCCGGTACTCCTCGCCGAAGGTGAACGTGCAGTCCTCGGGCGCGTCGAGCCAGCCGGCCACGTCCTCGATGTTGGGCATCGTCGCCGAGAGCGCGACCACGCGGGGGTCACAGAGCCGGCGCAGCCGCGAGACCGTGACTTCGAGGACGGAGCCGCGCTTGTCCGAATCCAGCAGGTGGACCTCGTCGATGATGCAGCAGTCGACGTCCGTGATGAACGCGTGCCGGGCGGTGTCGTGTTTCCGGGTGGCCGAATCGGCCTTCTCGGGCGTCATCACGAGCACGTCGGCGCGCTCGGCGCGGCGCGGGTTGAGGTCGCGCTCGCCCGTGACGACGTAGACGGAGTAGCCCAGCTCCTCGAAGCGCTCCCACTCGGACTCCTTCTCGTTGGTGAGCGCGCGGAGCGGCGCGAGGAACAGGGCGGTCCCGTCGTTCCGGAGGGTGCGGCAGATGGCCAGCTCCGCGAGCGCGGTCTTCCCGGACGCGGTGGGCGCGCTGACGACCACGTTCTCGCCGGAGTCGAGGACGGCCGGCAGCGCCTCCGACTGCATCCGATTGAAGGTCTCGAACGGGAACGCGTCGGCGAACTCTGGGACGGCCTCGTCGACTCGCATGATGATAGTAGGTCGCCGCGGGAATCCGGCGCCCGCAGCGGGTTACCTGATGGCGGGCGCGGGCGGGCAAAGGCGTTTCTCCTTGGGAGCACGCCCGACCGGGACCGGGCGCGCCCGACCGGGCGGCCTACTGCGGCGCGATGGTGATCTGCTTGCCGCGGTCGATGGCTCCCTCCAGCTCCTCGGCGATGGCCGAGCCGCGCGAGACCTGGATCTCGCCGCCGCGCGAGACGGTCGCCGTGAACAGGTACTCGCCGCCGGCCTGGACCTCGACGGTCTCGCCCTGGTAGCCCTCGGCGGGGACGATGACGTGCCGGGAGGTCACCTCGGGCGTGACGATCTCGCCGCCCCCGCCGCCGTGGACCGACCCCCCCGAGCCACCCGACCCGCTCGGGCCGGAACCGCCCGCGTGACGCTTCCCGTCCGGCTGTTCGTCGTGGGTGCGGACATCGATCTCGATGCCGAGGCGGTTCTCGATGTCGGAGATGCGACCCCCGCCCTTCCCGATGACCGTCGAGATGTCGTTCTCGGAGACGTAGACGCGGGCGGAGTTCTGGCCGGTAATCTCGACGTCGACGCGGTCGCGCGCGACGGACTTGACCTCCCGCTCGATCTCCTGCTTCGCGATGCGGTTGACGCCGGTGTCGCTCCCGTCCTCGCCCTCCTCGAGCGGGACCGTGACGACCTGGTTGTTGAACGTGTAGATCTCGTACGCGGGTTCGCCCGTCTCGAAGTCGCTGATGACGACGACCGGCCGCGTGAGGTCCTCCTCCATCAGGCCGTGCGGGACCTTGACCTCCGTGTGGACGTCGTAGACGGTGTGGACGCTGCCGTCCTCGATGTAGACGACGGTGTCGACGACCTGCGGGATCATCCCGAGTTCGACGCGGCCGACGAGCCGCTGGAGCGCGTCGATGGCCCGGGTCGCGTGGACGACGCCGATCATCCCGACGCCCGCGAGGCGCATATCCGCGAAGACGGAGAAGTCCGAGGTCTTGCGGACCTCGTCGTAGATGGTGTAGTCCGGCCGGACCATCAGCAGCGAGTCGGCGGTCTTCTCCATCGAGCCGTCCAGCTCGGTGTACTGCGTGATGTTCGGCCCGACCTGGAGGTCCCGTGGCTTCTCCATCGTCTTGACCGCGTAGTCCGAGTTCGCGAGGAACTCGGCGACGGCCTGTGCGAACGTGGACTTCCCGGCGCCCGGGGCCCCGGAGATGAGAACGCCACGCTGGCGCTCGCTCAGCCGGTCCCGGAGCTCGTCGGCCATCTTGTAGTCGTCCAGTTCGGTCTTCACGATGGGCCGGACGACGGTGATCTCGATGCCGTCCGAGAACGGCGGCCGGGCGACGGCGATGCGCATGTCCCGGAACTGGACGATGTCCATCCCGGGTTCGGAGAGCTCGATGAACCCCTCGCTGGACTGGCGCGCCGAGGCGAGGATGTCGGTGGCCCACTCCTTCAGCTGGGCCTCCGTGGAGGGCTCGTCGCGGATCTCCTGGTAGTGCATCTCGCCGATCTCGCCGCGCTTGGCCATCGGCACCACCCCCGTCTTCAGATGGACGCTCATCGTGGTCTCGTCGAAGAACTCCTCGATGGCCAGCGACCCGGTGTCGCGGGTCTCGGCCTCGACGTACTCGACGGCGATGCCCTTCGCCCGGGCGACCTCGGCCTGGACGGCGTCGCTCGTGAGGAGCGTGGCGTCGTACTCGGCGGCGATGTCGCGGATGCCCGCGTCGATGTCGCCCTCGTGGGCGCCGCCGATCTCGTCGCTCGTGGGGCGCTCGCCGACGTACTCGACCGTCAGCTCGCCGGCGTCGGCGAGGTCGGTGAGGCGCTGGAGCTCCTCGAGCCCCTCCCAGCCGGTGTCGTGACCGGCGTTGGCCTGGGACTCCAGTTCGGAGACCACCGCCTCCGGGACGTACACCGTCTCGACGGGTTCGCCCCGTTCGTGGAACTCGGACACACGGCCGTCGATGACCGCGCTCGTGTCCGGGACGACGTTCATGGCCGGGGATTGGGTGGTCCCGGGCTTAAGTACCGGGATGGCGCGTCGTGACGTGACAGGGTGGAGTTGGCCTCGGGTTTCCGGGTCGTGCGGACGACCATCCCGGTGGTGACAGTACGTGTGACTACGGCAGGACCACCTACGAAGCCCTCGCGCTCCACGATCATCCCGACAGCGACGACAAGACAGCCTACGAAGCCCTCGCGCTCTCGACTCGGGGGGCTCGCTGCGGTCCTCGCGGTCCGGGCGTGCGGCGCGCTCCCTGCGGTCCTCGCGGTCCGGGCGTGCGGCGCGCTCCCTGCGGTCCTCGCGGTCCGGGCGTGCGGCGCGCTCCCTGCGGTCGCGCGCCGTTCCGGGCATGCGCTGTGGTCCTTGCATCGCCCGCCTTCGCCGAGAGCGCTCGCCCTTCGAGTCCGCCAGGGTTCGGCAGTTCCACGGGCGCGGTGGCCCTGCCCTTCCCCAGGTCGCGCGGGCTCCACTTCGTTCCGCCACGCGCTCCCGGCCGGGGAACGGCTGGTCGGCCGGGCGGTTCCACCAACAGGAAGCGCGCGAGCGCCCCACAGTCGAAGTCGTTCGAGAGAGCTTCGCTCTCTCGTGATCCCGAAAATCTTCGATTTTCGGACGACCGCGAGCGCCAGCGAGCGGGCTGAGACTTCCTGCGGCGCTCGCGCGGGGAGGTGTGGGGCCACTAGCACTCCGCTGGAACCCCCACGCACGGACGCTCGACCCGAAACAGTCCCCCTGGCGGACTCGAAGGGCGAGCGCGCTCCGGGAAGCACGGCGACGCAAGCACCGCAGGCGGCCGAAGGCCGCCGAGGAGCGTGGTTCGAGGGAGCTGCGCTCCCTCGTCATCCCGAAAATCTCTGATTTTCGGAGACAGCGAGCCGCGCGACCGGAGCGCGCGAGGGCTTCGTGGATGTCCTCGTCGGTCGTCGCCGCCGTCATGAGAGAGCGCGGGGGAGCCGGGGACAGTTATCGCGGCCGTTCGTGTTTTGATAGCACAATAACTGACCATGTAGAGAATTTATAATAGAAGGCGCGGCTAAATAACGATATAAAGCGAGAAACTAATTAATCCTCTAGCGAGATGTAGCGCGTCTCGATGACGCGCTCGTCGGCCTCCAGTTTCTCGCGGGCCTCGTCGGGCACCGGCTGGTCGACGTTGTAGACGGTCATCGCCTCGCCGCCGATGGTCTGGCGGGCGTTGTACATCCCGGCGATGTTGATGTCGTACTCGCCCATGACCGAGCCGATGAGGCCGATGACGCCGGGTTCGTCCGTGTTGCGCGAGACGATCATCCGGCCACCCGGGATGGCGTCGACGCGGAAGCCGTCGATGCGGACGATGCGCGGGTCGTCACCGGCGAACAGCGTCCCGCAGACGGAGATGGACTCCTCGTCGTTGTGGACCGTCACCGTCACGAGCGAGGTGAAGTCCTCGGCCTGCGAGCGCTTCGTCTCGGTGACCTCGATACCGCGCTCCTCGGCGATGCCCTGCGCGTTGACGGCGTTGACCTGCGACTCGATGGGGAGGAAGACGCCCTTCAGCGCCGACGCGGTGACGAGCTCGACGTCCTCGTCGGCGATGTCGCCGGCGTAGGTCACCTCGATCTCGTTGACGTGCCCGTCGAACAGCTGGACGGCGATGCGGCCGGCGGTCTCGGCGAGTTCGATGTACGGCTTGACGCGGGGGAACGCGGCGGCGTCCATCGACGGCGCGTTGAGCGCGTTCATCACGGGTTCGCCGAGGAACGCGGCGAGCACCTGCTCGGCGGTGGAGGTGGCGACGTTCTCCTGGGCGGCCTCCGTCGAGGCGCCCAGATGCGGCGTCACGATGATGTCGTCGACGTCGAGCAGCGGCGAGTCCTCGGACAGCGGCTCCTCGGCGAAGACGTCGACGGCAGCGCCCGCCAGGACGCCGTCCTCGACGGCCTGTGCGAGCGCCGGCTCGTCGATGATGCCGCCGCGGGCGCAGTTGACGACGTAGCCACCCTCCAGCTGGGCGAGTTCGGCCTCGCCGATCATGTTCTCCGTCTCCGGCGTGAGCGGCGTGTGGATGGTGAGGAAGTCCGCGCGGTCGAGTGTCTCGTCGAGGTCCGCCAGTTCGGCACCGAGCTGCTCGGCGCGCTCCTCGCCGATGTAGGGGTCGTACGCGACGAGGTCCATACCCAGCCCGCCCAGCCGTTTGGCGACCTCCTGGCCGACGCGGCCGAGGCCGACGACGCCGAGCGTCTTGTCCCGGAGTTCGGTGCCGAGGAACTCGCCCTTCGCCCACTCGCCGCCCTTCAGGCGGACGTGGGCCTGCGGGATGGAGCGCGCGGTGGCGAACGCCATCGCGACCGTGTGTTCGGCGGCGGCGCGGACGTTGCCCTCCGGTGCGTTCGCGACGATGACGCCGTGCTCGGTCGCCGCGTCGATGTCGATGTTGTCGACGCCGATGCCGGCACGCCCGACGATCTGCAGGTCCGGCGCCGCGGCGAGCAGTTCCGCCGTGACCTCCGTGCCCGAGCGCACGATGAGTGCGTTGGCGTCCGCGACCGCCTCGAGGAGCGCGTCGCCCTCGGCCTCGTAGTTCGTGACGACCTCGTGGCCGGCCTCCCGGAGCCGGTCCAGCCCCGCGTCCGCGATGGGGTCCGTGACGAGTACCTTCATGCGCGAGCAGTCCATTCCGTGGCGGTAAACCCTTCCGTTCCCGACACGCCTCGCCAGCGCGAGTGGTGTGTGGACATCCCACATCTTCGAGGACCCCGGCGCGGCCACGTGCCACCACGCACCACCCGAACGAACGCTTTTTGCGGCGACACGCCGACCGTCAGACCGAACGGATGACCGACGACGACACTCACGGGAGCGACGACACGCCTCCCTCCGACCGGCCGGCGACACCGCTGACGGACGGAGGGAGCGCAGCAGGGGCGGACGACGTCGCGCTGGACCCGTGGGGGTCCTCGACCGTCGGCGACTACCGGAAACTGTTCGAGGAGTTCGGCATCGAGGAGTTCGACGAGGTCCTCCCCGAGGTCCCCGAGCCCCACTACCTGATGCGCCGGGGCGTCATCTTCGGCCACCGCGACTACGGCCGCGTGGCCGAGGCGATGCGCAATGACACCACCGGGCCGGACGAGCCCGCCGACGCCGCCGTCCTGTCGGGGTTCATGCCCACCGGCGACCCCCACATCGGTCACAAGATGGTCTTCGACGAGATCATCTGGCACCAGGAGCGCGGCGCCGACGCGTTCGGCCTCATCGCCGACCTCGAGGCCCACGCCGCACGCGGGCTCTCGTGGGACGAAATCGACGAGCACACGCGCTCGTACCTGCTCTCGCTGCTCGCGCTCGGGTTCGACCCCGAGCAGGGCGAGCTCTACCGCCAGTCCACCAACCGCGAGGTGCAGGACCTCGCGTTCGAACTCGGGACGAAGGCGAACTTCTCCGAGCTGTCGGCGATCTACGACTTCGACGGCGAGACGGAGGTCTCCTACATGCAGAGCGTGGTCACGCAGATGGCCGACATCCTCTACCCGCAGCTGGAGAAACCGCGACCGACGGTCATCCCGGTCGGCCCGGACCAGGACCCGCACATGCGGCTTGCACGCGACCTCGCGGCGCGGATGCGGTTCTTCAAGGTGACCGAGGGGTACGCGAGTTTCGAGGTCGACGACGACGAGCGCGAGTTGCTCGCACGGGCGTACGAGGCGCTGGAGGCCGAGCGCGACGGGGACGACCCCGTCCGGTGTGAGGACGCGGCCGACTGGCTCCGCGAGCACGCCGACGCCTCCGAGGCTCGGGCGGGCGCCGTCGAGAGCCTCGACGCCGCCGGGAAGGAACCACTCCGCCCGCGCGTCCGCTTCCTCGACCGGAACGCGACCGACGAGGCGTTCGAGGCACTCATCGACGCCGTCGAGGGCGAGAAACGCGTCTTCGAGGGCCACGTCGACGCCTTCGACATGGACCGCGCGGCCGCCGAGGACCTCGCCCGCGAGGTCGAGGTCGAGCACGGCGGCTACGGCTTCCAGCCGCCCTCCTCGGTCTACCACCGCTTCATGACCGGGCTCACCGGCGGGAAGATGTCCTCGTCGGTGCCCGCGAGCCACATCTCGCTGCTCGACGACCCCGAGGAGGGGTACGACAAGGTCAAATCCGCCGCGACGGGCGGGCGCGAGACCGCCGAGGAGCAGCGCGAACTCGGCGGCGAGGCCGACGAGTGCCCGGTGTACGAACTCTATGCGTACCTGCTGGCCGGCGACGACGACGAGTTCGCGACCGAGGTGTACGAGGAGTGCGTCGGCGGCGAACGCCTCTGTGGCGACTGCAAGGAGCAGGCCGCGGTCCTGATGGAGGAGTTCCTCGAAGAGCACCAGGAGAAACGCGAGGAGGCGAAGGAGGTGCTGGACGGGCTGGACATCGAGCTGGAGAGTCCGCGGAAAGGATAATCAAGATATCCTGTCCCTAATCGATTTATCTGCTATTATCCCGGGGGATTCCCCAATCAATCAGATAATTCGGCATCCAATTGGAGATTCCGGCTCCTGCTGAAAGCCCCCGCCCGCTCGACTCGCGCGGCTCGCTGTCGCCCGAAAGGCGGCAGAGCCGCCTTTCGGGATGACGAGAGACGCCGCCGGCGTCTCTCGAACCACGCGCTTCCCTCGCTCCCTGCGGTCGCTCGGTGCAGTGCTTGCGTCGTCCTCAGAAATATTCGATTTCTGATGGGCTGCGGGAGAGCTTCGCTCTCCCGAACGCCGTGCTTCGTCGAGCGATTTCTCGGCTCCGCCGAGAAATGAATAGCTGGCCGGCTTCGCCGGCCAGCCGGCCGGCCCCTTTCAGTCCCACCCTGTTGCTGGTTGCACCGAGCGTCCGGGCGTGGTGGTTCCGGCGGAGTGCTAGCGCCCCCACCCCTCCCCGCGCCAGCGGCGGATGTGTTCCGGCACGCTCGCTAGCGCGAGCGGCCTCCACGGTGGGGCCGCTGGCGCGCTTCCTGTTCCCGGAACCAGCCGGGCAAGCAACCGTTCCTGGGCCGGGAGCGCGTGGTGAGGCGCTTGCCGCCGAACCCACGCAACCTGGGGAAGGGCAGGGGCACAGCGCCCGTGATACGGTCCACGTCCCTGGCGGACTCGAAGGGCGAGCGCTCTCGTCGTCGCCCCGACGAAGCAAGGACCGCAGGCCGAACACAGTGAGGCCGAGGACCGCAGCGAGTCGCGGCGGCACGAGAGCGCGAGGGCTTCGTCGGAGCCCTTGTCGTCGGGCGGGAGTACGAACGCACTTCCCAGACCCGGTGTCGTCGGCGCAAGTTGAAATAGGGGGACGCGGGCAACCACCCCATGCCCGACACCGAAGCGGTCAGGGTCATCGCGGGGGAGAGCACGACCACCTTCTTCACGAACAGCGGCGGTGATGGCGCGTGGCGGCCCGAGCGCAAGCAGCACGGCCGGCTCGTCACCGTCGTCAAACCCGACGGGACCACGCTCGTCCACGACGCGAGCGGCTACCAGCCCGTCGCGTGGCTCACACGGCCCGAACACGTGACCGTCGAGCGCGAGCGCCCCGCGAGCGCCGACGGCGACCGGACGGTCGTCACCGCGGTCGATGGGGACAGTCGCCTCCGGGTCCGGGTCGATGCTGCCGCACGCGAGACGCACCCGACCTCGGCGTCGGGCGAACCGGTCGGGACCTGCGACTGCGGCGGCACGCTCGTCCGGGACACCGGCGGGGTCGCGTGCGTGGCGTGCGAGGCACGCTACGGCCTGCCGGCGGGTGCGACCGTCACGGAGGAGTCGTGTCCGGACTGTGGCCTCCCTCGGTTCCGGGTCGAGCGCGGCCACGCGTTCACCGTCTGTCTGGACCGGACCTGCGAGTCGCTCGACCGGGCCGTCACTGCCGCGTTCGACGCCGAGTTCGACTGCCCGGACTGCGGCGAGCCGCTGCGCGTGCTCCGCCGGGGCGGGCTCATCCTGGGCTGTGACGCCTACCCCGACTGCACGTTCTCGGCCACCGTCCCCGACGGCGTGCTGGCCGGCGAGTGTGGCTGTGGCCTCCCGACGTACGAACCGCGGGCGGGTGACGGCGGGGAACGCTGTCTGGCCGCCGGCTGCGAGGAGGTGCCTGAACCGGGCGGGACAGGCACCCGTGAAGGAGACTCCGTTGAAATCCTCAACAGCTGACAGTATAGCCGTGCAAGATACAGAGGATGTAGTCAGCACCAGCGTCCGCGCGAGCGGAGCGAGCGCGGTTCCCGGACGGCGAGGCCGAAGGCCGAGCCGTCCGCCTTTTTCATCGACGTTTTTGCGCCGAGTGGTTCGCCGGAGGCGAACCCGAGGCGGAAAAAGGTCGCGCTCTGTATCCAGCACGGCCTCGACGAACGGTCACAGACTGAGGATTTCAACAGGGCCGTGACGGACGGTCCACACACCGTCATCGCTATGCGTGGCGAGGCGAACGGCCGGCCATGGAGGGACAGACACGCACGGACGATATCGTCCGGGTGCCGGCCAACGCCCGCGAGCGGTTCTACGACTCGCGCGGCTACGGCCGGCCAGCGGGCGCCGCGCTGGACCTCGCGCCGGTCGAGGCCGCGCACCTGCTCTATCGGGGCGACCTCGATTCGGTCGACGGCCGGGGGTTCCGCGAGTATCTGAGTGTCGGTGACGGCCTCGCGGTTCGCTTTCTCGTCTACAAGGACCTCCGCGACCGCGGGTTCTACTGCTCGCCCACGCGCGAGGGCTGGAGCGACGCCGTCGGCCCCGACGACGCGGCCGACTTCCTCGTCTACCCGCGCGGGAAGGGGCCCTGGGACGGCGTCGTCGAGCACCGGGTCCACGTCGTCGGCGAGCGGACGACCATCCCGGCGGACGGGCTCGACGGCGGTGTCCTCGCGGTCGTCGACGAGGAGTCCGAGATCACCTACCTCGACACGTCCCGGGCACCCGTCGAGGGGACCACCGACCACGCGCCGCCGACCGGCGTCGAGGCGACCCTGCTGGGCGACCGCGTCGTGGCCTGGGACCCACCGGAGGCACTGTACGAGCAGGGATTCTACGGCCAGCCGCTCGACCGCGACGACGACGCCGTCCAGCTCTCGCTCGTCGAGGCCGCGTACCTCGCGGGCGACGGCGTACTCGACATCGAGGCGGGCGACGAACCCGATGGCCGCGCGGCCGTCATCGCCCGGGGACGCGAGGCGGAGGGCGACCGATTCGACCGCCGACTGGCGGTCTACACGGCGCTCCGGGACCGCGGCGTCGTCCCGAAGACGGGCTTCAAGTTCGGCGCCGACTTCCGGACCTACGCCGCGGTCGAGAGCGTCGAGAACCTCGGGCACTCCGAACTCCTCGTCCGCGTGCTCCCGGGCGAGCACGCGTTCGCGCCGCGGGACCTCGCGCTCGACGTGCGACTCGCGCACGGCGTCCGCAAGGAGATGGTGTTCGCGCTGGTCGACGGCACGGCGGACGACGCAGGCGGGCCGAGTATCGAGTGGCTCCGGGTCCAGCGGCTCACACCCTGAGACGAGCAGCAGAACGGTTCCGAGGAGTTACGCGACCGTCACTCGGGCTTGAGGCCCTCGCCCTTGACGCGCATGACGGCCTCGCCGTCGGGGAGGTTGGGCGCGTCGACGAGCTTGACGATGCGCTTGTCCTGCTTGGACTTCTTCAGGTAGACCCGGAAGGTCGACTTGTGGCCGAGGATGTTGCCGCCGATGGGTTTCGTCGGGTCACCGAAGAAGGCGTCCGGGTTCGACTGGACCTGGTTCGTGACGATGACCGCCGTGTTGTAGAGGTTGCCGACGCGGTCGAGGTCGTGGAGGTGCTTGTTGAGCTTCTGCTGGCGGTTGGCCAGTTCACCGCGGCCGACGTACTCCGCGCGGAAGTGCGCCGTCAGCGAGTCCACACAGAGGAGCCGGACGGGGTACTCGTCGTCCTCGTACTCGTTGGCGATCTCCTGGGCCTTCTCGGCCAGCAGGATCTGGTGGTTGGAGTTGAACGCCTTCGCGACGTGGATCTTGTCGAGGACGTCCTCGACGAGTGCCTCGAGCGCATCCTCGTCGTTCGCGCCGCCCTCGATCTCGCGGGCCTCCATCGCCGCCTCGATGGCGTCCTCGGGCAGCCCGCGGACCATCTCGTCGATGCGCTCGGGCCGGAACGTGTCCTCGCTGTCGATGAAGATGGCCCGCCCCTCCAGCCCGCCGTACTCCTGGGGGAGCTGGACGTTGACCGCGAGCTGGTGGGTGACCTGGGACTTCCCGGCGCCGAACTCGCCGTACACCTCGGTGATGGACTGGGTCTCGACGCCGCCGCCCATCAGCTCGTCCACCTCGTCGATGAGGAACTGGAGCTTGCCGATCTCCTCGCGCCGGCTCAGCACGTCCGCCCCGGTCTCGAAGCCGCCGATGTCGGCGGCGTCACGGGCGGCGTTGATGATGTCGGAGGCGGAGGACTCGCCCACGTCGGCCTTGTTCGAGAGCTCGGCGGGGCTCGCGACGGCGATGCTCTGATACGAGTCGTAGCCGTTCTCCTTGAGCTTGTCCGCGGTCGCTGGTCCGACACCGGGCAGCTCCTCCAGGTCAGCAGTCGTCGACATACCCTGGCGTTGTGCCCCCCATCATATAAAGTCTCGTCAACAGGTAGGTGAAAGTGAAACTGCCGGACGGAACGGTGCCGGGACCGGACCCGACCCGAAGGTTCACCCGGGAAGCGCCGCCAGCGGCGGGAGGAACGCGCCGGTTTACAGAGAAGAACATCGCGGCGACATCCATCAAGACCGTTCACGGAAGCCCCAATATTCATTACCAGCCACAGTCAGCGGCGTGGTATGGCACAGCAAGACGTGCGCTACTTCGAGGACCTAGAGGTCGGCCACGAGACGGACTGCGGGAGCGTCGAGGTCACCGAGGAGGAGATGCTGGAGTTCGCCGAGCGCTACGACCCCCAGCCCATCCACATCGACGAGGAGGCCGCGAAGCGGTCGATGTTCGGCGACATCATCGCCAGCGGCTGGCTGACGTGTGCGCTCTCGGCACGCCTGCTCGTCAAGGGCTACATGAACGACAACGCCACCCTCGGCGGGAACGGGATGGACGAGGTCCGCTGGCACCAGCCCGTCTACGCCGGCGACACGCTCTCGGTCCACGTCGAACTCGTCGACAAGGAGGCCGGCGACAACCCGCAGTTCGGCCACACGACCGTCCTGGTCACGACGACGAACCAGCGCGACGAGGAGGTGCTGACGATGTACGGCCTGGGACTGGTGGAGAAGCGCGGGGAGTGAGCATTTCACCCCCAAATGTTCCACTAATTCATCAATCCACCACTAGACCAGGATATCCACCTCGTAGCCGTGTGCCTCCAGCGCGTCGACGAGTTCCACGACGTGCTCGTGGCCGCGGGTCTCGAGGTCCAGTTTCACGTCGGCGGCGTTCATCTCGATGTCCCGCGAGGTGCGGTCGTGCTGGATGGCGTAGATGTTCGCGCGGGCGTCCGCGATGACCTCGATGAGCTGCTCCAGTGCACCGGGGCGGTCCTTCAGCACGGTCCGGATGCGGAGGTACCGGCCCGATTCGACGAGGCCCCGCATGATGACCGTCGTGAGCACGTTCAGGTCGATGTTCCCGCCGCAGAGCGCGGTGACGACCGTCTCGCCCTCGTCGTAGTCGAACGCCCGCTCGACCAGCGCTGCCAGTGGGACCGCACCGGCGCCCTCGACGAGCGTCTTCGACCGTTCGAGCAGCGCCACCAGCGCGTTCGCGGTCTCGGCGTCCGAGACGGTCACGACCTCGTCGACGCGCTGGCGGATGATCGGCAGGGTCTTCTCCCCGGTCTTCCGGACCGCGATGCCGTCCGAGATGGTGTCGACGCGCTCGCGCTCGACCGGCGCGCCCTTCCGGAGCGACTCCGCCACCGCCGAGGCGCCCTCGGCCTGCACGCCGACGACGCGGGCGTCCGTCTCGGCCTTCAGCACCGTCGCGATACCGCTGATGAGCCCGCCGCCGCCGATGGGGACGACGACGGTATCGACATCGGGCAGCGCCTCGGCGATCTCCAGTCCGATGGTCCCCTGCCCGGCCATCACGTCGTAGTCGTCGAAGGCGTGGATGTAGGTGCGACCCTCGGCTTCCTCGAGTTCGTGGGCGCGCTCGGCGGCCGCGTCGTAGTCGGCCCCCGCCAGCACCACCTCCGCGCCGTACGAGCGGGTCGCCTTGATCTTCGAGATAGGCGCCTGCTCGGGCATCACCACCTTCGCGTCGACGCCCTCGGTCGTCGCGGCGAGCGCCACCCCCTGTGCGTGGTTCCCGGCGCTCGCGGTCACGACGCCGGCCTCGCGGTCGGCCTCGGAGAGCAACCGGATCTTGTTGAGCGCACCTCGTATCTTGAACGCACCCGTCCGCTGGAAGTTCTCCAGTTTGAGATGGACCTCTGCGCCGGTCCGCTGGGAGAAGGTGTGCGAGTGGTCGAGCGGCGTCCGCCGGACCACGTCCTCGATGCGGTCACGGGCCGCTCGCACGTCCTCGATGTCGAGCATACGCGGCGCTACCGGGTCGCGGATGTTGTAGCTTCGCCCGACGCCGCAGCGCCGTCGCTGGCGAGCGGTGAGTGCCTCGGGGAAGCGGAGCGGGGACCGCCCCGACCACCCCGGGAGCAAGGGAGCGTGTGTGCACTCGGAGGGATGCCGCGACGGTGCATAAACGCCCGCCTGCCGCAGTGAAAGTGAAAACCGCACGAGGGAAGCGCGTCTGACGGGACGAGTGTCAGACATCGCAGGCGAGACAGTCGGGAACGGCGTGCCATGGGAACGGCAACAGTCACCTGCATACGGCCGAGCGTAGAGAGGCCGTTTCCACCGACACGAGGGCGCGAAGCGCCCGAGTGTCGGTTTTTTGGTGCAGATTTTTTGGCCGAGCGGTTCCGCGCCTCCGGCGCGGAACCCGAGGCGAAAAAGGTGCGTTAGAAGACGGAGTCGGCTGTCGCCGCCCCGACCACGCTGAAGATGGCGCCGATGCTGACGGCGTAGGCGGTGACCTGCGGCCACTCGCTGGTCGGGACCCCCAGTCCTGTGAGGAACGTCTCGGGGGCGCCGAACGCCAGCGCCAGGACCAGCACGGAGCCGAAGGAGATGGCCATCAGCGAGACGAAGCGCAACGGAACGCCACCGACCTCCCGCTCGCGGTCGGGGTCGCGGTCCTCGGCCTTGTAGAGGGCGCCGTACCCGATGGCGAAGACGATGCCGACGGTCACGAGCGCCTGGAAGATGCTCATGCTGGCGGCCAGCTCCCACACCTCCGCGGTGACGACGAACGGACCCGCGAGCAGGAATCCACCGACCAGCTGCTGGGCGATGTCCGCGGTCTTGAACCGTCGCGAGGGGCCGACCATGCCACGGTGCTGAACGCCGGGCGATAAAACGCTCCCGGACGGAGGAGCACCACGCGACGCGCGCCGACGGACCACGCCCGTTTTCACCCCGCGACGCCCGGAGCCGGTATGAGCGTTCGCGAGGAGTTCGACGCCTGGGCGGCCGATGGACGCGACCGCGGCATGGAGGAGCGCCACTGGCACACCGCGAAGCACGTCCTCGCGCGGATGCCGGTCGAACCGGGCGACGCCGTCCTCGACCTCGGCTGTGGCTCCGGCTACGCCGCCCGCGCGCTCGTCGAGACCCGGGACGCCGGCCGCGCGTACGGCCTCGACGGCGCCCCGGAGATGGTCCGCAACGCCCGGTCGTACACCGACGCCTCGCTCCGCGACCGTGTCGCGTTCGTCCGCGGGGACTTCGAGCACCTGCCCTTCGAGGACGACACGCTCGACCACTGCTTCTCCATGGAGGCGTTCTACTACGCCCGCGACCCCCACGCGGCACTCCGGGAACTCCGGCGCGTCCTCCGTCCCGGCGGGACCTTCCACTGTGCGGTGAACTACTACGAGGAGAGCGAGCACACGCACCACTGGCAGGACGGGATATCCATCGACATGACCCGCTGGTCCCGGGACCGGTACCGCGAGGCGTTCCGCGACGCCGGGTTCCACGTCGCCACGCAGGACAACATCCCGGACCGGGAGACCGACATCCCCCCCGCGAGCGAGTTCCCGACGGAGGACTGGGAGACGCGAGCGGCGATGGTCGAGCGCTACCGCGAGTTCGGCACGCTCCTGACCGTCGGGGTCGCGCCAGCGTAGCGGGGCGGCCAGACGGGGACGCCGGGGGCGCCCCACCCGCGGCGGGGCCCGTCGGGCCGGCGGGTGCGTTCAGCCACGGAGATCCCGACCGCAGGTGTCGCAGTACTCGTCCTCCGGGTCGCCGACAGAATCGCACACCGGACAGCGTGGCGCCATGTCGTGTCCACAGTTCGGACACAGGTCCGCGTCCGTCACCGTCCGACAGATCGGACAGGTTTCGCTGCCGGCGGTCGGCGGCTCGCTCGTGGGCTCACCGTCGGTGGGCGCTGGCCCGAGTTCGTGTCCACACGTGGGGCAGAACTGATCCGTCGTCTCCGTGTCGCAGACCGGGCACGTCCGTTCCGTCCCCGGTGCCGGCGGTTCACTCGTGGGCTCACCCTCGAACTCGTGCCCACACGTGGGACAGAACTGGTCCGTCGTCTCCGTGTCACAGACCGGACAGTGGCGAACGGGTTCGGGCTCCGGCTCCGGCTCGGGTTCAGGCTCTGGCTCCGGCTCCGGCTCGGGTTCAGGCTCTGGCTCCGGCTCCGGCTCGGGTTCAGGCTCTGGCTCCGGCTCCGGCTCGGGTTCAGGCTCTGGCTCCGGCTCCGGCTCGGGTTCAGGCTCTGGCTCCGGCTCCGGCTCGGGTTCAGGCTCTGGCTCCGGCTCCGGCTCCGGCTCGGGTTCAGGCTCTGGCTCCGGCTCCGGCTCCGGCTCGGGTTCAGGTTCGGGCTCCGGCTCCGGCTCGGGTTCAGGTTCGGGCTCCGGCTCCGGCGCCGGATGCCCGGTCTCGATTGCGAACGCATCCCGGTCCTCCGGCACGGACGGTGCCCGGGCGGCACGGACGTACCGGTCGAACCAGTCGTGCATGTCCGTCCCGGTGACGGCCTCGGCGGCCTCGCGTATCGCCCGATTTGACACGTCCGGCGGGTCGTCCGGGTCGCCGTCGGCGTTGAGCCGTGCGACGACATCCAGCAGGGTGGCTTCGCCACCGGTCACCTCCCTGATCTCGCAGTCGAGGGCGGCACACGTCCGCCGGCCCTGTCTGTACGCGGTGGAGCTCGACGACCAGGTTCCGGGGTCGGCCAGCACGGCTCCGGAGTCGGCGCGCCGGCTCAGGAACCCGTGGAAGTTGACGAAGTCGACATCCCCCCGGTCGAGGGCGGCGAGCGACGCGAAGTAGTCCGCCGTTCCCTCCTTGAACCAGTAGGTCGCGTCGGTCTTCCGGAACAGCTGGCGGGTGTGGACGTACTCGTGGACCCACGTCTCGTTCGTCTCGTCGGTGACCGCGTCGTCGCGGACCCAGAAGCCGTTGTCGCCGCGCTGGCGGCCCTTCGAGCCCCACCTGTACCCGCCGGTCGGGGCCGCGATGGCCAGGACGGAGTCGTTCAGGGCGCCGATGCCCAGCGACTCGGAGGCCCGGGTGAGCGCCGACAGGATGCTGTCCGGGTCGTCCCGGAGCGTCGCATCGTGCGGGACGACGAGCCGGAACTCCTCGCCGGTCCCGGGCGCGGTCTCGACGTACTGCTCGTGTGGACCGAGGTACGCGACCGCCCCGTCGGTGCTGATCGCCCCCTCGCCGGGGACGCGGTACCGTTCGACGAGTTCGGGCGCCGGGCCGGTCGAGCGGTAGCTCCACTGCCAGCTGAGGTTCGGGAGCCGCGTGACCGCCCACTCCCCGGTGTCGACGTAGCCCGGCGTGCCGGCGCCATCGCCGACACCAAAGTCGATCCGTATCGACCCGCGGGACCCACCACCCCGGGTCCACTTGCAGGTCCGCCCGTCGACATCGAACCCCTGTGTCCGGATGCCGTCCCACCCGTCGATGATGGTGAAGGCGAACCAGTTGAGGTGGTCGGGGAACTCGAAGTCGTACGTGATGTTGATCGTCCCCGGGTCGTCGGTGACGAGTTCCAGCGCCACCGTGCAGCGGATGTCGGACACGCGACCGCGGATAGGCAACTGCGTGGATTAAGTGTTCGTGTGGTGGCGAGTGTCGGCGCCGGGTCACTGCCCGCGAGTGGAGTCGCGGGGGAGCGGCCGCTCGACCCGCTCACTGTCACCCGAAAAGCTATTTGCTAGAGTATCGCACGTGTCGGCACATGTCGGTAGAACCCGCTCCGACGATCGTGGTTGGCGTTGGCCAGGCTGGTATCAACGTCATCAACCGGATCCACGAGAGCGACGGGCTCGGTTGGGGGGATGAGTACGACAAATACTTCGACTACATCGCGATCGACTCCAGTTCGAACGAGGTGCGGAACTCCCCGGACAAGGCGACGCAGGTCGACCTGCGGTCACCCCGGCGGAACATCAAGACCGATCAGCGGGCCTACCCGTATCTGACGGAGAGCCTCCAGGTCGGCGAGAAGGGCGCCCAGCGCCAGCGGCCGGTCGGCCGGTACAAGCTGGACAACACGGACATGCCGTCCTGGGACGCCCACTACGAGAAGATCAGCAACGCCATCGAGGGCCACATGCGGACGTGCCGGCAGGACCCGGACATCAACGCCAAGCAGGTCAACGTCATCCACGTCCACTCGCTGGGCGGCGGAACCGGCAGCGGGACCTTCCCGCTCATCGCCCACATGCTGAACGAGATCACCGGCAACCTCAGCGGCTCGGCCGGCGGGATGAACATCTACACCGCGGGGGTCGGGGTCGTGCCGGAGATCATGCACAACCTGGACACGTTCAGCCCCCCGGGCGACAACCGGTACTACGCCAACGCCTACGCCGCGCTCAAGGATCTCGAGAAGCTCATCGACGCGGACAAGCACGACCCGCTCCCGGTCTACCTCTACTCGAAGATCGCGAACCTCAACGAGGGGCTGACGACGTTCAACATCGACCGGCTCGACCCGCAGGAGCAGATCACCAGTTCGCCGTACCGCCACTACTTCCTCATCGGCGTCGACGAGGACCAGATCGACGGCGACAACAAGCAGGGGGGGCCCGAGACCTACCGCTCGATGGTCAACAACACCATGATGTCGGCCATCTACGGGCTCTCGATGTACGGGAACGAGATCGAGAACTGGTTCGAGACGGCGGAGGGGAACTTCCAGTTCGGCTCGTTCGGTCAGACCCAGCTGACGGTCCCAATCGAGGACGTCAGGGCCTACTGCAGCCTGAACGAGCGGATCGAGGAGCTCCGGGCCGAGGTCGAGCCCGACGAGGAGGAGCGCGACGGGGACCTCGTCGAGCAGCGCAAGGAGAAGATCTCCGAGCGCGAGACCCTGGAGGCCATCCTCGAGGACCCGACGGAGATACTCAAGGAGTACGAGGACAGCGAGGCGATCAGGGGTGACGTCGCCGAGCAGGTCGAGCGCCGCATCAACTCCGGGAACAACGTCATCGAGACGACGACCGAGGAGATCGACGCCATCGTCGACAACCTCCGCGAGTCCTACGGCGACCGGATCGTCGCCTACGCGATGGAACGGGCCGAGAAGCGGATCGAGGAGGAGGGCGCGGGGATCCGCGAGTCCTGGCGGGAGGTCGTCAACTCGAAGTACAAGGACCTGGAGGTCGCGAGCGAGGACGGCTACGGGCACAACGTCGCCACCACGAGCGAGAAGGTGGGCGAGCTCCAGCGGTTCCTCGACGACAAGATCGAGGAGCTGGAGCAGGCCGTCGAGGACGAGGCCGAGGATGACGGCGGGCTGCTGTCCGGCGTCTCGGACTTCCTCGGCAGTGGCGGCCCCGACTACCAGGAGTGGCTCGAGGCGTACCGGGCCCACAAGGAGGACCTCAACGGCTACCAGCGGAACCGCGACCAGCTCCGGGCGCTGAAGCAGGAGGTCCGGAGCCGCCGCGCGGACGTGCTCCAGGACACCATCAGGCCGCGGGTCGACCGCCTGAACGACGAGATCGAGGAGCTGCGGGAGCGCATCGAGCAGAAGGAGGACGACCTGGGCGAGCTCATCGAGGACCGCGAGGACAAGCTGGACGAGCTCACCGACGCCGAGTACGGCGGCCGGATCGGCCGGCTCGCCCTCGACGAGCGGAAGCTCCGCGAGGACCTCGACCGCGAGACACTCGAGGAGGAGCTCACCTCACTCAGCGCCTTCCACGAGCAAGGCTACCTCGCACGCGACCTGGGCGAGCAGATCGAGGGGCGCATCGGCCAGAGCTACGCCTGGGACTCCACCCTGATGTCATGGGACGACGAGGCGGAGGACGGCATCGGTAACCGGGCCACCGCCATCCGCGACATCTGGATGCTCCACAGCGACGAGAACACGGACCTGCCCGAGTTCGACATCACCGGCGCCGGCCGCCACGAGTTCCGCCGCTCGGACGAGGAGGGCGTCTTCCCCTCCTTCGAGGACCCCTACACCGTGCAGTTCCTCAGCTACACGCTCGACTCGCCGCTCACCAGCCTGCAGGTGTACACGGAACTCGACCGGGCCGCCGAGGAGGGCTGGCTCGACGCCATCATCGATGTCTGGGACGATTACCGCCTCGCGTTCGCCTACCCCGAGTGGTACGGCCGCGAGATCCAGAAGGTGTTCGCCATCGAGACCTCCACCGAGCTCCCGGAGCTCCCCGAACTCGACGAGACGAAGATCACCGTCCAGAAGGAGAGCGGAGAGCTCAAGGCCTGGATCAGCAGCCACGGCCTCGCCTCCTACCTCTGGAACGGCGACGAGTGGGACGACTTCAACGGCTACATCACCGTCGATGGCCACGAGTACGCCGGCTGGAAGCACTACCTCAGCGAGGAGTACGGCCTCACCTACAACGACATGCGTGATGTCGTCCCCAGCGGCCGGACCGCCGAACTCTGGCACGCCGGCGAGATCACCTGGGAGGAACTCCTCACGGAGGTCCAGGAGAACCTCATCGAGAAACACGGCGTCGAGGTCAAGCTGACCCGCGGCTGAACCGCCGACGCCGCGAGGACCGCGATTCTCGCGACTCCGCTACAGCTCGGGACCGCTCGGGCCCGGCGGCCCGCCGTCGTCGCGCCCCCGCAGGAACAGGACGACCATCCCGACGATGCCGATGACGCCGAACGCGGCCCCGGCGATGCCGATCAACCGCCAGTTCTGCGTCCCGTTGATCTCGGCCTGGAGCGAGCCGATGCGGTTGTCGGCGCTCGCACTCATGTCGGTCGGGGCGTCGAACGACTCCTCACCCTCGGTGCCGCCGGCGGTCTCGTAGCTGACGGTGACCGACCCGGCGTTGAGTTCGTTCGTGGTGGTGCCGCCGACGTACACCGTCTCGAAGTTGACCTGGATGGTGGTGCCGGAGGGGATCTCGTCCGTCCGGAGGATGACCCGGTTCCCCCGGTTGGTCTGGTCGAAGGAGACCTCGCGGTCGCCCTCGACGAACGCCTCGACGGTGCGCTGGTCGAGGACCATCCGGTTGCCGGGCGCCACCTCGACCTCGACGTTCTGTGCGTTCTCACCGGTGACGGTGAACTCACCCTCCACGGTCACGACGTGGGGCCGGTCGGTCCCGCCGTCGTCGTAGCCGCCGAGCGTCCCGGCGAAGTCCCCCTCGACGGTTATCGCCTGCGCGGCGACCGGGCCGCCACCCAGCCCCACGAGCAGAAGCCCCACACACAGTGCCGAAGCCGTCCGCAGCGCCGCCTCTCGCTTCCGTCGGTTCATCTGACAGTCCCCACCACTCCGTGAGAGGTTATAAAAGCTTACGCAGCGGACCGCCGCAATCAAGTCGCTATCACGGGATGGCGAGGGTCCGTACGGGGTCGGGGACCGGGAGCCGACACACCGGGTCGGCCCGTCACCACCGGGCGTCGTCGGGAGCAGGTCCGACACGGTTCCCTCCACAGTTAACACCGCGACCACCATCCGGGGGAGTATGTCGAGCGGGCGTAGCCGGACGGTCGTCGTCGGCGCCGGGGGAGCCGGTATCGATGTCCTCGCGGCGCTGGCCGGCAGCGACGGTGCCGGGTGGGGTACGACGCACGACGACCGGTTCGAGTACGTCGCCGTCGCTGCGGACCCGGCGGCGCTCGGGCGAGCGCCGGAGGGTGCCACAGAGGTACGGCTCGCGGTCGACCCCGACGACGTGGCCGACGCCCGGGCGACCCACCCGTACCTCCGCCCGGACGGCGTCGGGGCCGACGGCCAGGGCCGCCAGCGACCCGTCGGGCGGTACGCGCTCGACAGCCGGGGCGGGGACGCACGGAGCGCCCTCCGCGACGCCGTCGACGGCGCGTTCGATTCGCTCCTCGCGGGGACCGACAGCGACCCCGGGGGCATCGACGACGAACGGGTGCGGTCCTGCAACGTCGTCCACGTCCACGCCCTGGACGACGGGCTCGGGAGTGGGAGCTTCCCGCTCGTCGCACACGTCCTCGACGCGGCCACGGACGAGCGCCGCGAGCGACACGGGGTGTCGACCTACGTCGCGGGTATCGGCATCATCCCGGAGCTATCACACGGGGTCGGGAGCGGGTTCGAGTCCATCGTCCCCCCGGGCGAGCGGTGGCGATACGCGAACACCTACGCCGCGCTCAGGGACCTCGAGACGCTCACCCTGTCGACCGCCGACGACCCGCTGCCGGTCCACCTCCACGCCGAGCGGGACGGTGCCGCGGAGGCCAGGTTCGTCCTCGGTGCCGACGAGCCCCAGGGCTACATCGACGGATCGCCGTACCGTCATCACTTCCTCGTCGGCGACGGCGGACACCGGACGGCCGACGCCGCCGGCCCGGGGCCGGCGTACGCCCAGCGCGTCGAGGCGGTGGTCGGGGCGATCCACGGTCTCGCGGCACTCGGCCCCGGAGTCCACACCTGGCTCACGCCGCCATCGGGGACGGCCCACTTCGGGTCGTTCGGGCAGTCGGAGCTGTCGGTCCCCATCGAGGACGTCCGGGCGTACTGCCGCCTGGACGAACGGGTCGCCGAACTCGAGGGGCGTCTCGGCGGGGCCGAGAGTGCGGCGGGCGGGGAGCGGTCGGGAGAGGCACCCGACGATATCGAGGCCGAGCTGGCGGCGGCACGGGCCGAACGTGAGGCAGTGGTCGAGCGGCTCACCACCCCGCGGTACGGGCCCCGTCGGGGGCGGCTCGCGCTCGACGAGCGGATGGTCCGCCGGCACCTCGACCGCGAGACCCTCCGGACGGAGCTCACCTCGCTGCGCGCGTTCGACGAGGCGGGATACCTGGTCCGTGACCTGCAGACGGTGCTGGAGAGCCGCCTCCCGCTGGCCTGCGCGTGGCAGTCCCGGCTCCTGACCTGGAGCGAGGGGAGCGCGGGGGGGACGGTCGGCGGCCACTACGGTGGTCGCCGGGAGGTCTGGATGCTCCACAGCGAGGAGAACACCGACCTCCCGTCGGCCGACCGCACCGAGGCCGGGCAGCACACGTTCCGCCGGTCGGGCGAGAACGCCCCCTTCCCGCCGTTCGCGGACCCGTACACGGTCCAGTTCCTGACCTACTGTGTCGAGGCGCCGCTGTCGGACCTCCGGGTGTACGCCGAACTCGACGGCGCGGCGGCGAGCGGCCGGCTCGACGAACTCCTCGAGACGTGGGACGACCACCGGCAGGCGTTCGCGTACCCGGAGTGGTACGACCGCGACCTCCGGCGGTACTTCGGCATCCGCACCCGCGTCGACCTCCCGCGACCGCCGGAGCTCGACCTCGATGCCGTCCGGACGGAGCGCACGGGCGCGGACCTCGCGACCTGGGTGAGCAGCCACGGCCTCGCGTCGTACCTGTGGCTGGGGGACGAGTGGGACCGGTACGAGGGGTACATCACCACCCACGGGACCGACCCGGTGGGCTGGCGGGCGGGGCTCGCCGACCACGGGCTGAGCTATCAGGACATGCGCGCGCTCGTCCCGAACGGGGAGCCGGTGGCGCGGTGGGTCGCCGGTGACCGGTCGTGGAGGGACCTGCTGTCGCAGGTGACGGACCGACTCGCCGAGCGCGAGGGGCTCAGCGTGGCGTTCATCGACGGCGAGTCCACGTAACGAGGGGGTGACCCGGCGCTATCGGACTCCGGAACACTCTCCGGGGGCAGGGCTGGCAAAGGATGAAGGCCCGACGAGTCCAGCCGACGGGTATGCCGATGACGCCGACGGTTGTCGTGGGGGTCGGGGGGGCGGGATGCAGCGTCATCGACCGGCTCCACGACAGCGACGGGCTCGGGTGGGGAGACCAGTACGACGAACGCTTCGAGTACGTGGCGGTCGACTCGGACGAGGACGCGCTGAGGGACGCCCCGGATGCGGCCACGCAGGTCCCCCTTCGGGCACCGGCGAAGAACATCGCGGCGGACAAGCGGGCCTACCCGTATCTCACTGAGGACATGCGGATCGGCGCGAAGGGGGCCGAGCGCCAGCGACCGGTCGGGCGGTACAAGCTGGACAGCGGCGGCTCGTACGACGCGACGGTCGAGGCCATCAGCGAGGCGCTCGAGGAGCAGGCGGACGCGATCGAGGCCTCGTCCGACCTCCCCCCGGAGCTCAACGTCGTCCACGTCCACTCGCTGGGTGGCGGGACCGGGAGCGGAACCGTCCCGCTCGTCGCGAGCATCATCAGGGAGCTCTCGACGGACCTGCACGGCGAGCGCGGTATCGGCGTGTACGCCACCGGAATCGGAATCCTTCCGGAGCTCCCGGAGGACACGGGGACGCTCAGGCCACCGGGCGACGACCGGTACTACGCCAACACCTACGCCGCGCTCGGGGATCTGCAGAAGCTCATCGACGCCGGGACGGACGACCCGTTGCCGATCTACCGGTACGCGGGAATCGATGACGCTGACGACGGAACGATGCCCGACACCGACGAGATCGAGGCACGGCGGGAACTGACCGGACCGCCGTACTGGGAGTACTTCCTCGTCGGCGTCGACGAGGCCCGGATGGCCGGCGACGACCGTGGTCCGGAACCGTACCTGGACACGGTCAGAAACAGGATCACGGCGGCGATCTACGGCATCGCAGCCGAATGGGGCTCCATGCGGCTCTACAGCAGGGGTCGGATGAGAGCCAAGATGATGACACCGAGGCACCGGGTCGGCTCGTTCGACCAGACCCAGCTCTCGGTCCCCATCGAGGGCGTGCGGACGTACTGCGACCTGAACGAGCGGATCGCGGAGCTCCGGGAGCAGGTCGGGCGCGGCGACGGGGAGGGAGTGCTCGTGGGGCGGCTCCGCGACGCACAGCGAGAGCGGGCGGTTCTGGAGCGAGCCGTCGACGATCCGACCGTGGCACTCCGGGAGTGCGGGGAACCGGATTCGGTCGCCGAGGAGGTCGAAGCGGCCCTGGACCGCACCATCGGCTCCGGGGAGGCGCTCGCCGAGGCGACCCCCGACGAGGTCGACCAGTTCGTCGACACCCTCGACGGGGAGCACGACGAGCCGACCCTCCTGCTGGCCCTGGAGCGCGCCGACGAGCGCCTCACGGCGGCGGAACAGCGGCGCCAGGCGGCGCTCCGGGAGCTGGTCGACGACGAGTGGCAGCGGGCCGACGGGACGGAGCGAATCGATTCCGGCGCCAGCACGGTGCCCGAGCGGGCCGACGCGCTCGGGACGTACCTCCGGGAGGAGATCGAACGTCTGGAGCGGACCATCGAGGAGGGCGGGCGCTGGTTCCTTCCGGACCTCGGTATCCTCGGTCCCGACCACGAACAGCAACTGAACGAGTGCCGGCGGCGCCTGGACGAACTCGAGGAGCGACGGGCGGCACACGAGGCGGTGTCGGAGACGTGGCGTGCGGTCCGCGCCCGCGAGGAGGAGCTGCTCGAGACGCGGGTCGAACCGGAGCTGGACCGGCTCGATGAACGGACCGAGGAGCTGCGGGAGCGCATCGAGCAGAAGGAGGACGACCTCGACGAGCTGCTCGCGGACCGGGAGGACAAGCTGGACGAGCTCACCGACGCCGAGTACGGCGGGCGCATCGGCCGGCTCGCGCTCGACGAGCGGAAACTCCGCGAGGACCTCGACCGCGAGACACTCGAGGAGGAGCTCACCTCACTCAGCGCCTTCCACGAGCAAGGCTACCTCGCAGGCGACCTGGGTGACCGACTGGACGACCGAATCCGCGGGAGTCACGCCTGGGACGCCGCCGTGCTGTCGTGGGACGACGAGGTCGTTGGTGGGTTCGGGAATCGAACCAGCGGACTCCGGGCGGTCTGGATGCTCCACAGCGACGAGAACACCTCGCTCCCGGGACCGACCGGGCTCGGTGCCGGGCAGTACACCTTCCGGCGGTCGGGCGACGACGGCGGCTTCCCCTCGTTCGAGGACCCCTACACGGTGCAGTTCCTCAGCTACGCGCTCGACGACGTCCCACTCACCGACCTCCGGCTCTACACCGACCTCGAGGAAGCCGCGGAGGACGGGTGGCTCGACACGATAATCGACGTCTGGAGCGACTACCGCCGCGCCTTCGCCTACCCCGAGTGGTACGCCCACGAGATCCGGCGCGGGTTCGGCGACGTGCCCATCGAACTCCCGAAGCTCCCGGAACTCGACGGGACGGCGGTCAGCGTCGAGAAGGAGGGCGGCGAGCTCAAGCACTGGATCCGTACCCATGGCCTCGCGGCGTACCTCTGGAGCGGCCACGAGTGGGAGGACTACGACGCCGAAGTGACCGTCGACGGGTACGAGGACACCGGCTGGAAGCACCGCCTCGGCGAGGAGTGTGGTCTCACCTACAAGGACATGCGTGCCGCCGTCCCGAGTGACCGGCCAGCCAAACTCTGGCTGATGGGGGAGCTCTCCTGGGCGGAACTCCTCGCCGAGGTTCGGGAGAACCTCGTGGACGAACACGGCATCGCGGCCGAACTGACCCGGGGCTGAGTCCGGCCGGCTATCCGTCGGTCGGGCGCCCGACTGACCGTACCGTTAACTACCAGGGGGTCGGGCATCGGGACGACCTGTAGATGTCCCACGGCGAACGCGAGCCCGCGGCGGAACTCGGGCTCCTCGACGCGACCATGATCGGGATGGGGGCGATGATCGGCGCCGGCATCTTCGTGCTGACGGGGCTGGCGGCCGAGCTCTCCGGCCCGGCCGCCATCCTCGTGTTCGCGCTCAACGGCGCCGTCACGGCGTTCACGGGGCTCTCGTACGCGGAGCTGGCCTCGGCCATCCCGAAGAGCGGGGGGGGCTACGCCTTCGTCCGGGAGATCTTCGACGACCTCGCCTCGTTCGTCATGGGGTGGATGCTCTGGTTCGCCTACATGATCGCCGGCGGGCTGTACGCGCTGGGGTTCGCGCCGAACTTCCTCGAACTGCTGCACGTCTACGGCTACGTCCCGCCGCCGGGGGAGGTCGGCGCCGTCGCGCTGCCGGTGCTCCCGGCGGTCCCCGCCGAGGTGGCGCTGGCGTTCGTCGCGGTGCTCGGGCTGGTGGCCGTGAACGCCGTCTCGACGGCCGCGAGCGGGAGCGTCGAGACGATATTCACGGCGGTCAAGGTCACCATCCTGCTCGTCTTCGTCGCCTTCGGCTTCCTGTCGGCGGGCGGCGGCGGGGAGACGAGCTTCACGTTCCAGAACTTCGACCCGCTGTTCACGGGCGAGGGGGGCGCACTCAGCATCCTCCCGGCGATGGGCCTGACCTTCATCGCCTTCGAGGGGTACGACCTCATCACCACGGTCACGGAGGAGGTGAAGAACCCGCGCGAGAACATCCCGAAGGCCATCTTCGTGAGCCTCGGCGCGACGGTCGTGGTCTACCTGCTCGTGGTGACCGTCGCCATCGGCACCCTCGGCGCACCGGGGCTCGCGGCGGCGGGCGAGGCCGGCATCGCGGCGGCGGCCACCTCGTTCATGCCGACGGGGCTGCCGGTCATCCAGAACGGGGGCGCCGTCATCGTCTTCGGCGCGGTGTTCTCGACGGTCACGGCGCTGAACGCCGTCGTCATCGCGTCCTCGCGGGTGGCGTTCTCGATGGGCCGGGAGGGACAGCTGCTCCCCCGCTTCGGGACCATCCACCACCGCTTCGGGACGCCGTTCCTCGCCATCCTCGGCAGCGCCATCGTGATGCTCGGCTCGGTCGTCCTCCCCACGAAGAGCGCGGGCAACATGTCCAGCCTGTTCTTCCTGCTGTCGTTCGTCGTGGTCAACGGTGCTTTGATGAAACTGCGCCGGGAGCGCCCCGACATGAACCGTCCGTACGAGGTTCCCTACTACCCGGTGCCGCCGGTGCTGGGGATCGTGCTGAACCTCCTGCTCACCGGCGTCCTCGTCGAGTACCTCTTCCGGACTGACCGGCTGGCGCTGGCGCTGAGCGCCGGCTGGATCGTCCTCGGGGTGGTGGCGTACTACGCGCTCGAACGGCGGCGGGAAGCCGTCGGGGCGGGGGCCCCCGTCGACGGCGACCTCGCCGAGGAGGGGGGTGACTGACCGTGGCATCGCTCAGGGTGGTCGTCGTGGGGGGCGGCCGGGTCGGGACACGAACCGCGGAACTCCTCGACGACCGGGGGCACGACGTCGTCGTCGTCGAGGAGGACCCAGACCGGGTGGAGGCGCTCAGCGACGAGTACATCGCGACCGTCATCCAGGGGGACGCGACGCGGCCGTCCATCCTCGAACAGGCCGGGCTGGACCGCGCCGACGCGCTCGCCGCGCTGACCGGCCGGACGGGGGTCAACCTCGCCACCTGCATGGTCGCCACCCGGCTCGAATCGGGGCTCGAGACGGTGATGCGGACGGACCGCGAGGTGGGCGACGAGTACGCCGGGTTCGTCGACGCCGTCACCTTCCCCGAGCGCGCCGGCGCCCGCGCGACCGCCAACGCCATCGAGCACGACGTCCAGACGCTGACCGAGGCCACCGGCGCGCTCGACATCCTGGAGGTCCGGGTCGCCGAGGGCGCCCCCGTCGCCGGGCGGGCGCTGGCCGACGTCGCGCTCCCGCGGGGGAGCCTCGTGGTCTCGGACGCCGCCGGCGACACCATCGCCGGCCCGGAGACGGTCCTCGAACCCGGCCAGTCCTACGTCCTCGCGGTCGCGCCGGACGTGGCCGACGAGGTGATGAACCTCATGCGGGGCTGACGCCGCTCGCCCGGGTCAGTCGGAGCCGAGCGACCGCGCCAGCCGCTCGCCCGCCTCGATGCGCACGTCGAGCGTGTTCTCCGGCGGCGCCAGCGGGCAGGCGAACGCCTCGTTGTAGACACAGAACGGGTGGTACGCGAGGTTGAAATCCAGCGGGAGTTCGTCCGCGTCGGCGAGGTCGCCCTCCACCTCGAACTCCATGTACCGGCCCGCACCGTACGTCGTATCGCCCGTGGTGCCGTCCCGGAACGGGACGAACAACGTCGTCGTGTCGTCCGCCGCGTGGTCGTGGCCCTCCTCGGGCTGGACCTGCTCGTACCCGTACAGCTCGTGCTCCCCGCCGTCGAGTTCGAAGACGAGTTTCGCCGCGCGCTCGTACGGCTGGGGCTCGCCCTGCGTCATCTCCAGTTCGATGGTGTCCTCGCCGTCGGCGGGCTCGACCCGCGCCGCGACGCGCAGCGAGGGGTCCGGGTCGTAGTAGGTCAGCCCCTCGAAGTCCTCGCGGTCGTCCGCCGGGATGGGTGACTGCCGGTGCTCGGCGAAGAACTCGTCCTTCTCCGCGCGGTACTCCTCGAGTTCCGTCGCCCACGCCTCGGCGTCGAAGTCGGCGTCCATGCTCATACCGGGAGTTGGGCGGGCGGACGGGTAAACCGTCGGGGCTCGGGCGTGGTGGTCGCGTGGTGTCACAGATGTCGGCAGCGATGAAGCGAGGACCTCCGGTAACGGAACCATCTACGAAGCCCTCGCGCGCTCAGGCGGCCGCGGCTCGCTGCGCTCCTCGCGGTCCGGGCGTGCGGCGCTCGCTCCGCTCGCGCCGTTCCGGGCATCCGCTGCGGTGCTTACGTCGCCGGGGCCACGCTGAGCGCGCTCGCCCTTCGAGTCCGCCAGGAGTCAGTTGTGTCACGGGCGCGGTGGCCCTGCCCTTCCCCAGGTCGCGCGGGCTTGCGCGTCCGCGCTGCGCCACGCGCTCCCGGCCGGAGAGCGGTTGCTCGGTCGGCCGGTTCCGGAATCAGGAAGCGCGCCAGCGCCACCCGCGCCGAACCGCGAGCAGGGCGGGACTCCGTCCCGCTTGCAGTCGGGCGTAGCCCGACGACGAAGCGAGCGTGTTCGGTGGTCCCCGGCGCTGGCGCGGGGAGGTGTGGGGGCACTAGCACTCCGCTGGAACCACAACGCGCGTCGCTCGACTCGAAACACAACCCCCTGGCGGACTCGAAGAGCGAGCGCTGTGAGCGCGAAGCGCGAACGCTGGAAGTCGCAGCCCGCGCAGCAACGCGAGCAGGAACGTCTTCCAGAACTCGACGAAGGTGGACGACGCAAGCACCGCAGGCCGAGCGAAGCGAACCCGAGGAGCGCAGCGAGGTCGTTCGAGAGAGCGGAGCTCTCTCGTGATGACGAAAATCACCGATTTTCGAACCACCCCCGAGTCGAGAGCGTGAGGGCTTCGTGGACATGTCTATCGTCGCAGGGCATACTATCATCCAAAACAGTAGTATATGATACCAAAATCTGCGCTTGATTACTAACTTTGAATATAAAATACTTATATGCAACCCACACACAACTTCAAGACCCATCCCGGGAGGAGGACCCGACACGCCTATGGCCGGTGACGCCCGACCCGACTTCGTGACCGAGGGGGCCGACGTTTCGAGCGACGACGCCGGGACGAGCGGCGGAACCGGCGACGCGGGCGGCGAGAGCGGCGACCACGACGACGACCAGCCCTGGCGCGACGTGTTCGGCCACGCCGAGCCGTACGACGACCAGGTCGACGGCATCGAGACGGCCATCGGAACGGGCGAGAGCGGTGGCTTCGTGGCACTGGAGGGTGCCTGCGGCACCGGCAAGACGCATATCGCGCTCACCGCGGGCATCCAGCTGGTCCGGGACCCGGACACGCAGTACGAGCGGGTCCTCTGCCTGACGAGCGTCAAGCAGCAGCTCCGGCAGTTCGAGCAGGACCTCCGCATCATCAACGCGAACCTGCCCGAGGACTGGACCCCCGTGTCGGGGCTCACGCTCGTCGGGAAGGCCGACGTGTGCGCGTACAACGTCGCGGGAACGGGCGGTATCGACGATACGAACGTCTACGAGCGGTGCGAGGGGCTGCGCGAGCGGACCCGGGCGCTCGCCGACGAGACGAGCGCGGGCGACCTCGCGGCGCAGGCCCGCTCCCAGCAGGTCGGGCTGGCCGACTCCGGGAGCGGCGGCGACGCGGCCGACTACCTCGAAGCCGCGGGCGGGATGGCGCCCTACCCCGAAGGGACCCCAGAATCCGGGAACGACGTGGAGTACTGCCCGTTCTACGCGCAGTTCCTCGAGGACCTGCCCGACGACGGCGAGGCGTCGGAGGCGGTCCCCTTCGACTGGACGGAGACGGGCCACATCGACGCACAGGAACTCACGCGGCTGTCGGTCGACGCCGGGACCTGCCCGCACTCGGTGATGGGGGCGCTGCTGCCGGAGGTGGAGGTGGTTCTCGGGAATTATTATCATGCGTTCGACCCCACGACTGTCGAGACGTTCACGGGCGCGCTGCTCGACGACGAGACGTTCGTCGTCTGCGACGAGGCGCACATGCTCGAACCGCGCGTGCGCGACCTCGTGAGCGAGGGCGTCGCGGACGTGTCGCTGCGCGATGCCGAGAGCGAACTCGCACAGGTCGTCCAGCCGCTGACGATGACCGACGAGACCGGGCGGCAGACAGGGCCGGTCGACCAGATCCGCGCCGAGCTATCGGACGCGACCGTCGACCTCGAGGACCTCCAGCGCACACGCCAGTTCCTCCGCGACCTCCGGGCGGAACTCGGCCGGCGGGTCGAGTCCTACCTCGACCGCGAGCACCGGGGCTGGCGGGCGGACCTGAACGACCTGCCCGACGACGAGATCCCCCTGCGCGACCCCGAGACGCCCCGGACGGACGACCTCACGGCGTGGGCCGAGGAGGAGGGGTACACCGAGCGCGACTGGGTGCGCGCCGAGAGCGCGTGTGCCGTCGCTGCGCGGATCCTGAACAGCGTCGAGGAGGAGGACACGAAGCGGACGGCGCCCGCGGTGGGCCGCGCGCTGGGCGCGTGGGCCCGCGCCGACCACGTGGATCACTTCCGCGAGATCGAACTGGAGCGGACCTGGGACGACGCCCAGCCGACCGATTCGTGGCGCCGGGCGTACAACGCGCGGTTCGCGCTCCACAACTGCCTGCCCGGCGACGCCATCGCCGAGCGCCTCGACGAGTTCGGCGGCGGCGTCCTGATGAGCGCGACGCTCGAGCCGCTGGACGCCTTCGCCGAGGTGACCGGGCTGAACCACCTCGAACGCGAGGAGGACCGGCCCGTCATCACCCGGAGCTACGGGCTGGACTTCCCGCCGGAGAACCGGGAGTCGTTCGCGGTCGCGGCACCACCGTTCACCTTCGAGAACCGCGGCGCACCGGGCGAGGAGACCGAGGCCCGGCGCATCCACGCGTCGGCGCTCCGGGAGGTCGCGTCGGTGGCGGGCAACGTCCTCGTCGGGATGCCCAACTACGCCGAGGCCGAATGGGCCGCCGAGTACCTCCGGGGGGCGGTCGAGAAGGAGGTCCTGCTCGACGAATCGTCGGCGGACGACGTCACCGAGGACCTCAAGCAGCGGTTCTTCGACGGGCCGGGGAAGGTGCTCGTCACCTCGCTGCGCGGGACGCTGACGGAGGGCGTCGACTACCGCGGGGACCGCCTGAGCGCCGCCGTCGTCTGTGGGGTCCCGCTCATCAACACCGCCAGCCCCCGGACGCGGGCGCTCCGGACCGCCTACGACCGGCGCTTCGGCGACGGCTTCGAGTACGCACTGACGGTGCCCGCTGTCCGCAAGGCCCGGCAGGCCGTCGGCCGGGTCATCCGAGGGCCGGAGGAGGTCGGCGTCCGGGTGCTGCTGGACGAGCGCTACGCCCGAGAGGCCTGGAACAGCGTCCGCGAGTACCTGGGCCCGGACCGCGAGGAGTTCCAGGCCGTCTCGCCGGATATGCTGTCGCTGGGGCTGGAGCGCTTCCGCGAGGCGGTCGGCGAGGACGGGGGCTGAGGGGCCGCCGGCCCGGCCCGATCGACGCGTGACTTTTTGTCACACGACGCGAAAGCGGATGGCGTGTCTCTCGCTCGCCGTCGCCGCCGGCTGCTGGCCGGCCTCGTCGCCGGACTGTTGCTGCTCTGTGGGGTGGTGCTGTTCGACGTCCTCCAGACCGTCTTCTTCGCCGTCACCGTCGCGTACGTCCTCTACCCGGTGCAGCGTCGACTCGTCGACCGCGGGGTGCCGGCCTACTGGGCGAGCGCGGTCGTCACCGGGGCCGCGTTCGGCGTCGTCCTCGTCGTCGTGGCCGCGTTCGCGCTCGTGCTCTACAACCGCCGCGAGTCGCTGTTCACCCTCCTCCGTACGGTCCCCAAGGAGGTGACGGTCCCGCTGGGGGAGTTCAGCTACACCCTCGACACGACCACCGCCCTCGCGACCGCCAGGGGGGCGTTGCAGTCGCTCGCCGTGGACGTGGCGACCGCCGCGCCGGTGCTCGCGCTGAAACTGTTCCTGTTCGCCATCCTGCTGTTCGCACTGCTGGTGCGGCCCGGTTCCGTCGGCCGGACCGCGTTCGCCGTGACACCCCCGGCCTACCACGACGTGCTGGTGGCGCTCGACCGGCGCGTCCGGGAGACCCTGTACGGCATCTACGTCCTGCAGGCCGCCACGGCAGCGGGGACGTTCGCGGTCGCGCTGGTCGTGTTCGGGGCACTGGGCTACGGCGCCCCGTTCACGCTGGCCGTCGTCGCGGGCATCCTCCAGTTCATCCCGATCGTCGGGCCGGGGGTTCTGGTCGCCGCGCTGGCCGGCGTCGACATCCTGACCGGGATGCCCACGCGGGCGATCCTCGTCGCGGTGCTGGGTGCCGTCTTCGTCGGCCTCGCCCCCGACGCCATCATCCGACCACGGCTGGCGAGCCGCGCGGCCCACCTGCCCACGTCGCTGTACTTCATCGGCTTCACTGGCGGCCTCCTCACGGTCGGCGCCATCGGCTTCATCGCCGGACCGCTCGTGGTCGCGCTGCTGGTCGAGACGGTGGAGTTGCTCTCGCGGACCGCGAAGGGGCGACAGGCCCGGCTCGACGTGGACGGCGGTGGTCCGAGCGGCGGAGGCGACGACCCCCGGCGACCGGACGAAGGGCTGCGAGGCTTGGGGGACGACACGGGCGGTCCGGACGACACGGGCAGCCCGGACAACTGAGCGGACGACACGGACGGCCCGGACGAGCGCCCGATTCAGGCCGTCTCCAGCGTGTTGCCCGCGGCCTCCCACTCCGTCAGCGAGCCCTCGTAGAACGCCAGGTTCGGGAAGCCGAGATGCCGGAGCACCGTGTACGTGTGACTGATGCGCCGGGCGGTGTTGCAGTACAGCAGGACCCGCTCGCCCGGGCGGATGCCGCGCTCGGCGAGCAGGTCGCGCATCTCGTCGGCCGGCAGCAGGCCCCGCGTCTCCGCGTCGACCAGTTCCTGCCAGTCCAGCCGGACCGCGCCGGGGATGTGTCCCTCCTCGAACTCCCATTCCTCGCGCGTGTCGACGATGACGGTCCCGGGGTCGTCGATGGCGGCCTCGACCGTGGCGAGAGGGACCAGCGGGCCCCGCTCCTGGTACGCGGCGCGGTAGTCGGTCGGCTCGACCTCGGTGGCCGCGCTCGTCGTCTCGTGGGCCAGATTGTAGGCCGAGAAGTCACCGTCGAGCAGGTGGAGGCGGTCGGGGTCGTGGCCGTACAGCTCGGCGGTGACGAGCAGCCGGGCGGCGAAGACGCCGTTCGTGTCGTCGTAGGCGACGACGCGGTCGCCGTTGTCGATGCCGGCCTCGCTCAGCAGGTCGGCGAACGCCCGCGACCCGGGGAGCATCCCGGCCTCGGCCTCGCCGTGCGCTCGCGGCTCGTCGCCGCTCGCGCTGTCTCCGGCGCGTTGCGCCGCATGCTCGGTCGCACGGAAGGCGTCGAACGGGACGTTCACCGCCCCCGGGACGTGCCCGATGCCGTCGAACTCCCAGGCATCGCGGACGTCGACGACGGCCACATCCGGGTCCTCGCGGTGGGCCGCCAGCCAGTCGACGCTCACGACGACCGGCACCTCGTCGTCGGTGTCGCCGGGCCCCGCCGCCGTACCGGACCCGTCGGCCACGGCCTGCCGTCGGGCGTCCTCGTCGGTCATGCTCCCCTCTCCACGCTCCGCGGGCATCAACCCGGCGAGCGCGGCGAACGGGGCCCGGGATACGCGATACCAGAAGATATTGCCGTCTCCGTGGCGGCTATTTGGACTGCAATTCGACTCCGGGAGCCGGAACCGGGACAGGGACGGTCAACTGCCCGGACGAGGGACGGCTGGCCCCGCGGAATTACCGGCAACAAAATCCTGAAACAGCCATGAGCGGCCTGTCCTGCCGGTGGTGGTAGGGTTATCTCTCGGGTCCGGGTATAGGGGAACGAAATGGTCGAAGACAGCTACGCGAAGGACGTCCTCGTCTCCGCCGACTGGGTCGAGGACCGACTCGACGAGTTCCAGAGCGACGACCCCGCCCACCGACTGGTCGAGGTCGACGTGGACACCGAGGCCTACGACGAGGGGCACGCCCCCGGCGCCATCGGCTTCAACTGGGAGACGGAACTGCAGGACCAGACCGAGCGCGACATCCTCTCGAAGGCGGACTTCGAGGACCTGCTCGGCTCCCACGGCATCACCGAGGACTCCACGGTCGTCCTCTACGGTGACAACTCCAACTGGTTCGCGGCCTACACCTACTGGCAGTTCAAGTACTACGGGCACGACGACGTCCGCCTGATGGACGGCGGGCGCGACTACTGGGTCGAGAACGACTACCCGCTCACGGACGAGGCACCGGAGTTCTCCGCACAGGAGTACAACGCCGGCGGTCCGTTCGAGACCATCCGCGCCTACCGCGACGACGTCGAGAACGCCATCGAGCGTGGCATCCCGCTCGTCGACGTCCGTTCGCCCGAGGAGTTCTCCGGCGAGATCCTCGCGCCCCCGGGCCTGCAGGAGACCGCCCAGCGCGGTGGCCACATCCCCGGCGCCGAGAACATCTCCTGGGCCGCGACGGTGCAGGACGACGGCCGCTTCAAGTCCCGCGAGGAGCTGGCGGAGCTGTACGGCGCGCAGGGCATCGACGACTCGCAGTCCGTCGTCGCCTACTGCCGCATCGGCGAGCGCTCCTCCATCGCGTGGTTCGCGCTCCACGAGCTGCTCGGCTACGAGAACACGACGAACTACGACGGCTCCTGGACCGAGTGGGGCAACCTCGTCGGCGCCCCCATCGAGACGGGCTCGGGCGAGTGAGTACCGCGACCGAGCCCGAGGAACGGAGCGGCGCAGCCGCGGAGACGGGCTCGGGCGAGTAGGCCGGGTCGGTCGCGACGTTCCACCTTCTTCGGACGCCACAACGGAGGGCGAGAGCCTCCGACAGCTACGACACCGCCACGGATCAGAGCCAGTCGTCCGTCAGATGGTAGGCCACGCCACCCTGTGCTACCTGCTTCTGGCCGACGTGGGTCGCGACGGCATCGATGATATTGGCTGCCTCGAACGGGGGCAATCTGTCGTCTGGCTGGAACAGGACACCGATACGGTCGACCGCATCGTGTTCGCCGAGGAAGTCGTCGTCACAGGTGACGAGCAGACGGTTCTCGCGCTCGGCGTACGGAACGATCTCCGAGTCATCGCTCCCCGGACCCAGTTCCGGAACCTCGACGACCCGCTCCACGTCGTGGCCCATCCGCTCGCAGTAGTCCGCGAGGCTGGCCTCGGTCATCTCGTCGAACAGGAGCCGGAAGGGCATTCAGATGTCCTCTGGACCGGTGACCGCGCCGGCCGCCCGCGAGTCCTCGATGCGCTGCGCGCGGCGGCGCTCGACCTCGTGCATCTCCCCGGGATTGTCGTGGTAGTACGTCAGTGCCCGGTACACCTCCGCGACGCCGACACCGAGGGAGTCGGCGGCCGCCTGCGGATCGAGGCCGCGTTCCTCCACGAGCGCGTGAATCCGGCGGACGGAGATCCGGTGCTCCGCGAGGTGCGGCTCGTCCATCAGATCACTGACGATGCGGCCGGCCTGTTTCGCCATCACGTGCGTGTCGTTCGTCTCCGTACATCAATCCTCGGCCGGAGATGTATCCGGGCGAGGCCAGGACCGCCACGTGCCGCGGGGCGGACGGCCCATATCAACGTCGACCGCTGGACAGGCACCAGACTTAATCCCGACAGACACCCCCTCTCCCCCAGTGACCAGCCATGCCTGAGGCGGACACGCACACAGGACCGGGAGACGGAGCCACAGACGTCGACGCCGTCGTCGTCGGCGCGGGGTTCTCGGGACTGTACATGCTCCATCGCCTGCGCGAGCAGGGCCTGGACGTGCGCGTCTACGAGAAGGGCGACGGCGTCGGTGGGACGTGGTACTGGAACCGGTATCCGGGCGCGCGTTGCGACAGCGAGAGCCACATCTACTGCTACTCCTTCTCCGACGAGATCCGCGAGCAGTGGGAGTGGAGCGAGCGCTACCCCGAGCAGCCCGAGATCCTCGAGTACCTGAACTTCGTCGCCGACGAGCTGGACCTGCGCCGGGACATCGCGTTCGAGCGCGAGGTCGAATCCGCCACCTACGACGAGGACGCGGCCACCTGGACCGTCGAGCTGGCCGACGGCGAGGTCGTCGAGACGCGCTTCTTCATCACCGGCGTGGGCTGTCTCTCCGAGCCGTTCCGACCCGAGTTCGACGGGCTCGAGGAGTTCGAGGGCGAGCAGTACCACACCGCCCGCTGGCCGGAGGAGGGCGTCGACCTCGCCGGCAAGCGCGTCGGCGTCATCGGCACCGGGTCGACGGGCATCCAGTTCATCTCCGAGACCGGCGGCACCGCCGGGCATCTCACCGTCTTCCAGCGGACGCCGAACTACGCCGTCCCGGCGCGCAACCGGCCGCTGGAGGACGAGGAGTACGCGGAGATCCGCGCGAACTACGACGACATCTGGAAGCGGGCCCGCGACTCCCGGCTGGGGATGCCGTTCGAGCACGACCACTACTCGGCGGCCTCGCTGTCGGAGGCCGAGATCCGCGAGACGCTGGAGGAGCGGTGGCAGCAGGGCGGCTTCCGGTTCCTCCACGCGTTCGAGCCGGGCCACGTCCTCACGAACGCCGAGGTGAACGCGGTCATCTCGGAGTTCATCCGCGAGAGGATCCGCGAGAAGATCGACGACCCCGACCTCGCCGAGAAGCTCGTCCCGACGGACCACCCGTACGGCGCGAAGCGGCCGCCGATGGACTACAACGACTACTACCGGACGTACAACCGCGACGACGTCTCGCTCGTGGACGTCAGCGACGACGGCGAACCCATCGAGCGCGTGACAGCCCGGGGCATCAAGACGACCGCGAACGAGTACGAACTCGACGTGCTCGTCTTCGCGACGGGGTTCGACGCCATGACGGGCGCCATCCTGGCGATGGACATCGAGGGGCGCGACGGCCTGACCCTGGAGGAGGCGTGGTCGGCGGGGCCCCGGACCTACCTCGGGCTGATGAGCCGTGGCTTCCCGAACCTGTTCACCATCACCGGGCCCCAGTCCCCGTCGGTGCTGACGAACATGCCGCTCTCCATCGAGCAGCACGTCGAGTGGATCGCCGACTGCATCGCCTACATGGACGAGCACGGGTACGACGCCATCGAGCCGACCGAGGCGTCCCAGGAGCGGTGGGTCACGAACACGAACATGCTGGCCGACAACATGCTGTTCTCGGAGGCCGACTCCTGGTACCGGGGCGACAACGTCCCAGGGAAGACCGAGGTGTTCACGCCGTTCCCCGGCGGGCTGGACATGTACCGCGACATCTGCGACCGGGTCGCCCGGGACGACTACGACGGCTTCGAGTTCGCCCGGGCGGCCGACGCAGCGACGGTCGAGCGGTAGCCGGGAGCCCCGTAGACGGCCCCGGAGCGATTCAGGGATTCGCCGAGTAAGGGGACGCTACGCACGGTAACTCGCTCCTGTGGTGGCCGACTGAATCCGCGGGTTTCTTGCCTCGGCACGGACAGAGGCGGGTATGAGCGAGACGGCCGACTCCGCCGGAGCCGAGAACGCGGGCGGCCAGGCGGACGGCAACGTGCTGTTCGTGGTGCTGGACACGGTCCGGAAGGACCACCTGACGCCGTACGGCCACGACCGCCCGACGACGCCGGTGCTGGAGGAGTTCGCCGCGGAGGCCCGCGTCTACGAGAACGCGGTCGCGCAGGCGCCGTGGACGCTCCCCTCCCACGCCTCGATGTTCACGGGGCTGTACCCGAGCGACCACGCCGCCACCCAGGAGGACCCCTACCTCGCGGACGACATCGGGACGCTGGCCCAGGCCGTCCGGGCGAACGGCCACGCCACCGCGTGCTACTCCTCGAACGCCTGGATAACACCGTACACGCGGCTGACGGCGGGCTTCGACCACCAGGACAACTTCTTCGAGGTGATGCCCGGGGACGTCCTCTCGGGCACGCTGGCGGACCTCTGGCAGCGCATCAACGACAACGACTGCCTGCGCTCGGTCGCCGACCGCCTCGTCGAACTCGGCAACACGGTCCACGAGTACCTCGCCAGCGGCGAGGGCGCCGACACGAAGACACCGGAGGTCATCGACCGGACCATCGAGTTCACCGACGAGGCCGAGGACTGGTTCGCGTTCATCAACCTGATGGACGCCCACCTGCCGATCTACCCGCCCGACGAATATCGGGAGGAGTTCGCGCCCGGGGTGGACCCCGAGGCCGTCTGTCAGAACTCGAAGGAGTACAACTGCGGGGCCCGGGACATCTCCGAGTCCGAGTTCGAGGATATCCGCGGGCTGTACGACGCCGAGATCCGCCACATCGACGCCCAGCTGGAGCGCCTGTTCGACCACCTGAAGCGGACGGGCCAGTGGGACGATACCACGGTCGTCGTCTGTGCGGACCACGGTGAGCTCCACGGCGAGCACGGGCTGTACGGCCACGAGTTCTGCATCTACGACCCGCTCGTGAACGTGCCGCTGCTGGTCAAGTCGCCCGGGCTGGAGCCGGGGCGCGACGAGACGACCGTCGAGCTGCTCGACCTCTACCACACGACGCTGGACGCCGCGGGCGCGACGGAGGCGGCCGGGACGCCCGACCACGGCGGCGAGGCGTTCGACGCGACGCGCTCGCTCCTCCGCGAGGAGGCCCGCGAGTTCGAGGGCGGCGAGTACGGCTTCGTCGAGTACCACCGCCCCGTCGTCGAGCTGAACCAGCTGGAGACGAAGGCCGAGGAGGCCGGCATCGAGCTGCCGGAGGACTCGCGGTTCTACTCCCGGATGCGCTCGGCGCGGCGCGCCGACGGGAAGTACATCCGCAACGAGCGCATCCCCGACGAAGGCTACCGCCTCGACGCGGACCCCGGCGAGACCGAGGACGTCGGGACCGACGACCCCGTCGTCGCCGAGGTGGAGGCGACGCTCGCCGAGTTCGAGGCGTGGGTCGGCGGCGAGTGGTCCGACGTCGACGACGACGACGTGCTCGGCGATATGAGCGACGACGCGAAGTCGCGGCTGCAGGACCTCGGGTACATGGAATAATGAGCGACGGCCGGCAGTTCGTCGAGTTCGCCACCCGCGAGACGCTGGCGAAGACCGGCGTCGGCTTCCTGGTGGCCATCGCCTTCCTCTACCTCGTGACCGTCGGGCTCGGCGTGGAGGAGGTCTCGCAGGCGCTGGCCGGCGCCGAGTACGAGTGGGTGGTGCTGGGCTGTCTCTCGACGGCGCTCTGTCTGGCCTCGTGGGGGAAGGCCTGGCAGGTCGTCCTCGCGGTGGTCGGCATCGACGTGCCGTACCGGAAACTGGTGGTGACCTACTTCGCGGCCACGTTCGCCAACTACGTCACGCCGCTGGGGCAGGCCGGCGGCGAACCGTTCATCGCGTACGTCCTCTCGCGGGACACGGACGCGAGCTACGAGGACTCGCTGGCGTCGGTCGTCACCGCCGACCTGCTGAACCTGCTGCCGTTCTTCAGCTTCGCGGCCGTCGGGCTGGGCGTGCTGTTGACCCGGCCGTCGCTGCCCGCCGCGACGCGGCCGCTCGCCTTCGGCCTGTTCGGGATGGCCGTCGGCATCCCCGTCGTCACGGGCGCGGGGTGGTTCTGGCGCGAGCAGGTGCGGAGCGGCCTCCTCCGGCTGGTCGCGCCGGTCGCGAGGCGGACCGACCGCGTCAGCGTCGACGGCGTCGCCGACCGCATCGACGACCTCTACGCCGCGTTCGGCCGGGTCGCGCAGGACCCGGGCGCGCTGGTGAAGGCCGTCGGATTCGCCTACGTCGGCTGGGTGTTCTTCGCCTTCCCGCTGTACTGTGCCGGGCAGGCGCTCGGCGTCGACATCAGCCCGCTGACGGTGCTGTTCGTCGTCCCGGCCTCGACGCTGGCGGGGATGGTCCCCACGCCCGGTGGGCTGGGCGGCGTCGAGGCCGCCCTCGTGGCGCTGCTGGTCGCCGTGGCCATCGAGTCGGCCGCCGTCGCGCTCGCCATCGCGCTGGTCTACCGGGTCGTCTCGTACTGGTTCGCGCTCGGCGTCGGCGGGACGGCGGCGCTGACGGTCGTGAAGCGCGCCTGAGGCCCCCCGGCACGGTGCTTAACCGCATCGGGTGCGTCCCCAACTGCATGAGCGACGCCGCGACCGCCGACCGTCCGACGAACCTCGCCGACGAGGCCGACCTCGACGCCTTCCTCGCCGCCAACGACCGCGCCCTCATCGAGTTCTACACGGAGGGCTGTTCGATCTGCGCGTCGATGGAGCCCGTCCTCGGCAACGTCGCCCGCGCGACCGACGTGGCCGTCGGCCTCGTCAACCCCCGCGACGACCCGCCGCTGGTCGAGCGGTTCGCCGTCCAGAGCGTTCCGCTCCTGGTCTACTTCGAGGACGGCGAGCCGGTCCGGCGGCTCGCCGAGGGGTTCGTCGGCGCCGACGACGTCCTGGCGTTCGTCGACGCGGACACCTGAGCCGCCGTCGAAACGTCGCCGCCGGAGTAACGAATTTGTGACCCGGCCGACGGAGACACACACGATGTCGACGACGACCGTTCGCGGGACGATACGGGGGATGGGGAATCGAGCGAACCCGGCGTTCGCGGCCGGCGCCGTGGCCGTGCCGGTGCTGGCGCTGGCGTACGTGCTGGCGATGGGGACCGTCCAGCAGCACACGTACGTCCACGTGATGGCCGGCGTGCTGTGGACGGGGATCGACCTGTTCATGGCCGCGGTGCTGGGGCCGGTCATCGGCGGCCTGGACGTGGACGCCCGCGCCGACATCTTCCAGCGGTTCACGCCGAAGATGACGTTCCTGATGCCGGTGCTGGCGCTGGTCACCATCGTCGGCGGCATCACGCTGGCGCTGCGGCTGGGCTACTTCCCGAACGCCGACCCGTGGCTGGCGCTGATGAACCTCGCCATCGTGGTGCCGGCGCTGCTGTCGATCGGCTACCAGTTCCGCGCGTTCGGCGACCGCCGCTGGCAGGCCGTCTTCGCCGTCGCCACGGTCGCGAGCGTCGCCTACCTCGCGGTGACGCTCCCCGAGTTCGCCATGACCTCGACGGTTATCGCCGTCTCGCTGGGCATCGTCGTCGTGCTCAGCGTGCTGGGCTTCGGCGTCCTGATGCCCGGCGAGGTGCTGATGTACAGGGAGATGACCTCGACGGACCCCGACACGCAGCGCATCGCGGACATCGGGATGCGCAACGCGAAGCTGGCGGGCATCCAGGGGGTCTTCCAGCTCGCCATCGTCTTCGTGATGGTGTACCTGCGCTGGGGCGGGTTCTGACGGGGACGGGTCGGAGCTTCTTTGCCGGCCACCGACGAGACCCCTGCCGATGGCCGACAGCCTCCAGCAGCGGGGTGCGGTGTGGACGTTCACCGCCCTGTTCGCCACCTACGGGGTCGCACTGCTGGCGTCGCTACTCGAGACCCGTGACGCGCTCGGGCGGCTCCTCGCCCCCTCGCTCGCTGACGGCGTGGTGCTGCTGGCGTTCGTGGTGACCCTCGGGGGGCTCGGGTACCGAGGGATGCGCTCGCACCTCGAACCGGGGCGGGCGAGCGAGTGGCTGGTCCCCGTGGACTACTTCCTCGCGCCGGCGGCGCTGCTGGCCTACTTCGTGACCTTCCTCCTGCTCGGTCGGCAGCCCCTCGCGCGAGTCGGGAGCCTGGTGGCGTTCGTCCAGGCGGCCAGCCTGGGGCTGGTGCTGGGCGTGTTCAGCCGCCCACTCGTCCCGCCGGGGCTCTCGGCCGAGCGGCGCGACCGGGCGCTGGAGCACCACCTCTACAACTGGTGGCGGAGCGCACAGGTCGCCGCGTCGTTCATGGTCGCGTTCGGCGTCGGGCTCGCGGCCGCGAGCTACCTCCAGCTGACCCAGCAGTCGGCCGCCTACACGGTCGGCGACCTGGCGCTGCTCAGCATCGTCACCGGGCTCAGTGGGGTCGCGCTCGGCCTCTACACGCTGGCCAAACTGTACGCCGTCGGGCGGGCGTTCCAGCGCGAGCTGGTGGACGGGGGCACCGAGTAGCGGCGCGAGCGTGACCGCATCAGCGCTCGCGCCACCGTAGCTCCGGCGTCCACACGGCCTCGGCCAGCCCCAGGTCGCCGCTCCGCAACCGGACCCAGCCCGCGATGGCCGCGATACCGAGCAGGATGGCGACCACACCCAGCAGCCCCGCCTCCGGGCCGAAGCGCCCGCCCGTCACCAGGTCCGGGCCCGTCTCACGCGTGCGGACGAGCGCGACGCCAACGCGGAGGCCGCTGACCGGGAAGCCGAACAGCACGCCCTGGGCGTAGTTCCACGAGAAGTGCAGGCCCAGTGGGACCGCGAGTTCACCCGTCAGCGCGTAGCCCGCCGCGAGGAAGATCCCGGCGAGCGCGATGGTGGCCGTGCTCACGAGCGTCGCGTTCGGGTTGCCCGCGTGGAGCCAGCCGAACAGGCCCGACGTGCAGAGGACGGCGAGACCGAGCGCGACGCGGCCGGTGACCGGGCCGACCCGGAGCCCCTCCGCGAGGTTCGTCAGCAGGTACCCCCGGACCATCAGCTCCTCCGTCAGCGAGACGGCGGCGAAGACGACGAGATAGCCGGCGACCAGCCCGAGGAAGGAGAACCCGGGCTCGGCGAAGGCGGTCCCGACGACGCGGAACCAGCCCGCCGCGTAGCCGACGAGGAAGATGCCGGCCATCAGCGCCACGCCGAGCGCGGTCCCGAAGGCACAGTCGGCCCACCACGAGCGGTCGACGTGGAAGCCGAAGTCGGGGAGCCGGCGGCGGTCGAGCGCGACCCCGGCGACGGCGACGATGACGGCGATGCCGAGCGCCGCGGACAGCGAACTGACGACGCGGAGCACCGTCCCGAGGTCGGCGCCCGGGAACGCGCCCGCCAGGACGCCGCCGCGGTAGTTGTCCGTGAGGAGGCCGATGCCGACGCTCACGACGCGGGAGACGAGCACCGCGACGACGAGCGCGAGGACGAGCCGGAACGGCAGGCGGAGCCGGCGCTCCGTGTGATTCCAGCCGAGCCGGACCACCCGGTCGAGGAGCCGGGCGAGCGACGTGGGGCGGTCGGAGGACACGGGAGCGACGAGAGCCGCCGGGCCGAAGAGTCCCGGGGTCGGGTGGCTACGCGCCCTCGACCAGCCGCTCCAGCTGCTCGGGCGGCACGGCGCCGCGCGCGGCGTACCCCTCGTAGGTGAACGTCGGGACGCCCGTGATGCCCGTCGCCTGGGCCGCATCGAACTGCTCGGTGAGTTCCGCCCGGAGGGTGTCGTCGTCGAGCGCCTCGTGGACGAGGTCGCCGTCGAGGCCCACGACCGTCGCGACCTCGACGAGCACGTCCGTATCGCCGATGTCGCGGCCGTCGCGCCACAGCGCCGCCAGCAGCGCCTCGTCCAACGCGAGCCACGTCTCGTACGGCTCCTGCTGTTTCACGTGGTAGGAGACCAGCTGCGCGGGCAGCGAGTCCACCTCCATCGCGACCTCGAGCGTCATCTCCACGCCGTAGCGCTCCTGCAGCCGTCGGACGTTCTCCTTCGCCTGCTCGAAGTACGCCTCGTCCTTCCCGTCGTCGACGGAGTGGTCGATGCTCCCGTCGGGCCGGCGCTTGTTCGAGCGGAGGTCGAACGGGTGCCAGTCGATCTCCAGTGGCTCCTCGCGGGTCGCCTGGTAGCGCGAGAGCGACTCGCGGCCGAGGTAGCAGAACGGGCAGACGTAGTCCGAGTAGACGGTGATCCGGTCGGGCATACCCGTCCGAAGGGGGCCACGACACAAGAGTACGGAGGTGGACCGCCGGGCGCGCGCACGACCGGGAGCGGCGGGGCTCCGGTCAGGCCCCCGCCCGTGTCTCCAGCCAGTCGACGGCGGCCCCGGGCACGTCCCGCTCGGCGACGGTGTTGAGCGCCTTGAACTCGCAGGTCCCGTTCACCTCGTGGACGGTGTAGGGCTCGTCGGCGTCGGGCGTCTCCATCAGGTCGACGCCGAGGAGGCCGCCGCCGACGGCCTCGCTCGCGCGGGCGACGAGGTCGCGCATCTCGTCGTCGACGGTGCAGGCCGAGACCTCGCCACCCTTCGCCGCGTTCGTGATCCAGTGCGCCGAGGAGCGGTACATCGCGGCGACCGGCTCGCCGTCGGCGGCGACCACGCGGATGTCGCGGCCGGGTTTCGCGACGAACTCCTGGACGTAGAACACCTTGTGCTCGTAACTCCCGAGGACCTCCTTGTGCTCGAACATCCCCTCCGCGGCCGCACGGGTGTCGAGGCGGGCGACGAGCCGGCCCCACGAGCCCGTGACCGGCTTGAGGACACAGGGGTAGCCGAAGCGGTCCGCGATGTCGAGCGCCGTCTCGCGGTCGAACGCGACCTCCGTCCGGGGCGTGGGCACGTCCGCCGCCCGGAGCGCGAGGCTGCCCCGCACCTTGTCCGCGCAGACGGCCGTGGTCTCGGCGTCGTTGACCACGGGGACGCCGTACTCCTCGCAGAAGCGGCTGACGTACCGTACCCGCGAGGACTCCTGACACCGGTTGAGCGCGAGGTCCACCCCGTCGAGGACGCCCGGCGGCTCGGTGTCGTCGAGCCCGAACGCCGGGTTGCGGACGTCGATGCGGGTCACCGCGTGGCCGCGGGACTCCAGTTCGTTCAGCAGGAGCTTCTCGTCCTCGCGGATGCGCGAGTAGCAGAACCCGACGTGCATGACGGCGAGTCGGCGGCCGCCGGCTTAACCGTGTGGCTCGGTGGCGTAGCACGCAACAGCTATCTTCTCAGCCGGCGTACCGGTTGTATGAACATCACCCTGCTCGAAAACCACTGGTACGACGCGACGTTCAGCCCCAGCGCCCGGTTCGGCCGCGACGACGAGGGCGAACACGAGGACGCGACGGCCCCCGATGGCGAGGAGCACCACGGGAACAGCCGCGCGCGCCAGGTCGCGGTCGTCGGCATGGTCCCGATGATCGTCGCCGGAATCGCCGTCGGCGTCGTCGCCGCGCGACGCATCCAGGCCCGACGCGCAGCGCGGGCCGACGAACTGCGACAGATCGAGGTCGACGCCATCGAGTACGCCAACGCCATCGAGGAGTGAACGCCCGCCGCGGCTGCTGATTCTCACTGTCCAAGCTACCTGACCGCTCGGACCCGATTCCTCACGACCTATCGACAGCGACCGCGGTCGCCTCTGCACGGAACCGGTCGACGGTCGCCTCGGCCCACCGGAGGGCGTCGGGCGTGTCGTTCGTGAGGAGGCCCGTGACGAGTGGCCCATCACGCAGCTCGATGGCCATCCGCGGGTGCTCGCCCTCGGTCACGACCACGCCGAACGGGAGCGACTCGGTCGACTCGTGGAGGGTGGTCCGTTCGGCGACGGCGGCCAGCGCGTCCGGGTGCTCGTCCCGGAGCGAGCGTACGACGGTGGTGGGGAGGACCAGTTCGGCCGTGAGCCCACTGTCCAGCAGTGCCCGGAAGCGCTCGACGTACCCCGGCGACACGACCGGGGAGACGCCGCGAGCGTGTTCGGCGTCGCCGAGGAGTTCCCAGAGCGCATCGAGGTGACGCTCGACGTCGGTCTCGTCGGGACGGACGATCTCTGCGCCGACCAGCGCCGCCGGGTCGACCGCCCCGGCGGGGACATCGGCGAGCAGGTCGGCGAGCGCGGCGGTGTCGGCGAGCGCATCGTACCGCGCGAGCGCCACCGTTCCGAACAGGGTGGGGACGAAGCCGTCCTCGGAGCGTTCGACGAGGCCGGCCGCCTCCAGCTGCGAGAGTCCCTTGTAGACGGTCGACTTCGAATCCGGCAGGGCGTCGACGAGTTCGTGTCTCGGGCGCGGGGCTTCGACGACCGCCCGGAGGACCCCGTGGCGGAGCCGGAGCAGTTCTGCGAGATCGTCTCCGTCCATACGGCCCCGTTCGTTCCCCCGACCATCAATGCCGCCATCCGGAAGGATTCCGCGCCGCCCGGAATTTCCGCGTCGGTGTCTTGACGGCCGCAAGCGCCCACGATTCGGGTATGTCCCGGACCGAAGCCGGTGGCCCGACGAACCGACTGGCGGACGACCCTCACGAGGTCGAACTCCCGCAGGGAACACTCCGTTACCACGATCTGGGGACTGGCGACCCGGTGCTGTTCGTCCACGGCGCGTTCGTGAACGGCGACCTCTGGCGGAACGTCGCCGGGCCACTGGCCGAGACGGGGGCGGCCCGCTGTCTCGTCCCGACGCTCCCGCTCGGCGGCCACGATGTCCCGATGCATCCCGATGCGGACCTCACGCCGACCGGGGTGGCCGCCCTGCTCGCGGAGTTCCTCGACGCCGTCGGGGTCGAGCGGGTGACGCTGGTGGGCTGTGATACGGGCGGTGCACTCTGTCAGGTGTTCCTGGCCGAGTACCCCGGGCGCGTCGAGCGGCTGGTGCTCACGAACTGCGACGCGTTCGACAACTTCCCGCCACGCGAGGCGCTCCCGTTCGTCTGGGGGGCACGGGTACCCGGCGTCACGGGGCTGTTCGCCCGGTCGCTCCGGCTGGCCGCCGTGCGGCGGCTCGCGTTCCGGTTGCTGGCGAAACACCCCGTCGACGCGGAGACCCTCGCGGGATACGTCGGCACGCTCTCGACGGACCCCGCCGTACAGCGCGATCTCCGGAAGGCCCTGCTCGGCGTCTCGCCGCGATACACGAACAGGGCCGCCGAGGCGTTCCCATCGTTCGACCGACCGGTCCTGCTGGCGTGGGCTCCCGAAGACCCCATCTTCCCCGTCGCGGACGCCGAGCGGCTGGCCGAGCTGTTCCCGAACGCACGACTCGAACGGATACCGGACTCCTACGCGCTCGTTCCCGAGGATCAGCCCGGCCGGCTCGTCGAACTGCTCACCGACTTCCTCGGGGCACGGCGCACGGCGCAACGGGCGCACGAGCAGGATACGGGATAGAGTGGCGCTGTACCGAGGTTGTAGAGTACAGCAGATGTCGGGAGTACGAACAGTCGCGCGGGGCCGAGCGACCCCGGGTCGGGACAGGGTTAACGACGGCCGGGTTCGAACGGGTGGGCAATGACCGGTGACGAGGGCGAGCCCGCGGTACGGACCGAGGGGCTCGCCAAGCACTACGGGGAGGTGACTGCGCTGGACGACCTGTCGCTCACGGTCCCGCGGGGGGAGCTGTTCGGGTTCCTCGGGCCGAACGGGGCGGGGAAGTCGACGACCATCAACATCCTGACCGGGCAGCTCGTCCCCGACGCGGGGACCGCCGAGGTGGCGGGCATCGACCCCGTCGCCGAGCCCGTCCGGGCCCGCGAGGCGGTCGGCATCCTGCCGGAGAACGGCCGACCGCCTTCCTTCCTGACGGTGCGTGAGTACTTCGAGTTCGTCGCGGCGACCCGCGACCTCGACGAGGAGACGGTCCAGCCCCGGGTCGACGCCTGGGCCGACCGGCTGGAGTTCGAGCACAAGCTGGACACGCTGTGTACGGACCTCTCGCAGGGGGAACGCCAGAAGGTGCTCATCACGCAGGCGTTCCTCCATGAGCCCGAGGTCGTGTTCATCGACGAGCCACTGACGAACCTCGACCCCATCATGCAGGAGCGGGTGAAGCGGTTCTTCCGGGAGTACCGCGCCGACGGCAACACGCTGTTCCTCTCGACGCACTTCATCGGGACCGCCGAGGAGGTCTGCACGCAGGTCGGCATCATCAACCGCGGGCGGCTGCTCGCGGAGATCGACCCGCGCGAACTCGACGAGAGCGAGAGCCTCCTCGATCGGTTCTTCGCGGCGGTCGACGCCGACTCGAAGGCCGGTACGGAGGTCGGTGCGGGGCTGGCGACCGACGCCGCCGACCCCGCGGCGAGCGCGCCGGGCGAGGGGCCCGCGGAAGCGGAGACCGACGGCGGCGAGGCGCCGGAGGACCGGTAGATGGCCGTCTCGTACCGCTACCTGTTCGACCGGATGGTGCGCGAGGAGTGGCGGCTCCACTCGGAGCTGTTCGGGAGCCGGCGCTTCGCCATGTTCCCCTTCTTCGTCGCGTTCGTCGCGGCCGGGACGGCGACCTTCTTCGCGCTGGGCAACGCCGCCGCCGACACGCTGCTCGGCGGGCTCCACCTCGTCGTCGCGCTGCTCGGACTGCAGGTCGGCACCGTCGGCCTCGTCGGCCGGGACGCGCTGGAGGACCTGCTCGGGGACACGACGCTGCTGCTGTACGCCGCGCGCACCCTCCCCGTGAGCTTCCGGCGGCTGATGATCGCCTTCGTGTTCAAGGACGTCCTCTACTACGCCGTCCTGTTCATCCTGCCGCTCGCGGTGGGCGTGGCGCCGCTGGCGTACTTCGGGCTCGTCCCGTGGACGACGGTGCCGCTCGTGTTCGTCACGGCCGGCGGGATGTTCACGCTGGGCGTGGCGCTGTCGCTGTTCCTCGTCGGGGTCTACACCCGGTCGCGCCTCGCCTCCCTCGCCGTGACGGGCGTCCTGGTGGCGGCGCTCGTCCTCCGGGGGGGCGCAGTCGTGAGCGTCACGCCGTACCAGCTCGTCTCCCGGGTGACGCCCGCTGCGGTCGCCGGGAGCGTCGTCCTGCCCGTCGCCCTGACGGCGGTGGGTATCGCGCTGTTCGAGTTCGACCGGCGGACGCCCGCCCGAACGGCGCGTGACCGGTTCCGGTTCCTCCACTCGCGGCTGGGCGGGCTGGACCGCCAGGGCGCGCTCACGAAGTCGCTGCTCGATGTCGGCCGGTCGTCGGGCGGGCTGTGGAAGGTCGTCTTCTCGCAGGGGCTCGTCTTCGGCGTCCTCGCCGTCCTCCTCGCCTACCTGCCGGAGGTCGTCCCCGTCCGGCCGGCCCCGGGGCTGACCATCGCCACCATCCTCGCGCTGGGGACGTTCACGACGTACAACTGGCTCTGCCAGTTCGAGGACGGGCGGTTCTACCTCCGCTACCCGGTCACCCTGACGACCGTGTTCCGCGCGAAGCTCATCGGGTTCGCCATCCTCGCGCTCCCGGTCGGGCTGGGGTACCTGGCGCTCGGTGGCGTCGTGTTCGGCTACGACACGGCTGTCGTCGGGCTGCTCGTCTTCCCGCCGCTGGCGCTGTACGTCTTCGGCGTCACCGCGTACGTCGCCGGGCTCGAACCCACGGAACTCCTGTTCGACACGCCGACGTTCGCGCTGTTCACGCTCGCGATGATGGCGGTGCTCCTGCCGCTGGTCATCATCGCCATCGCGTTCGACCTCTACCCGCCGCTGCAGGCCGGCGGCGCGGCGGTCGGCATCGGCCTCGTCGCGGGCGGCATCGGCGCGGCGCTCTACACCCGCGCCGGGCGGCGCTGGGAGCGCAAGGCGCTGGCCGGCACGGGCTGAGCGGCCCCGTGGGACCACTGCCGCCGTCGGCCGGCGACGGGCCACCGATCTCCCCGGGAAGTGCGAACGAGCGGGGGCTCCGGGCTACTCCGCCGGCCGGACGGCCTCCCGGCTCACCCGCCCGAGCAGCAGGAGCACGGGGAGGAACAGCACCCCGGCGACGACGAACGGCGACCAGAAGGCGACGACCACGTAGAGGAGGCCGGCGAGCGCGGGGCCGACGGTCCGGGCGAGGCTGCCCGCGGACTGGGTGAGGCCGAAGGCGCCGCCCTGCTCCTCGGCGGCGGCGTTGAGCGAGACGAGCGCGTTGAGCGAGACGTTCGTCAGGGCGTTGCCGAACGCGAGCGGCGTCGAGACGAGCGCCAGCGCGACGGCCCCACCCTCGACCGGCCCGACGGCGGGAACGGGCCACGACAGCGAGAACGGAACGAGCGCCAGCGCGACGGCCTGGATGCCCGCGCCGGCGAGCGCGAGCCGGTACTCCCCGAACCGGTCGGTGAGCGGGCCGATGAGCCCGCCCTGGATGACCGCGATGAGGACGCCGATGTAGGTGAGGAGGACGGCGTTCTCGGCGGTGCCGTAGCCGAGCTGGTCGTTGGTGAGGAAGATGAACTGGCTCTCGAAGGCGGAGAAGGCGAACGACGCGACGAAGAACGACAGCACCAGCGCGCCGAGGCCGGGCGACCGGGCGGCCTCGTAGAGCCGGCGGAGCCGATCCCCGGCGGAGACGCGCTCGCTGGGCTCGCGGCGACGCGGCTCCGGGAGGACGGCGAACGCGAGGCCGAGGTTCGCCGCGGAGAGCGCGGCGGCCGTGAAGGAGGGCATCGTGAACTCGGAGACGGGGACGAACGCGGGCAGCACGTCGCGGAGCGCGGCCAGCGCGAACGGACTCGACACCACGCCCGAGATGGCCGGGCCGAAGACGAAGCCGAGGCCGAAGGCGGCACCGAGGAGGCCGAGCCCCTGCGCCCGGTCCTCTGGCGGCGTGATGTCGGCGATGTAGGCGTTCGCGGTGGCGATGTTCCCGCCCATCGCGCCGGCCAGGGCGCGCGCCAGGAACAGGACCGCGAGGCCGTTCACGAGGCCGAGCGTCTGCCCGAGTTCACCCGCGAGGCCGAACAGGGTCCACGCGAGGACGCTCCCGAACAGCGACAGCAGGAGGATGGGTCGGCGGCCGCGCTCGTCGGAGAGCCGTCCCAGTATCGGCGCGCCGACGAACTGGAACAGCGAGTAGGTGGCGATGAGGAGGCTCCCGACGAACTCGTTGGCCCCGAAGAACTTCGCGTACAGCGGGATGACCGGGATGAGGATACCGAACCCAAGCAGGTCGATGAAGACGATCAGGAAGAGCGTCCCGACCGCCCGGCGGCGGCTCAGTCCCGGGACCGGCTCGTCACCCCGGTCCCCGCCCGGGTCGGCATCGTCGGACACGGCTCGCGCTACCGGCCACCGGAGCAAATCGTTTGCCCCCGGCCCGGCCGCGCCGACCACCACCGCTATGGTCGTCACGACCGCACTCGCGCGTATGAGCACGCGACGCCCCGCACCCACGGAGCGGCCGGTGGTCCTCACGGTCGCCGGCTCGGATTCCGGCGGCGGCGCCGGCATCCAGGCCGACCTGAAGACCATCGAGGCCTGCGGCGGCTTCGGCACCTCCGCCGTCACGGCCGTCACCGCGCAGAACACGACCGGCGTCCACGGCACCCACGTCCTCCCCGTCGAGGAGGTCGAGGCGCAACTGGACGCCGTCCTCTCGGACTTCGACGTGGCCGCGGTCAAGACGGGGATGCTCGCGACCGCCGAGATCGTCGAGACGGTGACGACCTACGCGAGCGACCTGGACTGCCCGCTCGTCGTCGACCCGGTGATGGTGGCGGCATCGGGCGACCGGCTGCTCGACTCCGAGGCCGAGGACGCGTACGAGGCCCTCGTCGGGGAGGCGACGCTGGTCACGCCGAACGCCGACGAGGCGGCGGTCCTGACGGACGTGGACGTCGAGGACGAGGCGGGCGCGCGCCTCGCCGGCCAGCGCCTCCTCACCTGGGGCGCCGAGGGCGCGCTCGTCAAGGGCGGCCACATCCCCGGCGAGGAGGTGCTGGACACGCTCGTCACCGCCGACTACATCGAGACCGCACGACACCCCCGCGTCGACACCGAGGCGACCCACGGCTCGGGCTGTACGCTGTCCGCTGCGGCCGCGACCCACCTGGCGCACGACGAACCGCTCCGGGAGGCCGTCGGTGAGAGCATCGACCTCCTCGAACGGGCCGTGCGCTACCACCACGACATCGGTCGGGGCCCCGGCGCGGTCCACCACCTCGTCGACGTGCGCAACGAGGCCGCCCGGCACCCGACGGCCGAGCGCGTGCAGGACGTGGTGGACTGGTTCGTCGACCGGGACGTGCGCCCGCTCGTCCCCGAGGTGGGGATGAACGTCGTCGGCGCCACGCCGTACGCCGAGACGACCGACGAGGTCGCCGCGGTCGAGGGGCGCATCACCCGTACCCTGTCGGGCATCCACCCGAACCGGGGCGTGCGCTTCGGCGCGTCCAGCCACGTGGCCCGCTTCCTGCTCGCCACGCGCGAGTACGCACCCGACCTGCGCTGGGCGGTCAACTGCCGGTTCACGGACGAGGTGGAGGCCGCCCTGGAGACGCTGGACGGGCCCGTCGCCGAGTACGACCGCGGCGCCCAGCCCGAGGACGTGGCCGAGGTGGAGGAGTCGACCATGCAGTGGGGCGCCCGGCAGGTGTTCGGCTCGCTCGACGCCGACGAGGAACGCCCCGTCGTGGTGCTGGACCGCGGCGCCCACGGGAAGGAACCCATCGCGAAGTTCGTCGGGCACGACGCGCGAGCCGTGGCCGAGCGGGTGGTGAGCGTCGTCGAGACGCTGGAATCCGAGAGCGAGGGGTAGCTGGCAGGTCGTCCGCTGCGGGGGTCAGAAGGGACCACCACCGGTGCGGAGTCCACGAGCGACCACACCCGCGCGCGAGCGGGGCCGGTTCACGCGGGCAGGAGCGTGCAACTCCGCGCCGGGAGCCGCACCGTCATCTCCCGAACGGGGCTGCCCGAAACCAGGGGGCATCCGCCACCTGCAGAGATAACATGGCCATAACTCCATAGATAGAACCGTAATTCAGCAGCTTATCGGATAAGTCCAGACATAACAGAGATGATTGCAGAGGCGACGGTTGCGTGTGCGCTCAGTCCGCGCTCGCCGCGCCGGCCACCAGTTCCTCCGGCGGCCCGCCCGGGAGGTCGTCGCGGTCGTGGCTCGCCTCGAAGTCGAGGTCCGGGCCCACGGCCACGAACGCGGTCGGGTTGATGTCCGTGTGCGTGGTGTAGTAGTGCTCCGTGATGTGGTCCATGTTGACCGTCTGCTCGATACCGGGCGTCCGGTAGATATCCCGGACGTAGGGCCAGAGGTTGTCGTACTGCTCGATGAGCCGCTTGTTGCACTTGAAGTGGGTATGGTACACCTTGTCGAACCGGACGAGCGTCGCGAACATGCGGAGGTCCGCGAGGGTCAGCCGCTCGCCGTCGCCGACGAGGTAGCGCTGGTCGGCGAGCACGTCGTCCCAGTGGTCGAGCGCGTCGAACAGCTCCGAGACGGCGTTCTCGTAGGCCGTCTGCGTGCCGGCGAAGCCCGCGCGGTAGACGCCGTTGTTGATGGGGTCGTAGATAGCGTCGACGACCTCGTCGACCTCGTCGCGAAGCCCCTCGGGGTAGAGGTCGACGCCGTTGCCGACCTCGCGCATCTCGGTCGCGAGCATCCGCATGATCTCGATGGACTCGTTGTTGACGATGGTCCCCTGCTCCGTATCCCACAGCACCGGGACCGTCACGCGGCCGGTGTAGTCGGGGTCGGCCGCGACGTAGGCCTCGCCGAGGTAGTCGAAGCCGTTGACGGAGTCGACGGTGCAGTCGTCCTTCTCGGGGGTGAACTGCCAGCCCCGCTCATCGCGGTAGGGGTCGACGATGTCCATCGAGATGGCGTCCTCCAGGCCCAGCAGCGACCGGACCATCGCCGCGCCGTGGGCCCACGGGCAGGCCCGCGAGATGTAGAGGTGGTACCGGCCCGCCTCGGCCGGGAATTCGTCGCCGAGCCGATCACGGAAGGTGGTCTCGTCGCGCTCGAACTCGCCGTCGTCGTCGTTCATCTCGTGGGCGTCGGTGCGCCACTCGCCGTCGACGAACATGTTGACCATGGTGACCCGACCTACGCGGGCGAGACATATCAGCGTCTCCGTGACACGGGTGTCACCAGCTATGCCGGACGGAAGCGCCGGGACGCGGCTGCGGAGCGGACGTGGCAGTGTCACCGTCCGGGACCGGAGGGCGGTCGGGGGCGCCGACAGGTTCAAGTTAGTGTGTGGTATTGACACACACTGTAATGGGAGACACGAAGAAGGGCCGCGAGCGGAAGGGACTGGTGAAGCGAGAACAGCGCCGCGAACGCGATATCAAACAGGCGATCGAACACCAGGACGAGGAGCTCGACTTCGAGGAGCTGTACGAGGGCGAGGAGATCGAACTGTAGCGGGGCCCGTTCCTGCACCTTCTACTAGCTATCCACGGATAGCCACGCGGTTCGGCCAGTGGCCGACGGCATGCCTCTCGGCGCTCGCCGGGCGGCCCGCGCCGCCCCCGCTCAGTCGAACGAGACGGCGTGGAGCCGGCCGTCACCGTACGGTACCAGCACCTCGTCCCGGCCGTCGTCGTCGAGGTCGGCGGTGACGGCGGGCGTGTAGAGCGCCCGGTCGCCGCCGCGGTCGTACGTCGCGCGGACGGTCCCGTCGCCGGCCAGCACGCCGACGACGCCGTCGCCCGTGACGGCCACGATCTCGTCGGTGCCATCGCCGTCCACGTCCCCGGCGACGGCCGGCGGCACCGAGCGCAGCGGTGCCTCCGAGAGCGGCTCGCTCGTCCATTCGACCTCGCCGGTCCCACCGTCCAGCGCCCGCACGCGGGCGTCCTTGCCAGTGACGTACACCTCGTGCCCGCCGTCGCCGTCCCCGTCGAGGGCGGGCCCGACCGCCGCGAGGTCGCCCGCGCCGCCGTAGCGCCACTCCACCTCGCCCGTCCGCCCATCCAGCGCGAGGACCTCGCCGTCGAAGGTGGTGACGAGGAACTCGACCGCGGCGTCCTCGTCGACGTCGGCAGCCTCCGCCCAGACGACGGCCTCGGAGAGGGAGGTGTTCCACTCGCGGACACCGTTCCCGGTGAGGGCGAGCACGCGGCCGTCACCGAGGCCGAGGACGAGTTCGGGGGCGCCGTCGGCGTCGAAGTCGTCGACCGAGGGGTCGGCGAAGGTGTAGGCGTCGAGCGAACGTCGCCAGACCACCCCGTCCGGCCGGACGACGAACAGCTCGCCGCGGGCGTCGAGGGTGACGAGTTCCGGGGCGTCGTCGCCGGTCAGGTTCGCGACCACGGGGGTAACGTAGCCGTAGTCGGTGAGCGAGACGGCGAAGCGGCGCTGTCCGGTGCGCGCATCGTAGGCGACCGTCTCGGCCTCGGTCGTGGAGGCGATGACCTCCGGTGCGGGGCCGCCGAGGAAGTCCGCGACGGTCGGGTCGGCGACGGCGTGGATGGTGCAGTGCTCGGGCGGAACGGGTTCCGTCCAGCGCTCACCGCCGCTCCCGTTCAGCGCGAGCAGGCGACAGCCCGCCCGGTCGCCGCGGCCGCCGAGCGGGTGGGCGACGACGACGCCGTCCGGACCATCCGTGTCCGGGAGTCGGCCCACGCCGGGCGAGTGGTGGTTGCCGAGGATCTCCGAGTCGCCGGCCACCCAGTCGACGCTGGCGGTGAGGTCGCCGTCGTCCCCGCCGTCGGTTCCACCGGGCAGGGCACAGCCCGCGAGGAGGAGGCAGGCGACGAGCGCGAGCGCGGGGAGCGCGCGGCCGACGAGCGCGCCGCCCAGCGAGGGTGCCATGGTCCGGAGTCGGCGGGCGAGGGGCAAACGCCTGTCGCTCCGGTCGTATGCGCTGAACGGGCGGTCAGGGCCCGAGTGGCGCGATTTCGACGGTCGGACCAGAACCCATTTTCCGGGCTCTGACCTACCCGACACACGAATGAACAGACGGCAGTTCCTGCGGGCAGGGAGCGCGGCCGGTATCCTCGCGGTGGCCGGGTGCACCGGCACCGACGAGGGGGACGGTGGCTCGGACCCGACACCGACGCCGGCCGGCGGCAGCGGCGAGACGCCGACGCAGGCCGACCAGGACTCCCTGCCCGAGGGGGTCTACGTCCAGCGCTACGCCGAGAGCATGGCGATGCAGGGGACCGAATCGGAGGGCGACTACACGGTCGGCCTGATGTACGCCGCCCCGCACGTCTTCTGGAACGTCGTCGGGTCGGAGAAGCAGAAGACGCCGAAGGAGGACTCCGACAGCATCCACCTGATGGCCGTCGTCTGGGACACCGAGACGAACACGGTCCTCCCGGAGGTCGGCGTCTCGGTCGAGATCGTGCAGGGCGACGAACTGGTGAGTCAGGAGGTCATCTACCCGATGCTCTCCCAGCGGATGGGGTTCCACTGGGGCGGCAACTTCGGGCTGGCCGGCGACGGGGAGTACACCGCGAAGGTGGGGATCGGCGGGATGAGCACCCGCCGGACGGGCGCCTTCGAGGGCCGATTCGGCGATCCCGCGACGGTGGAGGTCCCGTTCGCGTTCAACGAGGAGGAACGTTCGAAGGTGACCGTCGAGGAACTGGAGCAGTACGGCAAGCGTGGCGCGGTCCAGCCGATGAGCATGGGGATGATGCCGCAGGCGTACGCCCCGGCGAAGGAAGACCTGCCCGGCGAGTTCCTCGCGGAGACGACCAGCGACGACGCCACGTTCCTCTCGACACAGCTCTCGGGCGACGCCGCGAGCCGGTTCGACGCCGAGCAGTACCTCGCCGTCTCCGCCCGAACCCCGTACAACGGCATCGTCCTGCCGTCGATGGCCGTCGAGGCGACCGTCACCCGGGGCGGCGAGACCGTCCTCGACGGCGCGCTGACCCGGACGCTGGATCCCGAGCTGGACTACCACTACGGCGCCGCCATCGAGAGTGGGCTGGAGGCCGGCGACGAGGTCGAGCTACGGGTCCCGACGCCGCCGCAGATCGCACGCCACGAGGGGTACGAGCGGGCGTTCCTCCAGATGGAGCCGATGACGTTCACGGTCTGAGCGGCCGGTGGCGAGCCACCGTGGCCGACGACCGGACGATTCTGGTCCGAATTGGGAAATGCGCTATACGCTGTGCCCCGCAATGCTTCGACAGTGAGACGACACGCGCTCGCGGCGACGCTCGCCCTGGCCTGCGTGGCCGCACTGGCGGCGGTCCCGCTCCCCGTCAGCGCCCACGTCAACGATGTCCGTGGCGACCCACAGGTCTCGGCAGACGGGACCGTGCTGGTCGAGACGGCGTACGTCGCCGACGACGCCTGGCTGGCGGTCTACCGCGACGACGACGGCTCGCGGGGCGAGGTCATCGCGACGAGGCGGCTGAGCGGCGCCGGCTTCCGGACCGACCTCGCCGTCAGCATCGACGAGGCGGCCTGGCGCGACTGGCCCGAGGGCGAGGCCCGCACCGTCCACGTCGCGCTCCACAACGACGAGGGCTCGAGCGGCTTCGACCCCGAGGAGGACGAGGTCCTGACGTTCTTCGGACGGGCGGCGACCGACCGGTTCACGCTCGAACGGGGAACGGGTGCCTACGTCGGCGCACGGGCGTTCAGCCCGCAGGAGACTGACGGTCCGAGCGTGACCGCCCGGACCGTCCGGCTCCCGAGCGACGGCCACCTCGTCGCGCGGAACGTGACCGATGTCGGCGAGAACGAGACCGCGCTGGAACCCGTCGGCGCCACGGCGCTCGGCGCCGGCACCCACGGGAACGTCACCGTCGAGCTGGACGAGGACTACTACGAGCGCCAGGATGCCCGCGCCCGCATCGCGTTCACCGTCTACCGCGACGACGGCGACGGCACCTTCGACGCCGACGACGAGCCCGTCCGGGCGGGGGGCGAAACGCTCACCACCTTCGTCTCCCTCAACCGGACGGACACCGGCGGCGGGGACGGGGCCGGGGATGGCGACGAGGGCGCGGCGGTGACCACCCCGAGCGCGACCGACGGCTCGGACGACGGCAGCCTCGTCACGACCGCGACGGCCGGGTCCACGGCGAGCGGAGACGGAACGAGCGGAGACGGAACGGCGACCGACGCCAGCACGACGGGCACGGACGGCCAGCCCGGATTCGGCACCCTGGCGGCGGCACTGGCCCTCGTGGTCGGTCTCGTCGCTCACGCGCGACGCCGACGGACCTAAACACGAACGATGACTACGCACATTCATGGCGAACGGGCCGGTGCTCATCGTGCTGCTGGCGCTCGCAGGGGTCGCGGCAGCCACGCTGCTGGGCCTCGCGCTCGCGGGCTTCGCGCGCCGACGCTCGGCCTCGTACCTGCTGGTGGCGCTCGCGCTCGCGACGCTACTGGCACGCGTCGGCGTGGCGACAGCCGCGATGGCCGGCCTGCTGGCGGACCCCGACCACCATCTCGCCGAGCACATCCTGGACGTGCTGATGGCCGCGCTGGTCATCGCGGCCGTCTACACGGCGCGGTCGGTCCGGCGGCGGGCCCGCTCGGACGAGACGCCCGAGGCGGCGCCGGACGGCGGACGCGACACGCACCCGGGCGGTTTCGAGGGGGGACACGACGATGAGTGAGACGGCCGAGAACGCGACCCGCCGGGCCATCCACGACCACGTCCGGGACTGCCCGGGCGTCCACTTCAACGAACTCGTCCGGGTGCTGGACCTCGCTCCCGGGCAGGTCCAGTACCACCTCAAGCGGCTCATCCGCGCCGACCGGCTCGTGGCCGACGAACTGTTCGGCCGGACCCACTACTACCCGCCCGAGTTCGACGACTGGGAGCGGGCCGCGCTCGCGCTGCTCCATCGCGAGACGAGCGCCGACATCGTGGCTGAACTGCTCGCTGCGGGCCCGCTCGGCGCGGGCGAGACCGCGGAGCGGGTCGGCATCGCCCGCTCGACCTGCTCCTGGCACGTCGACCGGCTGGTCGAGGCCGGCGTGGTCCGCACGGAACGCGACGGGAACCGCGTGGTCCTGACGCTGTCGGCGCCCGAGCGGACGGCACGGCTCCTGCAACGGGCCGAACCGTCGCTCCCGGAGCGGCTCGTCGACCGGTTCACGCGGCTCGTGGATTCGCTCCTTGCCGAGTGAATAAACCAATAATACCGTGATTTCATCTAAATAATTCCATATTTCTATCTTTTGAACGCATTTATCGATGATTCAGCCACCGTCTCAGCACCGACGCAACCACCTCCGAAGCCCTCGCACTCTCGATTCGCGCGCCTCGCTTCGGTCCTCGGCCTTACTTCGTTCGGCCTGCGCTTCTCGGCCACCGGTAGAGCGAGCTCTACCGAGCCCTCGCTCGCTCCGCTCGCGAGGACCTCGCACGGTGTAGAGGCGGCCGACCCTGCGGGCACGGCCGCCAGCGCGCGCCCACTCGACTGACAGGAGGAATCAGTCGTCGACGGCGGCAACAGCGTACGGCATCGGGAAGGAACCCGCAGCCTCTTGCGCCCCGATGCCGAAGTCCCGCTCATGCGACCCGGTGCCGCAACGCTGACCCTCCTCGTGCTGGCGGCCGCGCTCGTCGGTGCGGGCGTCGTGGGCGGGCACTCGGTCAACTACGTCTCCGCGGACCCGCAGGTCACGCCCGACGGGACCGTCGTGGTCGAGGGAGCCTTCGTGGAGGAGTCGGGCTGGGCCGTCGTCCACGAGCGGACCGCGGACGGCTACGGCGAGGCGCTCGGCGCCACCCGGCTCCCCCGCCGGAACGCCTTCTACACGGACATCGCGGTCACCATCGAGGACGGCGCGTGGGCCAACTGGACCACCCGCGAGGTCGTCGTCGTCCTCCACGGCGAGGACGGTGACGGGGAGTACACGAGCGAGGACCCGCCGCTGGGCGGGTTCGGCGTCATCGTCACGGACCGGTTCGTGGTCGAACGTGGCGACCGCGCGGTCGTCACCGGCGAGGACGACTTCCCGCAGCGGGCCGACGGGCCGACTGTGACCGTCCGGCAGGCGACGCTCCCCGAGCGCGGGCACCTCGTCGTCCGCAACCGGACCGCCGACGGCCGGGTCGTCGGGACCCGGACCCTCGACACCGGGACGTACGAGAACGTCTCCGTCGCGGTGAACGAGTCGTTCTACGAGTCGACCGGGGGCTCGTTCGCGGCACGCGTGAGCCTCCACCGCGACGACGGGGACCGACGGTTCGACGGCGACGAGCCACCCATCGAGGCGGGCAACGAGACCGTCGCCACCCGGTTCAGCGTCGAACCCGAGCGCAGCGGCGGCATCGTGACGACCCCGGTCCCGACGACCGCGCCGCCGGGCGGGGACGGCGGCGCGACCGGGAACGCGAGTGCGACGCCCGGCGACGGCACGACCGAGACGGGCGGCCAGCCCGGATTCGGCCCCGTGGTGATCGTCGCGGCTGCGGCCGTCGTCGCACTGGCACTCGGGCGGGCCCGACGGGAGGCCTGACACGCCCCGACCGGCCGGGAGCGGCCAGCAGACGACGGTTTCGACGGTCGGACCAGAACCCGTTTTTGCGGGGGGACCCGACGGATATCCAATGCAACGACGCGATTTCCTGCTGGGGGCCGCGGGAGCGGGCGCGACCGGGCTCGCGGGCTGTAGCGGCCTGGTCGAGACCCGCTCGCTCTCCAGCCCGCCGGTCCTCTCGAACCGCCCGGACGCCGTCTACTTCCCCACCCACGTCGAGGGGATGGAGATGAGCGGGATGGGGAAATCGGGCGACTACCAGTTCGCCCTGATGTACAGCTACCCCCACCGGTTCTGGAACGTCAACGGGGACGAGGTCCAGAAGACGAGCATCGAGGACGACGACGACGTCCACCTGATGGCGAGCGTCTGGGACCCCGAGACGGGCATCGTCCTCCCGGAGACGGGACTCAGCATCGAGATATCGAAGGGCGGCGACCTCGTGAGCCAGGAGGTCATCTACCCGATGCTCTCTCAGCCGATGGGCTTCCACTACGGCGCGAACTTCTCGCTGGACGGCGACGGGAGCTACGACGTGACCCTCTCGGTCGGCGGGATGAACATCCGGCGGACGGGCGCGTTCGAGGGGCGGTTCGGCGACCCCGCCGAGACGACCATCGGCTTCGACTACAGCCAGGCCGCACGCGACGAGATCATGTTCGAGGAGACGCCCGACAAGGCGGGGCAACGGATGGCCCGGAGCCCGATGGAGATGGGGATGCTGCCCCAGTCGACGCTGCCGCCGGCCGAGGAGCTGCCGGGGACGGTTCGCGGGACGGCCGAGACGGGCGATGCGAAACTCGTCGTGACCACGCTCGAGTCGCCACCCGCGGGCGTCGACGCACCCGACGGCTCGCAGTACCTCGCGGTATCCGCCCGGACGCCGTACAACCGGATGGTCCTGCCGGCGATGGCGCTGGAGGGGACGCTGACGAGCGGCGGGGAGACCGTCTTCGACGGGACCCTGTCTCGCACGCTCGACCCGGACCTGAACTACCACTACGGCGCGGCCGTCGGCTCGGTCGCGTCGGGCGACACCCTCGAACTGCGCGTGACGACCCCGCCGCAGGTCGCCCGCCACGAGGGGTACGAGACCGCCTTCGTCGACATGCAACCGACCAGCCTCACACTCTGACCCGGACAGCATGGAACGACTAAACACCTCCACCCGCAACGACCGACCATGACCGGAACGGACGACGGACGAACACGGCGCGACGTACTGAAGGCGGCCGTCGCGGTCGGCGGCAGCGTCGGGCTCTCGGCGTGTCTCGACGCCGTCGGCTACCAGGGCGAGGACCGGCCGCCCGTCCCGTCCGGGCCGGCCGACCTCTCGACGCTCCCGGCGCGGCAGTTCGCCTGGGGCGAGTACATCCGCCGCGACGCGTTCGGCAACGAGCAGCTACCGAGCCACCAGACGCTGCTCTACCTGAACCTGCCCGGCGAGGGGCCGCCGACGGCCGACCAGCGCGCGACCGTCGAGCGCGCGCTCACGCGGCTGGACGAGGCGTACGCGTGGTCCCACGAGGGGCTGCTGCGCTCGGTCGCGTACTCGCCGGAGTACTTCCAGCGGTACGGGTCGGCGCCGGAGGGCGTCGACATCTACCCGGCCAGGCGGCTCTCCGCGTTCGAGACGCCCGACTTCGACCGGCAGGACGCGCTGCTCCACCTCGCCAGCGACCGCCCGGACGCGCTGCTGGCGGCGGAACTCGCGCTCACCGGCGAGCGCGAGCGCGCCAACGGCGTCGCGTTCGACGCCGCGCTCACCGACGTCTTCGAGGTGGCCGACCGCCGGACCGGGTTCGTCGGCGCCGGCCTCCCCGCCTCGAAGCAGGACGGCCTGGAGGGCGTTCCCGCCGACGGCCCCGTGCCGGAGGCGAGCCCGCTGTTCATGGGCTTCAAGGCCGGGTTCGCGAAGAACCAGGCCCCCGAGGACCGCGTGACCATCGAGGAGGGGCCGTTCGCCGGCGGCACCACGAAGCACGTCGCCAACCTCCGCCAGCGGCTGGCCGACTGGTACGGCGAGCAGGACTTCACCGAGCAGGTGATGGAGATGTTCTCGCCGATGCACGCCGAGAACGACTGGGTCGAGGGCGTCGGCGAGAACCTCGGCGACGACTCACGCGTGGACGAGACGCTCGACACCATCCGCGAGCAGGCCCGCGAACACGGACGGGTGGGCCACGCACAGAAGGCCGCCCGGGCGAACCGGGACGAGGACGGCGGCGTGAAGCTCAACCGCCGTCACTTCGAGTCCGCCGACGACGGCATCGCCAGCCTCCACTTCCCCTCCCTCCAGCGCGAGATGTCCGAGTTCGACGCCGTCCGCGAGGCCATGAACGGGCAGGACCTCACCGAGGTCACGCCCGCCGTCCGCCAGCGCGTCAACAACGGCATCCTGGAGTACATCTTCGTCCGACACCGGGGCAACTTCCTCGTGCCGCCACGGGACCTCCGGGCACTCCCGGCTCCGGACGGAACCGCCGAGTTAGCGTAGCGAACAGACCGATTCTCGGCCAATATTGTAAATAATGCAATTATTTTGAACATTTTATCGATTGTTCGGAGGGTATACCCGATATATCCATCTCCGACCGACGCGGGAGCACGGCGCCCCGGGGGGCGGGGCGGCCGCGACACCCCCGTATCCGACCGCCCGGAGTTAAGCCGTCGACGTTCGAACGCCCGCCCATGACCGTCTACGAGGCCGACGTGCCCGGCGTCGGCAAGAAGTTCGAGGTCGACGTGGGCGGCGGGGCCCGCGCCGTGGTCCTACTGCATCACGACGGCCGGGTCGAGGTGTTCCGCCGGCCGGACGCGGACGCCGACTCCGAGAAGGTGTTCGAGCTGACCAGCCAGCAGGCCAACTACCTCGGCTCCATCCTCGAGGGCGCCTACTTCGAGGCCGTCGACATGGACCGGCTCTCGGTCCCGCTGGGCGACGCCATCATCGAGTGGGTCGACATCACCGACGCCTCGGCCGTCGCCGGAAAGACACTCGCGGAGGCCGACCTGCGGGCGGTCTCGGGCGTGTCGGTCATCGCCGTCCAGCGCGGTGCCGACACCGTCCCGAACCCGGATTCGGACTTCCGCGTCGAGGCGGGCGACATCCTCGTGACGCTGGGGACCCGCGAGCAGCAGACCGTCTTCGCCGACCGCTGCCAGGGCGGGGACGCGACCATCGACGGCGCGGACGACGACGGCGCCGGCTCCGACGACACGGACGGAGCCTGATGGCCGCGTCGGAGTCGCTCCTGCTGGCGGCGGGCGTCGTCTTCGCGACGCTGGCCGTCGGCGGCGCCATCGCCAGCCGGCTCGACCAGTCGGTCATCCCGGCGTACATCGTCGCCGGCGTCCTCGTGGGGCCGAACGCGCCCGAGATCGGGGGCCGGTCGCTCACGCTCGTCCAGCAACAGGAGTTCATCACGCTCCTGCAGGAGCTGGGCATCGTCCTCCTGCTGTTCTTCATCGGCCTGGAGTTCGACCTCTCGAGCCTGCTCCGTCGGCGCGAGGCCGTCACGCGAGCCGCGGGTGTCGACCTCCTGTTGAACGCCGGGGCCGGCTTCGCGCTCGGGGTGGTGTTCGGCTTCGGCCTCGTCGAGAGCGTCCTGCTCGCGGGCGCGACCTACATCTCCTCGTCGGCCATCATCACGAAGTCGCTCATCGAACTCGGCTGGATCGCCGACCCCGAGGCCGAGGCCATCCTGGGCGTGCTCATCGCGGAGGACCTCGTCATCGCGGTCTACCTCGCGCTGCTGACGGCGGTCGCGCTCTCGGGCGGCGGCCTCGCGAGCGCGCTCGTCCCGCTCGGCATCAGCATCGCGGTCATCGCCGCGCTCGTCGGGCTCGCGACCATCGGGACGCCGCTGGTCGCGCGGGCGCTCGACACCAGTGCGGACGAGCTGTTCCTGCTGCGCATCGTCGCCGCCGTCACGGTCGTCGCCGGCGTCGCGCTGGCGCTCGGCGTGAGCGAGGCCGTCGCCGCGTTCTTCCTCGGCGCGGCCGTCGGGGGCACCGAACACGCCCACCGCGTCGAGCGCGTCATCACCTCCGAGCGGGACCTCTACGCCGCCGTCTTCTTCTTCGCCATCGGCCTGACGACCGACCCCGGGACGCTGGGGGCGGTGGCGGTGCCGCTCGCCGCGCTCGTCGGCATCACGGCGGTCACGAAACTCGTCTCCGGGTACCTGGGCGCGGCCGCGTACGGCCTGACCGAGCGCCGCCGGGTGCGGATGGCGCTGGCGATGGTCGCGCGCGGCGAGTTCTCGCTCGTGCTGGCGGCGCTGGCGGTCACGGCGGGCCTGGACCCGCAGCTGACGGCGCTCATCGTCGGCTACGTCCTCGCGATGAGCATCCTCGGGACGGTGTTGATGCGGTCCTCCGGGCGCATCGAGGCGCTCGTCGCCCGGCTGCGCGGCGGATCCGGGGCCGGAACGACCCCCGGCTGACTACCCCAGCGCCGGCAGCCGGCCAGCCAGCTCCAGCCCGAGCGTCATCGCGACCGCGGCTGCGGGCGGGATGGTGAGGTTGTCGTCGAGGACGTACCCGCTGACGACCGGTTTGACGCCGTCGGCGAGCGCGGTCGCCAGCCCGCCCAGCACCGCCGCCAGCGGCGGGACGAAGAAGCTCGCGAGGCCGGTGGCGACGCCGAACGTCGCCAGCAGGACGTACCCCTGCTTCACGTCGCGCAACTCGCCAGACCCCAGCAGCCCGGAGACGGGGTCGGCGATGGCGAGCGCCAGCACCGCCGGAATCGCGACCCGCGGCTCGAACAGCAGGACGACGAGCGTGACGCTCACCACGTACAGCGCGTAGCCCGCGACGTTGTCCTGCTCGTACTCGCGGGTGAGGCGGTCGTAGATGGAGAGGTCGAGCCGACCCGACAGGCGGCCGGCCTCCAGCATCGCAGCCAGCATCGACCCGCCCAGCAGGACGAGCCCCAGCTGGCGCCAGGTGAACACCCCGAGCAGGTAGCTCGCCGGCGCGAGCGCCCCCGAGACGTGGACCAGCCGGCGCTCGATCTCGGGGTGGCGGAGCCGCGAGAGCACGCCACCACCGTCGGTCCCGGTATCGGCCGACGCTCCCCCGTCCGCACCGCCCTCGCCCCCGTCGGCGCCGGCGGTGTCTGGCATCGGCCTACAGCTCGGTGATATCGGTGCTCCCGGTTCGGAGGGCGGCCAGGGTCACGGGCAGGTCGTCGATGTCGACGCGGGCCTGCTCGGTCGAGTCGCGCTCGCGGACCGTGACGGTGTCGTCCTCCAGCGACTCGTAGTCGACCGTGACGCAGTACGGCGTGCCGACCTCGTCCTGCCGGCGGTAGCGCCGACCGATGTTGCCGGAGTCGTCGTAGGCGACGGCGAAGCCGGCCCGCCGCAGGTCCGCCTCGACCTCGCGGGCACGCTCGCCGAGCCCGTCCTTGTCCATCAGCGGGAAGACGCCGACGGTGGTCGGCGCCACCTCGGGCGGCAGGTCGAGGAACGCGCGCTCCTCGCCGTCCACGAGGTCGCGGTCGTACGCGTGCGTGAGGACGGTGTAGACGATGCGACCGATACCGAACGACGGCTCGACGACGTGGGGTGTGATGTGCTCGCCCGACTCCGTGACCTCCTCGCGGGCGAAGTTGGTGTGCTCGACGTCGACCTCGTAGGACTCGCCGTCGACCTCCACGGTGACGGTCTCGCCGTCGAAGGCCTCGGGGTCGCGCTCGACGAGGTCGTTGAGCGCGTCCTGCACGGCGCCGGCGTCGCCGCCGAACTCCGGGCCGAGGACGGACATGTCGGGGTCGACGGTCGCGCGCTCGACGGTCTTCGGTTCGTCGTACTGCTTGAACAGCGTGAAGTCCTCGTCGGAGTGGGCGCCGTGCTTCGAGAGGTCGTAGTCCGAGCGGTAGGCGAATCCCGTGATCTCCACCCAGTCGCCGCCGAGTTCGGCCTCGGCGTCCCAGCAGTCCGCGGCGTAGTGGGCGAGTTCGCCGGAGAGGTGCTGGCGGTACCTGAATCGGTCCATGTCGACGCCGACGCGCTCGTACCAGTCCTGCGAGAGGCCCAGGTAGTAGGCCACCCAGTCCGAAGCGACGATGTTCTCGTCGACGGCCTCCCGGACCGTGCACTCGACGTAGTCGCCGTCCTCGGCCTCCTGCTCGTCGGCGGGATACAGCGTCAGTTCGACGTCCGCGACGCGTTCGAGCGGCGGCTCGTCCTCGTCGGGGTCGACGAAGTGCTCCAGTTCGGCCTGCGTGAACTCCCGGACCCGCACGAGGGCGCGGCGCGGGGAGATCTCGTTGCGCCACGCGGTACCGACCTGTGCGACGCCGAACGGGAGCTGGTTGCGGGCGTACTGTTTGAGCTGCGGGAACTCCACGAAGATGCCCTGGGCGGTCTCCGGGCGGAGGTAGCCCGGCTTCGAGCTCCCGGGGCCGATGTTCGTCTCGAACATCAGGTTGAAATCCTCGACCGGCACGTCGGTCAGCGACGCGCCACACGTGGTGCAGTCGAGGTCGTACTCCGCGATGAGCTCCTCGATCTCGGGGATCGGCAGGGACTCGGCCTCCTCGATGCCGGTGGCGTCCTCGACGAGGTGGTCGGCCCGGTGGTTGGTGCCACACTCGGGGCACTCGATGATCATGTCGTCGAAGCCGTCGAGGTGGCCCGACGCCTCGAAGACGGGCTCGGGCATCACGTCCGGCGCAGCGATCTCCATGTGGCCCTCCTGGGTCACGAACAGGTCGCGCCAGGCGTCCTCGACGTTGCGCTTGAGCGCGGCGCCCTCCGGACCGTACGTGTAGAAGCCGGCGACGCCGCCGTACGCACGGGAGGCGGGGAAGAAGAAGCCCCGCCGCTTCGCCAGTTCGGCGACCGTCTCCAGCTCCTCGTCGGCCGGGACCGGCTCGATATCGCCGCCGTCCGAGCGGGACGCGTCCTCGCCCTCACTCATCCTCGATCACCGCCGCGAGCAGGTCCACGTCCCGGAGGATGCCGACCATGTCGTCGGCCGTCATCAGCGGGAGCTGTTCGATGTCGTTGGAGATGAGCAGCTGGGCGGCGTCCTGGGCGGTCCGCTTGCGCGTGACCGTCACGAGGTCCGGGCTCATGAACTGGTGGGCGGGCTCGGCGGGAATCTCGACGTTCCGGGTCGGCATGTAGCGGTTGCCGGTCGCCTTGATGCCCTCCCACTTCCAGTCGTCGTCCTCGTCGGCGATGGACTCGCCCGTGTCGTCCTCGCCCTCCTCGACGCGGGCGACCTCGATGATGTCGACCTCCGTCAGCATCCCCTCCGGCTCGCCCTCGTCGTCGAGGACGACCGCGTAGGGCACGTCGGCGTAGTCGAGTTCCGCCTGCGCGACCGGGAGCGGCGTCTCGCGGTAGATGGTGTTGATCGTGGGCGTCGCCAGCGGGCCGACCTCGACGTCCGTGCCGGCGATCTCGCCGTTGGCCAGCGCACGGATCACGTCGGTCACGGTGACGATGCCGGCGAGGTGTTCGTCGTCGACCACGGGGACGCGGTTGTGACCGGTCTCGCGGACGAGTCGCGCCACGTCGGCCAGGGAGGCATCGCTCGTCACGGTCGGGACCGCCTCGACCAGCAGCGCGAGCTGGTCCTCGTCGGGCTGTTCGATGAGCGCCTCGCGGGTGACGAGGCCGCGGAACTCCTCGCCGTCGTCGGTCTCCTTCACGACCGGAATCGAGGAGAAGGCGCCGCCCTGCAGGTATTCGAGGGCGTCCTCACGGGTACCGGGGATGGACACCGTCACCACCTCCTCGCGGGGCGTCATGGCGTCTGCGACGTTCATACGGGGCGCACACGGGCCGCGTACTAAGGCCTTGCAGTATCCCGACAGCGACCCACACGACCGCCGCGTGACCCCCGGGCGAGGACCTCCCGGACCCGGTCGCCCCCCGTTTCGAGTCCAGATTCCGACCCGTCCGGTCGATCGTGACATCGACAACGGCAGGTACCACCCCGGTAGCCCCGATTCGACGGCTACCGTGTCATAATTTCACGTCCGGACCTGCCACCTCCACCGGAAGCGGAGGGGTTCGCGGTCGCGGTCGGAACGGTGATGTGGCCGAGGGCCGCAGCGTCGTCCATGCGAATCGCACCGGGAGCCGTCCGCTACGCCGTCGCCGCCGCGCTCGCGGGGCTCGCGACCGCGCGCCGACTGGGACGGCGCGCCGCCGTCGCGCTGGCGCTCCTGCTCGCGGGGGCCGTCCTCGCGTTCCACCGCGACCCCGAACGGACACCGCCCGATGACGGGGCCGTCGCGCCCGCCGACGGCGTCGTCTCCGTCGTCCGCACCGAGGAACACGACGGCGACGCCCGCGTCCGCGTGGGCATCTACATGAACGCCGCGAACGTCCACGTCAACCGCGCGCCGCTCCCGGGGACCGTGGCGTCCATCGAGCACATCGACGGCGGGCACCGCCTCGCGTTCTCGAAGGACTCCGAGCACAACGAACGCGTCCACGTCGATATCGCCCGCGAGGCGGACACGGACGAGGCCACGGACGACGGTGACTACCGGGTGACGCTCATCGCCGGCGCCTTCGCTCGCCGCATCCACCCGTACGTCGAGGCCGGCCAGCCGCTGGCGCGCGGCGAGCGCATCGGCCACATCTCCTTCGGGTCGCGGGCCGACGTGCTGCTGCCGGCGGGCGTGACCGAGGACGAGGTGCTGGTCGAGGCGGGGGAGACGACGCGGGCCGGGGAGACACGAATCGCGGATGTCTGATCCGCTGCGGCCGACTCGTGACGGGAATCGGGCATGTGCGTCGTGACCGGCTCAGAGGATGGGTTCAGCACGGACGAAGCCCATTTCCCGTCGCTTTCTTCGGGCTACCAATGCTGTCCGATGAGATACCCGAGTACTCCGACAGGGACAGCCACGGCGAGCGCCAGCGCGGCTCCATAGAGGACACCCGGATTCGGGTGTCCGATACCGAGTACGATGTCGAACTCGCGCTCGGCGGCCACCGGGAGAAACACAACGAGAACCGACAGTAAGACACCGCCACCGGCCTTGCTGGCCATGACCGCCAGCGCACCTGTCACGCCCAGTAACAGAACGACAGCCAACCACGATGTGAACAGGAGGGCCGGGCCACCGACTGCGTAGCCGACAGACCTGAGAACGATTACTCCAACACCCACGCCGCCGCTCAGGAGAAGGTAGCGTAGCGGCCCCTCCATCTCACCTCCGAGGCCGATACTGGTTGAGGTGGCCATAATCTCCACATCCCCGTCTGTCGGTAAGTGTCTGGGGGCAACTGGCTACTGACCGACTCGCGCTATGGGTTCAGCATTGCCCCATAGATATTCTCCGTCGATAACAGGATATGTGATTGCTCCCACAGTCACTCCGCTCGCTATTCCACCCACCCCTAAGCATCTAAATAGAAGAGAGTTTAGAATGTCAAATGAGATAATACTCCGCCAATTCTGCATATATATCAGATATATACAATATATCTGATTATTTCGGCGGAGAGACGGCGGCTTAGTCCTCTACTTCGATGGTCTGCGTCGCATGTTCCTCGTACGCTTGCCGCTTCAGGTCGTGGTACTGCTCGCGAGAGTCGAGCGCCCACTTGTACTCGAAGCCGGGGAGCGGGTCGCCCATCCACTCGACCAGTTCCTCCGTCTCGTCGCAGGTGAACCGGAGTTCGTGACGCCTGTACAGCGGGGAGAAACCCGCGTCCTCGAACAGCCCGGTTAGAAACTCGGCACGCTTCTCCTCGTTACGGGCCTTGATTTCGATTCTGGGACGGCCGTGCTGCCCGACATCGAGATAGCCGTCACAGAGGTACCAGAGCTTGGCCCGAAGCGGCGTCAGTTCGAGATCGTCCGGGAACCGCTTGTCGCCATCCGGGTACCAGCGTTCCCGCAGGTCCTCGAAGTACGGATGTGTGCGCGTCCAGATGGTGTACATGTCGTGGTACCGCTCCTCCTTCGCGTTCGGACTGAACCCGCTCTCACGGTTGTTGCTAGCGAGTTCCGCAGCGGTCTTCTTCAGCGAGACACCCGTCGTGAGGATACCGAGACGCTCGTCGATCCACTCCAGAAACCGGCGGTTGATCATCGGGAGGTGGAGTAGAGCACTATTGCCGCCGCTCTGTTTCGGTATCGATCCATCGCCCATCAGCAACCCCTCGAAGACGGCCTCCTGAATCGGAGATATCTCTGGATACGGACAGGTACCGTGTGACCAGTGAAGCCCTGGCTTGTCGAACTCCTCACCGCAAGACGGACAAATCCCGCTCATCCTCCGGTTCAGTCGCTCTGGATGCGCGGCGCGAGCATGTAAGTAATTTTACCCTTCCCTTCCGCGATATCGAAGTGCATCTTGACGGGGAACTCCTCACCCAGTTCCATCCGGACCTCGGCGTCGCTGGGGATGGCCTTGTTCATGTCCTTGAGGTAGTCCAGCGAGAACAGCGAGCGGGCCTCGCCGGCCTCCAGGTCGATGAGGTCCTCGCGGGTCAGGGTGAGGTGGACGTCGTCGGTGTCGCCCTCGGCCTCGACGTAGAAGACGTCCTCGTCGACGTCGACCCCGAGCGCGATGTGGTCGGAGACCATGTCGGCGGCCTTGACCGCGCGGTCGATGTCCTTGCCCTCGACGACGATCTCGGCGGGGAGGTCCAGGTCCGGGAGGTCGGGCTCCTGGCGGATGGAGTCGGGGTCGATGAGCGCGAGCGTCCCCTCCAGGCCCTCGATCTGGATGTGGAGCTTGCGGGTCTCCTCGTCGAGTTCGAGCTGCACCAGTTGCCCGGAGTCCGCCATCCCCACGAACTCCTCCAGGCGTGCGAGGTTGACGCCGATGACGCCGCCGTCGGTCTCGTAGGACTCGAAGGCGTCGGCGTCCAGCGTGAGGTCCACCATCCCCACGTTCGCCGGGTCCACCGCGCGGATGGCCAGTCCGTCCTCGTTGAGGTTGATCTTGCACTCGTCGACGAGCACGCTGACGGAGTCCAGTGCGGACTCCAGCGTGTCCGCGTTCACGATGGCCTTGAACATGCGGCCGGGTTCGGCGTCCCCCGATAAAAAGTCACCCCTACGCGTGCGCGGGCGCGAATCGGAGAACCCCGGCACTCGGTTCCGACGGCGGGCGGGACACCCCGGGGCGGTGGGGTGGCAGTCAGTTCCGACCGATGCCCGCGGCGTTCCGTCGGAGCTCCGTCAGCGTGTTCGAGAGCCCGGCGATCTCGAAGCGAGCGCCGCCGGAGGCGCTCTCGAGCGCACGCACCTCCCAGCCGTGGTCCTCGGCGACGTTGCGGACGATGGTGAGGCCGAAGCGCGGGTCGGCCCCGCCGGTCGAGCCGTGCTCGAACAGGTCGCCGCGCTCCTCGGGCGGGATGCCCGGGCCGTCGTCGGCCAGGAAGAAGCCGTCGTCGGAGGGCAGCGAGCCGACCTCGACGGTCACGTCGTCGCCGGCGTGCTCGATGGCGTTGCGGAACAGCTGGTCGAACAGCGAGCGGATGCGGTCCGGGTTCGCCGCGACCGTCGGCAGGGTGTCGGACAGCTTCAGCGTTGCCTCGGCGGTGCTGACCGACGCCCAGCTCTCGCGTACCGTCGTGTCCAGGTCGACCGGGGCGACCCCCTCGGCGGTGCTCAACGAGGTGAGCTGGTGGAGCTTGTCGACCAGGGTGTCGATGCGGTCGAGGGCGTCGTCGACCTCCTCCAGCGCCGCTCCGGGCTCGGTCGCGCCGTCGCGTGCGAGCTGGATGTACCCCGTCGCGATGCTCAGCGGGTTCCGGAGCTCGTGGGAGATGAGCTCGGCGAACTCCCCGAGCCGCTCTGTCCGGAGCTCGAGCTGTTTCTCGCGGGCCTTCCGCTCGACCGCGTACCGGATGGCACGCGCCAGCATCGGCCCCTCGATGTGCTCGTTCTTGTTGAGGTAGTCCTGGGCCCCCGCACGGATGGCCTCGACGGCGACCTCGCGGTTCTGGAGCCCGGTCAGCACGACCACCGGGACGCCGGGGAAGTCCTCCAGCACGCGCTCCAGGGTCTCGATGCCGGTGCTCTCCGGGAGCCCGAGGTCCAGCAGCACGACGTCGAACCGCTCGGACTCGAGGCGTTCGAGCGCCGCGGTCAGTCGCTCGACGTGCGTGAGCGACAGGTCCGTCCCGAGTTCCCCCCCGGGCGCCCGGTCCAGATGCGTCTCGATGAGGTTCGCGTCGGCGGGGTTGTCCTCCACCAGCAGCACCTGGAGCGGCCGGTCGCCGAAGCCGAGCGCCTCGTCCTGGTCCACGTCGGGAGCGGGCGAGTCCCCCGGCCCCCGGTTCGTCCCCCCACTCATGGTCAGTCAGGGGGGAACTCGACGACGGAGATCCAGAACCCCTCGACCCGGCCCACGACGTCCAGGAACCCCTGGAAGTCGACCGGCTTCGTGAGGTAGGCGTTCGCGTGCTCGTTGTACGTCCTGATCATGTCCTCCTCGGCGTCGGAGGAGGTGAGGATGACCACCGGGATGCGCTTGAGCTCCTCGTCGTGCTTGATGTCGGCCAGCACGTCCTCCCCGCTCTTGCGCGGGAGGTTCAGGTCCAGCAGCACCATATCCGGCCGCTCGGAGTCGGCGTACTCGCCCTCCTGCCGGAGGTACTCCATGGCCGACACGCCGTCGTTGACGACGTGGAGGTTGTTGACGAGCCCGGCGTCCTCGAACGCCTTCCGGGTGAGCCGGACGTCGCCGGGGTTGTCCTCCACCAGCAGGATCTCGATCGGATTGCCCCGCTCGCCGGGCGTCACGCGGCGACACCCCCGTTGCCGGCGGGCTCCTTCGCGAGGGTGAACCGGAAGGTCGTCCCCTCCCCGGCCTCGGACTCGACCCAGATGCGCCCGCCGTGGTTCTCGACGACCCGCTTGCAGATGGCCAGCCCGATGCCGCTGCCGCCCTCCTCGGTCCCGGCTCCCCGCATGAAGATGTCGAAGATGCGGTCCTGCTCCTCCTCGGGGATGCCGACACCCTCGTCCGCGACGGCGAACTCCCAGTGGTCGTCGTGTTCGGTCGCGCCGACGTGGACCCGCGGGGGGTCGTCGCCGGCGTAGCTGATGGCGTTGTCGAGCAGGTTCTGGAACAGCTGCCGGAGCTGGTGGGCGTCGACGGCCATCGTCGGGAGGTCGTCGTGCGTGATGGTGGCGTCTGCCTCCTCGATGGCCAGCGCGAGGTTGTCCCGGGCCTCGTTCAGCACCGCCTCGACCGGACGGACCTCGAACTCCTCCTCCCGGGTCTGGACCCGCGAGAACGCCAGCAGGTCGTCGATCATCTCGCGCATCCGGTCGGCCCCGTCGACGGCGTACTCGATGTACTCGTGGGCCTCCTCGTCGAGCGCGTCCTCGTACTCCAGCTCCAGCAGGTCGAGGTAGCTGGAGATCATCCGGAGCGGCTCCTGCAGGTCGTGCGAGGCGACGTAGGCGAACTGCTCCAGCTCGGCGTTCGTCCGCTCGAGCCGGTCGACCGTGCGCTCTAACTCCTCGGTCTTCTCGGCCAGCTCGTGCTCGCGTTCCTTCAGCTCCGTGATGTCCCGCCCCTCGGGGATGAGCAGGGTCACGTCCCCGTACTCGTCGGTGAACGGCTTGAGCGAGAAGTCGATGGGGACGGTGTCGGCGTCGCCCGCGCTGTTGATCTCCATCTCGAACCGGACGAACTCCCCCTCGCGGGCCCGGTCGACCGCATCCCGGACCCGGTCACGGTTGTCGTCGGTGATCCAGGGTGCCTCCGCGAGGTGGACGCCGACGACCTCCTCGCGCTCGGCACCGACGAACTGGAGCGCGGTCTCGTTGGCCTCGATGAGCGTGCCGTCGGGCTCCATCAGGCCCGTGAACTGGTAGGTGTGGTTGAAGACGGCGTCGAACCGGCGCTCGCGCTCCTTGCGCTCGGTGATGTTCTCGAAGGCCAGGACGATGTGCTCGACCGCGCCGTCGTCGTCCAGCAGGGGCGTCCCGCTGATGGAGAGCCAGATGGCGTCCCCGGTCGGCATGTCGATGCGGTAGACCCGGTTCTGAACCGACTCCCCCGTCTCCAGGATGTCGGTGGTGATGCCCTCGTCCGCGCCGACCGGCTCGCCGTCCTCGTCGACGGCCGAGAGCGACGAGTCGTCCGTGCTCAGACCGAGGAGTTCGTCCTCCGAGAGTCCCAGTTCCTGCTTCGCCCGGTCGTTGGCGAGGACCACCTTCCGGTCGGAATCGAGGATGGCGATGGGGACGGGACTGATCTCGAGGATCCCCTCCCGGAGCTCCCCCTCGGGGGGGAGCAGCTCCCCGACCGCGGCTTCCTCCCCACCTGTGCGTGTGTCGTTCCCCACAGTACTGGTGAACTGTGTGCACACGTACCTAAGTGTTGGCGGTGGCAGGGGGGCGACGGCCGCGACCCCGGAGGGGCCGCCCTCTCACGCCAGATCGGCGGCCACCACGTCGTGGTCGTTCGTCGTCAGTTCGAGCCAGTTGCCGTCGGGGTCGGTGAAGTACAGCGAGTACGAGAGGCCGTGGTCGACGGCGTCGGCCCTCGTGACCGCGTCGCCGTGACGGTCGGTCAGGCCGAGGCCGTCCAGGTCGTCGAGGAACGACAGGAACCCGTCACCGTCGATACCGAAGGCGACACGGTGTGGACTCACGTCCCCGCCGCGGCTGGCCGTCTTGCGCTCGAACAGCGCCAGTTTCGTCGTGTCGTCGACCGACAGCATCAGCGGCCCCTGCCCCGTCTCCCACCACTCCGCGAACGCCGACGCCCGCGTGACCCCCAGCACGCGCTCGTACCAGTCGGCGGCCGCCTCCGCGTCGCTGACGAACAGTTCCACGTGGTCCACGCCCGAGACCGCGGGCTCGTCTGTCATGGGCCACCGTACGGAGGGGGTGACTACAAGCCTGTGGCGCGGCGCCCTATCCGATGTCCATTTCCGCGTCGACGCCGTTCCCCCGCCAATGACCACGCGTTCGTCGCGATACGCCGGAGAGACGGCCACGAGCACAGCGGGGGAGCCATGACGGGCAAGGACGAGTACTACAACCGCGCCAAGCAGGAGGGCTATCGCTCCCGAGCGGCGTACAAGCTCCAGCAGCTCGACGAGGAGGCCGGCCTCCTCTCGCAGGGGGACATCGTCGTCGACCTCGGGGCGGCGCCGGGCGGCTGGCTGCAGGTCGCCGCCCAGCGCGTCGGTGCGAGCGGCAAGGTCGTCGGCGTCGACCTCCAGAACGTCCGGAACCTCTCGGAGGACGAGGCCGGCAGCGGCGACGGCGCCGCCCACGTCGAGACCGTCCGCGGGGACATGACCGAGGCCGACACCCGCGAGCGGGTGGGGGAGCTGGTCGGCGAGGGTGGCGCCGACATCGTCCTCTCGGACATGGCGCCGAACATGAGCGGGGAGTACGACCTCGACCACGCCCGGTCGGTCCATCTCGCGCGGCAGGCGTTCGAGACGGCGCTGACGGTGCTGCCGGCGGGCGGCGACCTCGTGGTGAAGGTGTTCGACGGGCGCGACCTCGACGACCTCAAGCAGGACATCGACGCGGAGTTCGAGTACGTCCGCGAGGTCCGCCCGCCCGCCTCCCGCGATGCGTCCTCCGAGCTCTACCTCGTGGCGAAGAACCGCATCACGGCGCCGGTTCGGGCCGGCGACGAGGTCGTCGTCGAGGTGAGCGACGAGGGCGCGGAGGGCGACGGGATCGCCCGCATCGAGGGGTTCACGCTGTTCGTCCCCGGGACCGCGGTGGGCGACGAGGTGCGGGTGCGCGTCGAGGAGGTGAAGCCGCGGTTCGGCTTCGCCGAGGTCACCGAGCGCGACCCCGACGAGGAGTAGGGCGACCGGTCACTCCTCCTCGTCGAGCCGCCCGTGCCGGGCGTCGATCTCGTCCAGCACGTCCAGCGTCTTCCGCACGGAGGCGCGGATGGCGTCGCTCCGGTTGACGAACTTCCCGTCGTCGCCGACGTGCTCGTCCAAGTCATCGAGCAGTTCCTGGGGCATCTCGACGGATATCTTGGGCATACATGGCCGTTCGCGGAGGAGCGGCAAAAAGCGTGCCCGATGGTGGGCGGGGCGGCGGGCGTCACCCCCGCAGGAGGTTCATGATCTCGTCGGCCACGTCGGCCTCCATCGCGACGAGGTAGCGGACACCCGGTTCGAGCACCGTGTCGGGGCCGCCGATCCGGCCGCCCGCGGCGTCGGCGATGATGAGGCTCCCCCGCGGGAACGACACCTCCTGCAGGCTCCGACCCGCGGCGGGGGCCGCCTCGGTCACCTCGACCTCGACGATCTCCAGGCCGAGCTCGCCGCCGATCTCCTCGATGGCGCGGACGCCGGCGCCGGTGATCTCGTTGGCCGCCGCGCGGGCGCCGAACGCCTCCGGGAAGACGGTGCCGTCGACGAAGGCGTCGTACTCCTCGCCGGGCGGCGCCGAGGTCCGCAGGACGGTCCGGACGGTGGCCATGCGCTGGGCGGCCATGCAGACCGCGAAGTTCGAGGCCTCGTCGTCGGTGAGCGCCGCGACCACGTCGCTGCGCTCCAGGTTCGCCTGTGCGAGGACGCTCGGCCGGGCGGCATCCCCCTCGATGACGGTGCCGACGTAGGCGTCGCTGAGGTAGTCCGCCCGCGACGGGTCGGGTTCGATGATGGTCACGTTGTGCCCGCGGTCGTCCAGGACGCGCGCGGCGCCGAGACCGACCTCGCCGCCACCCGCGATGATGATGTGGAGTGTCTCTGTCATGGTGTGGTGTGTCTCGTGTGGTCGGGGGCCGGTCAGTCGTCGGGTCGGGCGGGGACGTCGCGTTCGGGGTCGACGTCGGGTTCGACCCCCACGCCGACCTCGGGCGCGGGGGCGGCCGGCTCACCCTTGCGGCGCTGCAGGGCGACGTAGACGGCGCCGCCGACGACGAGCCAGCCGACCGCCAGCGCCCACGTCACCGGGTCGATGAACAGCCCCAGCAGCAGGTTCAGGGCGATGCCCAGTATCGGCGGAACGGGGTAGTAGGGGATCTCGAACGGTCGTCGGAGGTCGGGCTGCTCGCGCCGGAGTTCGATGGCCGCGAGGTTGACGACGACGAACCCCAGCAGCGAGAAGAGGCTCGCCAGGTTCCCCACGATGCGGATGGGGACCACCAGCACCGCGACCAGCATCACGACGGCGCTCGCCAGCACCGCGACGAACGGCGTCCCGAAGCGGTGGTGGAGGCGGCCGAGCGGCCCGGGCAACTGGCGCTCGCGCCCCATCGCGAACGCGACCCGCGAGGAGCCGATGACGACCGCGTTCAGCGCCGACACCGTCGAGAAGACGGCCCCGAACGCGATGAGTCCCGCGCCCGTCCCGACGATGGGGAGCGCCGGCATGAACGCCTCGGCGGCACTCGCGATGGCCGTCTCGCCGGCCGCGGCCAGCGGCCCCGCCCCGAGGACGCCGATGGCGACGAAGACGACAAGCAGGTAGATGACGACGGTGACGCCGAGGCTGAGCATGATGGCCCGCGGGATGTTCTTCTGGGGGTTCTCCACCTCCTCGGTGACGGTCGCGATGAGGTCGTACCCCTGGAAGGCGATGAACGTCAGGCCCATCGCCGGGAGGACCGACACCGCCCCGTTCGGGAAGGTCGGGCTGAACTCCCCAGGGTTCGCCTGGGGGAGCCCGAACCCGACGAACACCAGCAGGATGGCGATCTTCACGAGCGTGATGAGCGTCTCGGCGCCGCCGCTGGCCTCCGTCGAGAGCGCGTTCAGCGCCACGAACAGCGCGATGACCGCGAGCGCATACAGCTCCGGGAACGTCTCCCCGAACGGCACGGTCACGCCGTACAGGTGGACGAACTCCACGAAGTTCGAGGAGAAGCCCAGCGCGTACAGCGCCCCCGCGACCATGTAGGTGAACCAGCGCGTCCAGCCCATCACGAACGAGACCAGCGGCGGGAACGCCTCGCGGACGTAGGCGTACCCGCCGCCGTTGCGGGGGATGGCGGCCGCCAGCTCCGCGTACGACAGCGCCGTGAACGCCGTCACACCCCCATTGAGTGCGAAGGCGATGATGGCCGCCGAGCCTGCCGTCTCGGCGGCCAGGCCCGTCAGGACGAAGATGCCCGCGCCGATCATCGCCCCGACGCCGACCATCGTCGCGTCGAGCAGTCCCAGACTCGCCACGGGCGCGCGCTCGCCTGCCTGGCTCATCGTCCCGTGTCAACAAGCACCACACAAAAATAGCTATGGGTGAGTACTGTCCCGAAAGGATCGATAATCCGCCAAATTGCGAGGATATGGTCGCCGTTCGCACATTGATTCGATTGTTCGCGTTATCTATGTCGAGGGACGGCGAGAGCGGTGGCCACCGGAATCGGAGGATCGACCGAGGAGGATCAGCGCGGGGGGAGTCAGTCGGCGGTCTCCGGCTCGGGCTTCGTCGGCTTCGGGCCCCCCCGTCGGCCGCCCAGCGTGACGACGTACAGCAGGCCCAGCCCCGCGAAGTACGCCAGCAGGACCGGGATGCCGACGATGAACATCGAGAAGACGCTCTTGGGCGTGAACAGTGCGGCGCCGCCGAGGATGAGGACCGTCACCTCGCGCCAGCGCGCCAGCTGCGTGCGGTAGGGGACCAGCCCGCCCCGGTGGAACAGGTACATCGTGACCGGGATGTCGAACAGTAGGCCGACACCGACGGTGGTGAAGAAGACCAGCCAGCCGAAGGAGTTGATCTGGTAGGCGATGACCATGTTCGCGCCGAGCGCGTCGGCGACGAGCCAGGAGATGATGGTGGGCGCGACGTAGAGGAAGCCGACGGCGCTGCCGGCGACGAGGCCGACCGTGATGAGCCCGCCCCACAGCAGCAGGACGTTGCGGTCGCCGGCGGCGAAGCCGCGCTCCTTCAGCGCGGGCCACGCGAAGTACAGCAGGACGGGCAGCGTGGCGACCGCCGCGAAGATGACCGACACCTTGATCTCGAAGATGAGCACCTCCACCGGGTGGAGCGCGACGATGTCGATGGCGCTCGGGTCGACCACCTGCGACGGGACCCGCGAGACGAACTCGTCCTTGAGGTAGCCGATGCCACCCAGGTAGAGCGCGCTGAACGACACCGCGAGGACGGTCATGAACAGCCCGACGATGACGAACGCCTTCGAGGTGAGCGACTCGACGATGAACTGGATGTCGTAGAGGTAGCCGCCGATGTCGTCCTCGTCGGTCTCCTCGGCGGTGAACGCGTTGGCGACGCCCGCCGCCGTGCGGGTGCCGACGCCGGCCTCCTCGTCGTCGGCGTTGACGCCGGCCTGGTTCGGGCCGGGGGCGGCGGACCGGCCGACATCGTTGGCGGCGGCCGCCGTCGCCCCCTTCTCGACGGGGTCGGCCTCGACCAGTTCCTGGGCCTCGTCGAACCGGTCGAGGATGGCCTGGGCCTTGTCCGGGTCGTCCTCGTCCATCGCCTCGCCCGCCAGGGAGACGGCCTCGTCCTCCTCCATGTCGGCGAACGCCTCGATGGGGGCCGCGCGGATGCCCGCCTCGTCGAGTTCCGAGAGGTCGATCTCCCCGGGGGCGCCCGTCGAGGCAGGAGCGGGGCCGCCCTCGCCGGCCGTCGCCGAACGGTTGAGCCCCCGCTCGACCGCCTTCAGCCCACCCTCGGCCGCGATGATCTCGTCGACGGCCGCGACGAGCAGGTACGAGAGCGTCACGAGCGCCGCGCCGAGCGCGACGACGAGGGCGCCGATGCCGAGCGCCACCTCGGGCGAGAGGCCGAACATCGGGTCGACCGACCACGTCGACGGCGGGTTCAAGCGGCTCCGGAACCCGACGTAGCGGTCCAGGCCCGCGGCGGCGGCGTTCACCGACGGGACCAGCGAGTCGGCTGCCCCTGCCAGCAGCGCCCGGTAGCCGAAGTAGGTCCCGGCGAACGCCAGCGCTCCCACGCCCGCGAGGACGTTCCACCGCTCCCGGGCGACGTTCTTCACGCCGAGGCGCTGGCTGGACACCTTCGCCGTGACGACGAATTTCGAGATCTGGAGGCTGATGGCGTACAGCACGACGAGCGGCGTCGCCCACATCAGCTGCGTGAGCGGGTCCGGTGGCGTGAACACCGCCCCGATGGCGTACAGTCCGACGACCGCGTGGCGCCAGTAGTCACGGAACGTCGTGTACGGGACGACCCCCGAGTACGACAGCGCGCTCATCACGAGCGGCAACTGCGCCGCCAGCCCGAACGAGACCGAGAGCAGCATGATGAACTGGGCCCACTTGACGATGGAGTAGGTGGGCGCGAAGCCGGACTGGACGGCGTTCTCGGCGAGGAAGCGGAAGGCGGTGGGGAAGAAGACGGCGTAGCCGTACGCGACGCCGCCACAGAACAGCAGGAAGCTGAAGAAGCCGACGGTGGCGATCTTCCAGCGCGGGATGCCGGTCGGCCAGAGACCTCGCTCCTTCAGGGCGTCCCGCGAGTAGTAGAGCAACAGCGGCAACGCGACGATGATCCCCACGAAGAGCCCGATCTTCACCTGCAGGAGGATGACGTCGAACGGCGTGACCGCGACGATGACGATGTCCTCCTGGACGTTGAGGTCGGCCTTCAGCTGGTCCCAGACGAAGTTCCGGAGGACGTAGATGGTCCCCATGAGCCCGACGAGGAACAGGATGAACACCTTCTGGAGGTGTTTCTGGGCCTGCCGGAGCATCGCGCCCGCCGTCTCACGGCCGCTGTCGATGGCGGCGGCCGTGTCCTCGCCCACGTAGGATGACACTGCCCGTTGGTTGTGTGGACGCGCCTATCAATCTTTCAGATGGGATGGCATCGATAGCGAGAGCGGCGCGACGCTCGACCGGCCCGCAGTCGTGGTGTCAGTCCGTCGGTGCGAACCGGTCGGCTCCGGCGACGACCGACAGGACGAACACCGCTCCGGCGAGGACGAAGGCCCCCGGCGACAGATCCAGCAACAGTCCCCGGTGGACCACCGCGTACACCGCACCGACCGCCGCGTAGCCGGCGAGGAACACCGTCGGCCGGTGGACCCGGCCGGCCAGCAGCGAGCGAGCGCCGACCACGACCGCCAGGCCGCCGGCCCCCCCGACGACCAGGAGGACGAACGCGGCGTACGCGATCCCCGGACCACCCTGCCCGCCCACAGGGGGGTCCGCGACCAGAACGGCGAGCAGTCCCGCCCCGACCACCGCGAGCGCTGCCCCTGGGAGTCGGTCGTCCATGTCCGGGGGGAACGACACGGCCGGGATAGGCCTTGTGTCCCCATCGCGAGGGGTGCCACCCGTCCCACAACACTCAAGTCCCGCTGTCACGCAGGCCGTCGCATGCCAGTCGGACGCTCCGAACGGCGCGTTGCTCGCCCACCGACCACCGCGTCCGACCCGTTCTTCTTCGCCTGACGCGACGGCGGACCCGTCGATCCCTCACCATCTGGAGACGAAACCGAGGGGTCGGCGGCGAAACCGTCGCGGGGGTCCGGAACCGTTAGTTGGCCGGCCGACGCAGGCATCGCTGACGACCAGGCTGGCGCCCGCGTGGCGCCAGCGCGGGCCGTTCCCGACCCGCCCACTCGTGGGAGGCACGGACCCGCACGCTCACGCACACACGAACCACCACAACATGCGACTCCCGGCAATACAGGTCGCGCTGCTCGAGGCCGCCAGCGCGACCGAGACGAAGACGGTCGAATCGCTCGCCGAACAGGCTGACGCCGACACCACCGCGGTCACGAACGCCGCGTTCGAACTCGAGGCCGAGGGGCTCGTCGAGGTCGACGAGTACGCCGCCGAGGAGGTCGAACTCACGGAGGAGGGCGAGCGTTACCGCGAGGCCGGCCTGCCCGAACTCCGCCTGTACCGGGCGGCCGTCGACGCGGGCGCCGAGGACGAGGCGGTCGGCATCGGCCAGCTGGTCGGCGCGAGCGGGCTGGAGGGGCCCGAAGTCGACATCGCGCTCTCGAACTTCGCGCGGAAGGGCTTCGGTGACATCGACGACGGCGCCGTCCGCGTCGACCTCGAGGGCGGCCCGGACGTGGACCCCGACGACGACCCCGAGGCCGGCGCGCTGGACGCCATCGACGACGGGAACGCCGGCTACCTCGACGGGAACGTCCTCGACCGGCTCGTCGACCGCGGCCTCGCGACCCGCCACGAGACCACCGTGCGCTCCGTGACGCTCACCGACGCGGGCGTGACGGCGCTGATGGAGGGCGTCGAGACCGCCGAGACGGTCGGCGCGCTCACGCCCGAGCTGCTGACCTCGGGTGAGTGGGAGGACGTGGAGTTCGCCGAGTACAACGTGGAAGCGGACGCCGAGGCCGAGTACGGCGGCCGCAAGCACGTCCTCCGCCAGACCGCCGACCGCGTCAAGGACGTCCTCGTCGGGATGGGGTTCCAGGAGATGGAGGGCCCCCACGCCGACGCGGAGTTCTGGATCAACGACTGCCTGTTCATGCCCCAGGACCACCCCGCGCGGACCCACTGGGACCAGTTCGCGCTGGACGTGCCGCCGATGCGGGACCTCCCGGCGGACCTCGTCGACCGGGTGGAGTCGGCCCACCGCGAGGGGGTCGGCGAGGACGGCGACGGCTACCACTCGCCGTGGACGGAGGAGGTGGCCCGCGGCGTCGACCTGCGGGGCCACACCACCTCGCTGTCGATGCGCTACCTCTCCGGCGAGCAGGTCGGCGAGCTGGAACCGCCCCAGCGGTGGTTCTCCGTCGAGAAGGTGTACCGCAACGACACGCTCGACCCGACGCACCTGCTGGAGTTCTTCCAGATCGAGGGCTGGGTGATGGCCGAGGACCTCTCCGTGCGTGACCTGATGGGGACGTTCACGGAGTTCTACGAGCAGTTCGGCATCACGGACATCGAGTTCAAGCCCCACTACAACCCGTACACGGAGCCGTCGTTCGAGCTGTTCGGGACGCACCCGAAGACCGGCGAGATCGTCGAGATCGGGAACAGCGGCATCTTCCGCGAGGAAGTGCTCCGCCCGCTCGGCGTCGAGTGCGACGTGATGGCCTGGGGACTGGCGCTGGAGCGACTGCTCATGCTCATGTACGGCTTCGAGGACATCCGCGACGTGCACGGGACGCTCTGTGACCTGGACCTCCTGCGGACCGCGGAGGTGGTGAACTGATGCCCGTCGTCGACGTCGACCCCGACGAACTCCGCCACCTGACCGGCCACGACGAGAAGGACGACGAGGAACTCAAGGAGGACCTGTTCGCGCTCGGCCTCGAGTACGAGGGCGAGACCGAGGACGGACTCATGCAACTGGAGTTCGCGCCCGACCGCCTGGACCGCCTCTCGGTCGAGGGCGTCGCGCGCTCGCTGCGCTACCAGTACGGCGACGACCGCGGGGTCTACCTCCCGAGCACGAACGACGCCGACTGGACCATCGAGGTCGAGGAGTCGGTGCCCGACGAGCGCCCGTACGTCACGGGCGCCATCGTCCGTGGACTGGACATGGACGAGGCCGGGCTGGACTCGCTCATCCAGTTGCAGGAGAAACTGCACGCGACGATGGGCCGCAAGCGCGCGAAGGGCGCCATCGGCGTCCACGACCTGACGATGCTGAAGGGCGGGCCGGCCACGGGGGACGGGGGCGGCCAGAAGTCCATCCGCTACGTCGGTGTCGAACCGGACGGCGATACGTTCGTCCCGCTGGACTCGAACCGGGAGCTGACGCCGGGCGAGGTCCTCACCGAGCACCCTACCGGCGAGACGTACGCCGACCTCGTGGCCGACTACGAGCGGTTCCCGGCCATCTACGACGACGTGGGGCTGTTCTCGTTCCCGCCCGTCATCAACGGGAAGCGGACGGAGGTCGAGCCCGACTCCCGGGACCTGTTCATCGAGATGACGGGGACCGACCAGTGGACCATCGACAAGATGCTCAACATCGTCTGCTACGCGCTCGACGCGCGGGGCGGGCGGGTCGAGCGCGTCGACGTCGAGTACCCCGACCGCACGCTGGACCGCCCGGACCTCTCGGTGTCGCACAAGAGCGTCAGCCACCAGCGCATCGAGTCGCTGCTGGGCATCTCGCTCGACCCCCGGGAGGTCGTCGACCTGATGGAGCGGGCCGGGCTCGACGCGACGGCCGACGTGGACGACCCCGAGGACATCGACCCCGAGGAACTCGTCTACGAGACCGAGGTGCCGCCCTACCGCGTGGACGTGCTCCACCCGCTCGACCTCGTGGACGACGTGGGCCGCGCCTACGGCTTCAACGACCTCGAACCGCGCTACCCCGACGTGGGGACCATCGGCGGCCGCCACGAGCGCTCGCGCGTCGAGGACGCCGCCCGCGACGCCCTCGTGGGCCTGGGCTTCGAGGACATGCTCGACTTCCACATGATCTCGGAGGCGGAGAACTACGAGCGGATGGGACTCGACGTGCCTCCAGTCGAAGGGGAGGGCGACGTGACGCCCGACCCGGACGCCCCCGTCGGTGCCCGGCCCCCCGTGACCATCACGGAGCCGTACAGCGAGGACTACACGATGGTCCGGACGTGGGCGCTCCCGTCGCTGACGATGGTGCTGGAGCGGAACACCCATCGCGCGTACCCGCAGGACCTCGCCGAGATCGGGCTGGCGGCGGCCCGCGACGACGAGAAGAACACGCGCGTCAGCGAACACCGGACCGTCGCCGCGGTGCTCGCCCGGACCGACGCCACCTACGAGGACGCGAAGGGCAAGCTACAGGCACTCTGCCGGGCGTTCGACGTGGACCTAGAGACGCCGCCCACGCAGCACCCGTCGTTCATCGACGGGCGCACCGCGTCGGTCGTCATCGACGGCGAAGAGGTCGGGGTCATCGGTGAACTCCACCCCCGCGTCCTGGTCGAGCACGACCTCGAACTGCCAGTGGCGGGCTTCGAGTTCCGGCTGTCGGCGCTGCGGTAGGCCGGGAGCGAGGCATCACCACTCGCGGGAGGATGCGAACAGAAGTCGAAAATGTCCACCACGATATCCTTATGTCGGAGGTAATATCAGGAGGTCGTCGATTGGCCGGATAATCCGCTACAGCACACCGAACACGTTCGCGAGCGCGACGCCGATGACGGCCGCGAAGCCGAAGTGCAGCGCCACCAGCGGGGCGGTCGACCGGGCGCGCAGGCGGTAGACCGTACTGACGGCGATGCCGTCCGCGATCAGCGTGGCGACGATGGTGACGCCCGCGAGCAGCGAGGGGTCGATGCCGAACGCACCGCCGCGGACGCCGTACTGCTGGAGGAGGATGGAGACGGCCGCGGGGAGGGCCGACGCGGTGGCGGCCTTCTGCGAGGGCACGTCGCCGATGAAGAACGTGGCCGCCAGGTGGAGCGTGAAGGCGTAGAACAGCCACGTCAGCAGGAAGGTGACGACGACCGCCAGCGGACCGCCGCCGGTGACGGACTGGAGCGGCACGGGCGCGAGGAGACCGGCCATACCCGAATTGGGCGCCCGGGCCGTATGTAGCATACGCTCCCGGACGAGGAGACAGAGGGAGGGAGAACCGCGTCGAGTCGACCGCTCAGCCGTCCAGCAGACCGAGCTTGTCGAGTTCGTCGGTGATCTTGTCGACGGCGTGCTCGGCGTCCTCAGGCTTCTTGCCGCCCGTGATGACGAGCTTGCCGGAGCCGAACAGGAGCGCCACCACATCGGGCTCGTCGAGGCGGTAGACGAGACCGGGGAACTGCTCGGGCTCGTACTCGATGTTCTCCAGGCCCAGCCCGATGGCGATGGCGTTCAGGTTGAGGTTGCGGCCCAGGTCCGCCGAGGTGACGATGTTCTGGACGACGATCTCGGGGTCCTCGTCGACCTCGATGTTGAGGTCGCGGAGCTTGTCGAAGACGATGCGCAGCGACTCGTGGACGTCGTCCGTGGACTTCGCGCCCGTGCAGACGATCTTGCCCGAGCGGAAGATGAGCGCCGCGCTCTTCGGTTCCTGGGTCCGGTAGACGAGGCCGGGGAACTGCTCGGGGTCGTAGTCGGCGCCCTCGAGGTCCATGGCCACGCTCTGGAGGTCGAGCTCCTGGCCGATACCCGTCGAGGCCACCACGTTCTCGATGTTGATGGTTTCCTTGGGGTCGCTCATCGTATGTCTTAAGCAACGTATTTAACCTTTATAAATATGGGTGGTGGTGGCTGACAGGTCGATAACCGGAGATATCGGGCCCCATACGGCTGTTCAGCTTATAAAGCGGCATCGATTGCCGCTTGAAGTGGGGGTGCGTCTCGCCCGTACGACGGCGGGGTGGGTCGCGTGGACCGGCACCCTCATGCCCGACGCGGCCCCGACCCCGGGCGTGTACGTCCTCGAACTGGGGGGCCAGGACGACCGGTTCGCGCGCCGCGAGGCCGAGAGCGCCTGCTCCGCCGTCGAGCCGCTGGGGACCGGCCTGGCGACCGCGCGTGGCGTCACCGACCGCGTCCGTGGCCTCGCCTTCACCCAGCGCGCCGCCGAACTGGTCGGGCGGACCGCCCCACGCATCGAGGACGCCGTCACGCTGCTGGACGCCGCCGCGCTCGACAGCGTTGGGCAACGCCCCACGGGAAGCCGAGCGCCGCCCGACGACCGCGAGGGCTCCGTCCGGGTGCGGGCCCGCGACGTGCGCGGCCTGACCGACATCGACACGAAACGGGCCGAGCGCGAACTCGGACAGGTGCTCGTCGACCGCGGTTTCGAGGTCGACCTCGAGGACCCGGACCACGAACTCCGGGCGCTGTTCGCCGCGCCGCCCGGCCACGACGACGATGACGACGGCACCGTCACCATCGGTATCGACGACGAACGCGATGTCGAGGTCGTCGAGCACGACGGGGCGGTCGACACGGACGGTCTGGAGGGACTCGGCGGTGACACCGCGCCCGGCGTCTGCGCGCTGGGCTGGCTGACCGCCGAGAGCCGGCGGGACTTCGGGGACCGCCAGCCGACGGACAAACCGTTCTTCCAGCCCGGGAGCATGGACCCGCTGCTGGCCCGGGCGCTGGCGAACATCGCGGGCGCCCGCCCCGGCCGGACGCTGCTCGACCCGATGTGCGGGACCGGCGGCCTGCTCGCCGAGGGTGCGCTCGTGGGGGCCGACGTCGTCGGCGTCGATGCCCAGTGGAAGATGGTCCGGGGCGCCAGCGAGAACCTCGAACACTACCTCGGCGACTCGACCGACGCGGACGGGGACGAGTCGGCCGGAGGCCTCTCCGGGGCCGCCGAGTCACCCGGCGAGGCAGCCGTCTGTCGGGGAGACGCCCGGCGCCTCCCCATCGCCGGCGAGGACGGCGAGGGCCCCATCGACGCCGTCGTCTTCGACGCCCCGTACGGCCGGCAGTCCTGGGCCAGCGACGAGCTCTCGGCCGTCGTCGGGGACGCGCTCGCGGAGGCCCGACGGGTCGCACGGCGGGCGGTCGTCGTCGGGGACCGCCCGTGGACGGAGGCAGCCGAGACCGCCGGCTGGACCGTCACGGACCGGTTCGACCGGCGCGTCCACGGCTCGCTCGTCCGGCATATCCTCGTGCTGACGGCGGACCCGGACGCCGCCCCGGACACCGGATGACCCACGGTCCGCCCCCGACGGTCCCGCGACGTGGGAACAGGGACCACATTCACGTGTCCGGGCGCCCAATACCGGGGTAGCGATGCTCGAAACGGACCCGGCGACCGACGACGCGCGTCTCGCGGAGTACGAATGCCCCCGGTGTGGTCACCGCGTCGAGGCGACGGGCTCGGTCTGCTGTGTCGACTGCGAGACCGAGATGCAGAACCTCGGCAAGCCCCGACACTGGTGACCGACGGCAGGCGGCCCGGCCGTGGCTCCCCCGCCGGGTGAACCGACAGCTTTTCTCCGGCGACCCGACACCCCTCCCCCGTGCGCGACCGGTACGTCCTCCTCGGGTTCGACACGCTCGCGACGCGAGCCGGGAGTACGCCCGCGGGCGCCTACGGCCCGCCGGACGACGACTGGGCCGGAGCGCTGTGTGACGCACTCGCCGCGAGCGACACCGGCCGCTCGGCGACACCCGACGCCGTGCGGCCCCACCTCGACCTCCCGTGGCACCACCCGGACCGGATGCATCCGGACCGGCGGGGCGAGGACTGGTGGCGCCACCACGAGTCGGCGTTCGCGGACGCGCTCGCCGCGGTCGGGGTCCCCCGGCGACAGGCGGACGCCGTGGCCCGGACGGTCCGCGAGGCGTACCTCGACCCCGATGCCTGGGCGGCGGCCGAGGGTGCCGCGGCCGCGCTGGACCGGCTCGCGGCCGCGGGCTGGGAGCCGCTGGTCTACCTGAACGGCCCACCGGAGATCGACGAACTGCTCACGGCGGTCGGCCTCGACGACCAGGTCGGCGAGGCGTTCACCTCGGCGCTCACGGGCTACGAACTGCCCCACGCCCGGGCCTTCGAGACCGTCGAGGACGCGCTCGGCGACGGTCGGGTCTGGTTCGCCACCCGCGACCCGGCGGGGGCCGCCGCCGCCCTCGACATCGGCATCCCCGGTGTGGTCGTGGCCCCCGACGGCGCGGTGCCGCCGGAGGCCCGTTCGGTCGACGGGCTGGCCGGGCTCGCGGCCATCCTGGAGTGGAAGTGAGGGGGCGACCACGCGGGTCCCGACACGTTCATACCTGCCCCAGCGCACACCCCGCAGTAGAGTGGCGCGCTTCGCGTATCCGTGTCCGGACTGTCGGACCACGAGCAACCTCCACGACGCCGACTGCGAGCACGACGGCACCACCCGCGCGGTCGTCGAGCGGGCGTACGTGGACATCCTGTCGGTCCTCTCCCGGCGCCCGGTCGAGCGCGAGGCGCTCCCGGACGCGGTCCCGGGCGAGTGGAGCGGCCTCCACGGCGACGCGCTCGACCGGCTGGTCGCCGAGCGGCGCGTCGTCGACGGCGACGGGCCGTTGCGGCTGTTGACCGCCGAGGAGTACACCGACCTCGTCCGGGAGCCGACCCACGAGCCGCTGAAGACCATCTACGAGCACGGGAGCGTCCCCGGCGCCCACGACCACAGCGTCTTCGCGCTCGTCGCCTACTACGAGATGGTCGGGCTCTCCTGGCCCGAGGCCCGCGAGCAGGTCGTGGCCTGGCTCCGCGAGTCCGGCTCCTGGGCCCGCGGCGGCTGGGAGGAGGGCTCGCCGGAGGAGGTCGTCGACGACAAGCAGCACGTCTACGAGCGCGGCTACGGCTGGAAGCAGGCCGCCGAGGAGGCGAAAGCCGTCATCGATCGCCGGGGCTGACGGTGGAGCGAACCGGCAGCGACAGGCGTGGCTGACGACTACTCCCCGGTCGCACCCGGCTCCTCTCGGCTGCCGCGGAGGATGAGCGAGACCCCGAGCGCCGCCATCGCGAGCGTGAACAGCGTGATGCCGCCGAGCGCGATGAGTGCGGGGGTTCCGGCGTCGCTCGCGAGACCACGGCGAACTGCGCGGGCCGCGACGTAGGCGAACATGAGGCCCGAGCCCGCCAGCAACCCGCCGACCGCCGTCCGGCCGTCCATGCCCCGTCTTCGCGGGCGTCCCACTTACCCGCCCCGGTCGGGGCGGCGGGGGTCGGGACCGGACCCGGGTCGGGCGATATGTCTCGTATCTCCATACGAAACGGAGGGGTCAGACCCCGGCGGAGGCACCGGAATCCGAACCAGCGGCGCCGACTCCACTTCCGCCCCGCCCAGCGAACCCTTATCCACGAGGACGCGGTAGGACGGCGCAATGGCGGCCACGGACGCCGAGGGCGGGACCGACTACCTCGACCGGCCACTGCTGGTGCCGGGCTTCCTCGAGGACCGCAGCTACCAGACCGAACTGGCCGACGCCTCATGCGACGGCCACACGCTGGTCTGTCTGCCGACGGGCCTCGGGAAGACGACGGTCTCGCTGCTCGTCACGGCACACCGGCTCGCGGAGTACGGCGGGAAGGCGCTGATGCTCGCGCCGACGAAGCCGCTGGTCGAGCAACACGCCGCGTTCTACCGCGAGGCCCTGGAGATCCCCGACGACGAGATCGTCGTCTTCACCGGCGAGGTCAGTCCGGACGACCGTGCCGCGGTCTGGAACGACGCCCGCGTCGTGATGGCCACGCCGCAGGTCATCGAGAACGACCTCGTCGGCAACCGCATCGACCTCGGGCCCGTGGTCCACTGCACCTTCGACGAGTGCCACCGCGCCACCGGCGACTACGCCTACAACTACATCGCCGAGCGCTACCACTCAGACGCCGACAGGCCGCTCGTGACGGGGATGAGCGCCTCGCCCGGCGGCGACGAGGAGGAGATCCTCATCGTCTGCCGGAACCTCGGCATCGACGACGTGGAGGTGATGACCGAAGCCGACGCCGACGTGGCCGAACACACCTACGAGACCGAGGTCGACTGGACGCATCTGGACCTCCCTGACGAGGTGCTGGAGATACGGGACGCCCTGAACGACGTCATCGCCGAGCGCCTGGAGCAGCTCAAGCAGCTGGGGGTGACGAACTCGACGGACCCCTCGATGTCACAGAAGCAGCTGAACGCCATCCGCGCGAAGCTGCAGGAGCTCATCAACAACGGCCAGTCCGAGGGGTACGAGGGGATGAGCGCACACGCCGAGATCATGAAGCTCCGGCGTGCCGTGGAGCTGGTCGAGACGCAGAGCGTCGAGTCCCTCCGGCGCTACTTCGACCGCCAGCGCAACGCCGCGCGCTCCTCGGGCGCGTCGAAGGCGGCCCAGCGGTTCGTCTCCGAACCGCGCGTGAAGGAGGCCATGCGCAAGGCCGAGGACTTCGACGACCTCCACCCGAAGTTCCGGAAGACGCGGCTCCTGCTCGCCGAGACGCTCGGCATCCAGGACGGCGAGCGCGTCATCGTCTTCACCGAGTCGCGCGACACGGCGGAATCGCTGACCGAGTTCCTGAGCGAGAGCTTCGACGTTCGCCGGTTCGTCGGGCAGGGCGACAAGGAGGGCTCCGACGGGATGACCCAGACCGAGCAGAAGGACACCCTCGCCGCCTTCCGGAACGGCGAGTTCGAGGTGCTGGTCTCGACCAGCGTCGCCGAGGAGGGGCTGGACGTGCCCGACGTGGACCTCGTGCTGTTCTACGAGCCGGTCCCGAAGGGCGTGCGCTCCATCCAGCGCAAGGGCCGGACCGGCCGGGCCCAGGAGGGCCGCGTGGTCGTCCTCATCGCCAACGACACCCGCGACGAGGCGTTCTACTGGATCTCGAAGAACGAGGAGCAGAAGATGGAGGAGGAGCTCCGGAAGCTGAAGGGCGCCGAGGCCGACATCGAGGCCGAACTCGACGACTCCCAGCAGTCCCTGGAGTCGTTCGCGGGCGAGGAGGCCGACAGGGACGGCGAGGAAGAGGACGATGGAGACGACGCGGAAGCGGCGGACGCCGAGTCGTCCGAGCCGGCGCCCGAGCGGACGAACGGGAGCGACAGCCAGCCGGGACTTGCCGACTTCGCAGGCACGGAGGACGGCTCCGACGAAGACGAGGACGCGGCCAGCGACGACCCGGCCCCCGAGGACGAGGCCGAGGGGCTCGTCGCGACCGCGGGCGGTGACCCGGATGCCGAGGACATCGAGATCGTCGCCGACCAGCGCGAACTCGACTCGCACATCGCCCGCGACCTCTCGAAGCGCGACGGCGTGACGACCAGGCTGGAGACCCTGGCGGTGGGCGACTACGTCCTCTCGGACCGGGTCGCGGTCGAGCGCAAGTCTGTCGACGACTTCCTCGACACGCTGCTGGGCAACGACCGCTCGATGTTCGACCAGGTCGGCGACGCCGCCCGGCACTACGCCCGGCCGGTCGTCATCCTGGAGGGCGACGGACTCTACGAGAAGCGCAACGTCCACCCGAACGCCATCCGGGGCGCCCTGTCGTCGCTGGCCGTCGATTTCGGCGCGAGCGTGCTCCAGACCCGCGATACCGACGAGACCGCCGACCTGCTGGAGGTCATCGCCCGGCGCGAGCAGGACCGGGACGACCGCGAGGTCCAGGTCCACGGGGAGAAGTCCTCGAAGACGCTGGCCGAGCAGCAGGAGTACGTCGTCTCGTCGGTCGCCGAGGTCGGACCGGTCACGGCGCGGGCGCTGCTGGACCACTTCGGCAGCGTCGAGGCGGTGATGACCGCCGACGCCGACGCGCTGAAGGAGGTCTCGGGGGTCGGCGACGTGACGGCCACGCGTATCCGGGAGGTCGTCTCCGGCGAGTACGACCCATCGGCGCAGAAGTAGCCGTTTTCACCGAACAGAGTGTATTTCTGAATAATCAGACAGATTATCGGCCTACTCCGCGTTCCGCACGGCTTCGAGCGCCTCGGCGGCCTCGCGCGTCGCGGCGAGGAACTCCCGCTTGCGGCCGGGGTCCTCCTCGGCGGCGGCCTGCTCGGCCAGGCGGTTCACGGTGCGGGTGAGATGCTGGCGGGCGGGCATCAGCCCCGAGGCGTTGCCGGACGTGCCAGCCTGTCCGCCCGACGAGGGCATCCGTGCTGGGGTCCCGGAGCCCCGCTGGCCGGACTGGGGCTGCTGGGTCGTCGAGGGCTGTTCCGGGGCCTGCTCCGTGGGCGGCCGGGTCCCCGTTTCGGACTGGTCGCTCTCGGATGGGGACGCCGGTTCCTCCGTGCCGGCGTCGGTCGCTTCCGGACGCGCGTCGTCACTCCCCTCGGGCGTCTCCACCTCGACGGAGTGGCCGTCGGTGGCCGGGACGGTGTCCTCGGTCCCTTCGTCGGCCAGCGGGTCCTGCGCGGCGGCCTGCCCGGCGGTCGCCTGCTGGCTCTCGTCGGTCGCGACCTCGCGCTGGCAGGAGGGACAGAACTGCCGGCCCTCGTGGCGGAAGATTGGGTCGCCACACTCCGGACAGTGGATGTCGGTCATCGTCGCGCCCTTCAGCAGGAGTTCGCTCAACTGCTGGGTGCGCTCGCGGTCGTCCTCCTCCTGGCCGTACTTCTCCTCCAGTTTCCGCCGCTCGGCCTCGCGGTCGAAGTCGCTCATACCCGTAGCTTCCCAGTCAGCGCGCAAAAGGCCTGTGGGGACCGGACGCGGACCCGTACCGTCAGTACGCCTGCATCGCCGCGGTGGCGACGCGGTCGTTCGTGTCGATGCGGAGCCGCCGGAGGACCGCGTCCGTCTCGTCAGCGTCGATGGCCTCGCAGGCGTCACAGACCGCGACACGGACATCCGGGTCGTCGGCCTCTGCACCGGCCTCAAGCGCCGCGACCACCGCCTCGGAGACCTCTCCGTCTACCGCCTCGCCGAGCTCCCGGATCGCCGATGGGTCGCGCGTATCGCGGGCCCGCTCCGCGAGGTCGACGACCGACGGACCTGTCGGTTCCGGAGCCGGGTCGGCCTCGGCGTCGATCTCCGAGCCCGCATCCGGCTCCGCGCCGGACTCGTCCGCGCCGGGAGCCCCGTCCGCCGGGCCGTCCGCGGGGGCGTCGGTCGCGCTCGCGGCACCGCTCGCGGGGGCCGCACCGCCGGCCGAGTCGGTGTCGGTCGAAGCCGATGCTCCGGCCGCGGTGGTGCCGGCGGTCGCCTTCCCCGCATCCTCGCCCCCGGCGGTTCCCGTCGGGGCCGCGGTATCACTCGCGTCGCTCGCGGCCGCACCGCTGTCGGTCGTGTCGCTCGTCGCCGCCGGTTCCGAGGCGCCGGTCCCCGATTCGCCGTCGTCCGAGTCGGCCGGAGTGGCGGTCGGCTCCGCGGGCGACGGCTCGACGGGCCCACCCCCGAGTGCGACGGCACGACCGGTCACACCGAAGTACAGCGCCGCCGCGAGCGCGCCGAGCTGGAGCAGGCTGACCAGCCCGAGGAACATGACCGTTCCACCACCCATGAGATCGCGGAACGCCCTGGTGGCGGAGGGACCGAGAGTGCCGAGGGCACCGAGGCTGACGACCGACACGAGCAGGAAAATGGCGGCGTACGCCATTCCGGCACCCCAGGTCAGGCGCGTTCGGGTTCGGGTCGCGTACCCGACCGCCGCCGGGACCACGGAACCGACCGCCATCGGAACCAGCGGCAACTGGCCCCCGAAGCCGAACTCGGCCCAGATGAAGACGTAGAAGAGGACTCCGAGGCCGGCGTAGGCGTACAGCGCCTTGCGGAACCGCTCGTAGTTCCTCAGGGTCGCGGGGTCGACGCGGCGGGTGACGCCCGTTTCCGTGCCGGTGCCCGTCGACGCCTCACGCCGGCTCCCGGCGGCCTCGGCGGCCCCCGCGGCTGCCGTCGCGGAGGCCGAGGCGGCGGCCGAGGCGACACCGGCCGCACTCGAGGAGCCGCCGTCACCCCCGGAGCGGAGCCCCACGAGCCGCATCACGAGGCGGAACGGCAGCAACACCAGTTTGATCAGCAGTCCGATGAGCTTCCGGAGCAGCTTCAGCAGGAAGATCACGTACCCTCACCTCCGGGCGACCGCAGATGTGTCGGCGGCGACCCGGGCGCGTGGGTCGTCCTTCGGCCCAGCATCTCAGACCACGTCCGGGTACTGTGACTCGTCGACGCCGAGCGTCGCGAGCAGTTCCGTCGCCGGGGGAACCTCGTCGCGCGAGGTCGCCGTGGCCACACGCTGGAGCGTCTCCTCCAGCGTGTCGAGCCGGTCGGTCACCGCCTCCAGGTTGAGGATGCGCGGCGACAGCGACAGGTACGTTCCGTCGCCCACCTCGAGGATGTCGTCCGCGTCCATCGTCGGGAGGTCCGGACCCTCGGCCTCGAGTTCACCGAGGCCGGTGACCGTGACCGGTGATTCGAACCGGACATCGCCCTCGAGGATGGCCTGGGGCAGCACGGTCGAGAGGTCGTCGAGCGTCGCCTCGCCGTACGACTTGAACGTGTAGCACAGCGACCGCTCGGCGACGAGTTCCCGCTCGGCCGTGACGATGCCGATGACGACGCAGTCCTCGAGGATGACGTCGGAGCCGACGACGTTACCGTAGACGATGGCGTCGGTCAGGCGGACCCGCGTTCCGGTGACCGTTCCGTGGATGGTTGCTCCCGTGGCGGTCACCTTGCCGTCCGAGCCGACCTCGCCGTGGACCGTCGCGCCCTCGAGTTCGGCGCCATCGGCGGCCATGATGGAGCCGTCGACGGTGCCGTCCTCGACGGAGACGGTCGCCCCGTAGATGCTCCCCAGGACCGTCGCATCGTCCCGAATCCGGACCGGCCGGTCGATCTCGGCCTGCGCGGTCGGGATGATCTTCCCGTCGTACGTCTCGCCGGCCTCGACCACGGCGCGCGTCTTCTCGATGGACGCCACGCTCACTCACCCCCCTCGACGGCGACATCCACCCGGTCGGGCATCGCCCCCTCGACGGCCTCACCGTACGAGACGAGCGGCCGGCCGTCCTCGATGCGGGGCTCGAGAGCGTCCCGGACGGCCGCACCGTCGAGCGTCTCCGTCCGGGCCCGGTTCAGCTCCGTCCGCGAGACCAGCTCGTCCATGCCGGGAAGGGGCCTGAGTTCGACGGTCGCCGCCCCGTCGTCGTCGGTCGCGGAGACCATCGACGGGGCGACAACGTGCTGGCGGGTCCGCCCGTCGACCTCGACGGTCACGGTGTAGTACGGCACCTGGAGCCGTCGGGGCTCGGAGACGGACTCGTTCAGGTCCGCCCGGACGCTCTCGATGCGCTCGACCAGCTCGTGCTGCTGCTCGACGAACTCGTGGACATCCGTGACGACGTCGCCGGTCGTGGACTCGACCCGCTCCCGGCGGTCCCGACCGACCATGTCGTTGTGTGCCTGGAGGGACATCCACGCCGTCGTCACGTGCTCGGCGAAGGGCTCCTCGATACCTTTCTCGAACTCCTGCTCGTCGATCTCGAAGATGTGCGAGCCGAGGTCGCGGACGCGACGCGCGGCCGTCTCGTCGAGCTCCTCGTGTTTCTCCTCGTACCGGTCGGCGATGCGGTCGAGCTGGGTGTCGAGCTCCTCCTGCTCGATCTGGATGCGCTCGTTCTCGGCCTCGATCTGCGGCAGGATGGACCGGACCTCCACCACCCGCTCCATCATCTTCAGTTCGGCCTGGGCCTGGATGTTCTCGTGGATGGCATCCCGGATCGACTCGGCCGCCTCCGTGACCGCCGTGTGGACCTTCCGGATCTCGCCTTTCACCTCCTGGACCGACTTCAGGACCTCACCGAGCGTCTCGTGGATCTTGCTGAGGATCGGATGCAGGTCGTCGTTGCCGGCCATCGTCAGTCACCCCTCCGGGACGGCTTGTTGTCGTTCGTGGACTGTATCGCCCCGACGACACCTCTCGCCCGCTGGTCCTTCCGGGCCTCCTGGTGTTCGACCCGGCGGTCCTCTCGGGCCTGCTCGTACGCGACGCGCTCGCGCTCGCGCTGTCGCTCCTCCTCCCGCATCGTCTCGGCCCGATCCTCGGCCTCCGCCTCGGCCTCCGCGATGCGGTCCTGGATGATGCCCTCCGTTTCCTCCAGTATCTCTTCCGTCTCCTCGTCGATCTCGTCGAACGCCTCGGTGACGTCCTCTCGGAAGGCCTCCTTCTTGCGCTCGTTCAGCCGCTCGTACTTCACCATCAGCTTCCCGATCTCCTCGACGGTCCCCTGCTTGGCCTTCGCCTCGGTCTGGAGGTCGCGGATGCGGGTCCTGATGTCCTTGATGCGCTCCTCGGCGGTCCGGATCTCCTCGCGGCGCTGCTCGAACTCCCGCTCCTCGAGTTCGGCCTTCTGGTCCTCGATGGACTCGTAGATCTCCCGGCGCTGGTCGTCCTTCTCGATCCAGAGCTGGTCCCACACGTCGAGGACGATCTCGTCCCGGATGCGGTGGCGCGGGATGCCCTCGTCGGGAGCGAAGTTCGAGCGGCAGGTGTCACAGTACCACTCCCCGTCGCTGTCGAGGAGTTCGAGCTGCGAATCGATGTCGTCCCCCTTGCAGTCGGGGCAGTAGAAGTTGTACGAGACGTGGCCGAACATGTCCCCGGCGGTCTCGAGATGCCCGTTCAGGAGGTCCACGGCGGTCTCCTGCAGCCCGGAGAGTTCGGTCGCCAGTTCCCGGCTCTGCTCGCTCACGTTGAGGAGGACCGACTCGCCGTGGTCCTCGTCGGCCATCGATTCGAACTCGCTGAAGGTGTCAACCTGCTCGTTCGCGTCGGCCATCGAGAGCGAGACGCCGCCGGCGTCGACCGGCTCCTCGCTCGCCATGGGCGCGAGCCGGGAGAGCGACTCCATGGCCGGGTCGTCGTCCGCCAGGACCGGTGCGCGGATCTCGTGTGATTCGGCGTCCCGGAGCTGGGCGCCGACGTCGTCGAGCAGGTCCACGAACGAGCCCTCGACGTTCCCCTCGCTCTCCATCACGACCGGGAACTCCCGCATCGACTCGAGTTCCTGCTCGATCTCGGCCGCGTGCTCGGGGTCCTCGAGCAGTTCCAGCGTGAACTCGCGGGGCTGGATGGATTCGGTCGCGTCGAAGACGACCGTCCCCTCACGGTCGGGCACCGCGTACCCCGTCCAGTACCCCTTCTCGACCGAGGTCACCGTCACGTCGGGCTCCTGCGACCTGACGTATGCCACGCCGCCACCGCCGCCGAGCAGCCCCAGGAGGAGCAGCCCCACCCCGGAGAGCGTACTCCCGGCGACCAGGAGCCCGAGCCCGATCACCGCCGCCACCAGACCGCCCGCACCGAGATACTTGATGCGCTCCCACTGGCGGTCGACGTGATCGGAGATATCCCCCCGTATCGCGTCGTGTATCGCCAGGGCACGCGCCTCCTGTTCCCCCACAGCCCGCTCGTCTTCGAACACCGCTGAAGACAGTCGCATTCCACCCGACGGCAGAGGGAGAACCGTAATCAAACCTTGGTCAACCGTAGCACGGTGAGGCCCCGGATGGAGTCATTTGACGCCACATGTACGGAGCCGAGGCTGACCGGACGAGCAGGCGTCGGGCAGGAGGAGTGTCGGCACTGGAGCGGGAGCGAGGTCCCGCTTCCACGGGCGCGCCCGGCAGGCGCGCTACAGCGCGTGTTCGGTATCGTACGACCCCAGCACCTTCACCCAGCCTTTCCCGCAGATGCCCTCCAGCTCCTCCAGTGCGCCCTGCGCGCGGTCCTCGTACAGCCCCGCGTTGAAGTCGATGTGGAAGACGTAGTCACCCAGCCGCTCGCCGGAGGGCCGGGACTCGATGCGCGAGAGGTTGATGTCCCGATCCGCGAAGCACTCCAGCAACTCCAGCAGGAGACCCGGGTAGTCGTTGCCGGGGTAGACGACGATGCTGGTCTTGCCGCCGGCGTCGCTGCGCTCGGACTGGGGCGCGATGACGACGAAGCGAGTCGCGTTGGAGGTGCGGTCCTGGATGTCCTCGGCGAGGACGCGGAGGCCCTCGCCGGCCGTGTCCGGGTGGCCGACGGCCGCGACGGAGGCGTCCTCGCGGGCGCGCTCGACGCCGCGAGCGGTCGAGGCGACGGCCTCCAGCCGCGCGTTGGGGTACTCGCGGTCGAGGTACTCCCGGCACTGGGCCAGCGCCTGCGCGTGGCTGGCGACGACCTCGAACTCGCCGGTCTGGGCGAGCAGTGCGTGCCGGATCGGGGTGACGATCTCCCGGACGACGGCGACGTTGCGGTCGGCCAGGGCGTCGAGCGACTCGCTGACCGAGCCCTCGATGGAGTTCTCGACCGGGATGACGCCGCGCGCGAACTCCCCGCCGGCGACCCCCTCGACGATACTCGTCACGGACTCGGCGAACTCGATCTCCTCGTCCGACGTGATGGCCCGCGTCGCGCGGTGCGAGTACGTTCCGGCAGGGCCGAGCGTCAGGGCTCTCATGGGGCGCGATACAGGGGTGGTCGGCAAAAGCGCGTCGGGTGCGTGGGAACCGGACCGGGCCCCGATCCGGGGTCATCCCTCGTCCAGTTCCTCGAACAGCGTCGCCACGTGCTCACGGATCCAGTCCAGTATCGCGAACCAGACCCCCAGTGGGTCGTGCGCCTCCAGCGGCGATGGCTCGGCGACACCGGCGTCCGGTGGTGGATGGACGTGAGCACGCGGCGCGGACGGCTTCGCGTGTCGGTCCCACCGGCACTGCCACTCGGTGTCCGCACGCGTCTCGACGTAGTGGACGGAGTAGTCACCGGAGTCGAACCACCGGGCATCGATCCGAGCAGCGGAGACCCCCGCCGGGTACGAACCCGGGTCGAGGTCGACCACGAGCTTCCGTGGACTCACGGCCGGCTCCAGGCGCCAGCCATCGACCAGCGGGTGGGACGCCGACCGCTGCCCCAGCGTCCGGAGCGTCGGGACGTCGAGGGGACCGTCCGGCCCGTCCATCCTACGCGGGCGCACCGGTGCGGCTCTCGGCGCGCTGGAGGGCACGCTGGACGATCCGCAGGTCGCGCTGGATCGTCCGCCACTCCGTCAGGTCGTCACGGAGCGCGTGGATCTCGTCGTGGTCGGTCGGCGTCGCGGCCACGGCGTCCGGCGACGGGACCCCGTACTCGTCCCGGAGTTGCTCCTCCCGGGACACGAGTTCGTCCAGTCGCTCCCGGAGATCCGCCGCCGAGTGCTCGCGAGCCAGTCGCTCGACCCGCCGCCACTCGAAGTACGACTCGTTGCGCTGGTACGTCGCGGGGCGGCCATCGGAACGAGTCGCCACGCCGAGCTCGACGAGTCGGCCGAGCGCGTTCCTGGCGCCCGTCTCCGAGCAGTCGGCGCGCTCCGCCACGGTCGTCGCCGTCACTGGCTCCGAGAGCGTCGTCACCACGTCGTAGACACGCTGGAACGTCGTCCGCTCCTCGGCCCATCGCTCGCGGCTCGCGCCGTCGAACCCGTCGGACGGGTCCATCTCCATGCGTCTGCTCGGGGACGCGAACACAAATATCCTCTCCCCCGACCACATATCTGTCCTCCAGCCGCGCTCGGCCGCAGGAGATCAGTCGTTCGAGCCGGCCTCGGACTCGGACTCGGGGGCCTCGACAGAGTTGGAATTCGTGTTGGCATCATCGGCGTCACTCTCCCTGCTCCTCGATTGGGCACCGTGAGCTGCCGCCGTGAGAGTCGATGTAGTAGTACGAGTCGTTCCAGTTGATCCGGTATATCCACCTCGAATCCGTATACCGGAACTCGGGCGAGTCCCGGCTCAGATTCGAACTCACGAACGCCCCCTCGCGAATCGCTTTGCGTGCGACGTACTGCGCGTCAGTGCTCAGGTTCGTGTAGTTGTACTCGACCGTTCGGTAATCCAGTCGCTCCGTCCGCTCCTTATCGAGCCGGTGGTTCACCAGTCGGCACTCGGACGGAAGGGACTCGGTCCGGCCGGCCGTTTCCACTGAAACTGTAGAAACCGTGGGTGTCGTAGACGGTGTCATCGTGGGCGTCGGACTCGGCGGTGACGGAGGTTCAGTAGCCGACTCGTTCGGCGTCGCTCCTGGACTCGCCGCTGGCGCGGTGCAGCCCACGAGCAGCAGGCACCCAACGAGAGCCACAACGGGGAGCCGCCCACTCATGTTCAGTGCTGCCCGAGGCTGTGATCCCGGGAGAGTTCCAGCGCCTCTATCGTGCATTCGGCGAGCGTGTCCCCGTGGTCGTGATCGCTCTCCCAGTTGCTGCAGTCACCAGTCTCCGCCTCGGCCTGGCCATAGTAGTTGAGCATGGGTGTAGTCATGGATGGCATTATCAGCCCTGGCCGAACCATTCCGAGTCCGTGATCATTGGAGTTGCCAGACGTTTCCTCCCCGCTGAGTACCTGCTGAATGACTTCGTTGCAGTTCTCTGCGTGTAAGTAGGGGTGGAGAGCCTCGTGAATCCCTTGAATCGCCGTCAGCCGCTTCGAAGGGCGGGTACTCTGGTCGATAAACGCCTGCCGACGCTCTTGCCAGGCCCCCTCGACGGCCGCTTCTGCGACGAAGAAGTTGCCACACCCACCGATCACCCACAGATAGGATCCATCCCCATAGATACCATTATCGTCGAGGAACTCGTTCCCATCCTGAAAGTAGTTCGGCGATTCACAGCTGAGGACGGCGTCGGTCTCTATCTTCCGCGCGAGGATACCGCCCGGGAAATCACCCTCCTGATAGCACTGATCGAGCGCGTCCTTGACGAACTCGTACACCTTGTCGACGTAATCCCAGTCCGCATAGCTCTCCTTGAGAACGTTCACCTCGATCAACTCCCCGGACCCCTCGTACGGTTGGTACCTGTCTTTGACGGTGTACGACATCAGTTGTCACCTCCGGATCGCGTCATTGCCACCGTACCTCTATGTGTGACCTCGAACCACGGACGCGCCTGTACCGTTCGTTTCCGTTTCCTGTATCGGTACTTCCCGGCATTCAGGTCGCCACGGCCGGCCGATTCGTCGTAGTTCTCACGGCGTTCCTTTTCGTAGCCGACGACAGGCACTCCTCGCCCTGGAAGCTGTATCTTCCGCGTCTGTCCCGGCTTGACGTTTCGGCGCTCGCCGCGGATTCCGACCCCGACACCCGCATTCGTTCCCTCGATATTCAGGGGCGGAACGTCGAAGGAAGAGTACACCGTGACCGGGACGACCGTTCGTTCCGAAGGACGTTGCGAGGAATCCACCGTGGCCCATCGGGACCTGCTCGCTCGGAACCCCACGGATTCGAGCTCCCGCAACGATGAAGTCGTTGTTACTGATTTCACGCTCTTCACGGTCGGTCAGATACGGCGTTCGGAAAGCGACCCCGTCATCAGAGGATCGATACTTTTCGGGCCGGCAGACGGTGACCCGTTTGCCGTGGTGATCTCCGGGAAGCTCGTACCGGAGTACTGCTTCGACGAACTCGATGTCCCTGGCTGCCGCAGCAGTCCCTCCGACGAGGGAGGTACCGATGCCGGTAGCCGCTCCGTATCGCAGCACCGAGCGCCGGTCGAGAGATGTGCGCCCCTTGCTTTCGTCTTGTTCGCACATTGCATCATACGCCGACTTCCACGCTACAATAAGGCACTGTCTAGTTAGCGCAGATTGAGGAACGAGCAGGTCGTTGAGTGTCTTGCCTAGAGATGCTCGCAGACCTGCTCGAGAACGATTACAACGGCGACTTAGATGAATATTGGGAGCGTGAGCGGACGGCGACGCCCGTCAGGGCGTTCGCCGTCCGGCTTCACGCGACCGGTTGTTCACTCAGAGAAACAGAAGCGATTCTTGCGTCTCTCGGCGTGGAGCGTTCGCATCAGGCGATCTTTCAGTGGGTACATCGGCTGACTGACAGCAGTCCAGACCCGCCGACGGCTTCGCCGTCGCGGGTCGCGGTTGACGAGACTGCTGTCCGGATCAATGGCGACCTGTGTTGGGTGTACGCTGCAATCGACCTTGATACAAAGCTGATTCTGGATGCCCAGATTTTCAAGCGTCACGGCACCGATCCAGCGGCTGCGTTCCTCCACCGACTCCGTGAAAATCACGACTGCGCGAATACCACGTTTTTGACTGACTCGTTCGGCTATCGGACTGCCCTCAATCGATTAGGGCTGAGCGGTCGGGTGGACTACACCGACCGAAACCTCATCGAAAAGTGGTTTCACACCCTCAAGCAGCGCATCGACCGCTTCCATCACTCGTGGGTCGGCAGTCGGCGGAGCGTCCGCCGTTGGATTTCTCACTACGTGCAATACTACAACGAACAACGACCGCACCAATCGCTCGACGGACGAACGCCAGCTGAGGAGGTGCTAAACTAGACAGTGCCCAATAACATTAACTAAAAAAACATACATATCTGATTGTGGAGGGATAGGACGTGGAGCGATACGACCCAATGAGACCTGGACGGGGACGGGGCCCCTCAGCGAACTCTCAGCCGTCAGTATCGGTATCGATATTCGTCGCATGGCCGTTTCCACCCGCGCCACTGCTCCCACCATCACCGGGCAGCCCGGCCGCCAGCTCCTCGATCTCGTCGAGGCCGAGCAGTTCGCGCTCCTCGGCGTCGAACTCACGGCCCTCCAGCGAGGAGCCGACGTCGATGACGCCCGCGTCGCTCCCGGAGAGGTGCTTGCCGTAGCGCCCGACGAGCGAGGTCAGCTCCTGCGGCAGGACGAACGTCGTCGACTCGCCCTCGCCGACGGTCTGGAGCGCCTCCATCCCCCGGTCGATGATGGCGCGCTCGCCCATCGAGTCCGCGGCCCGGGCCCGGAGGACGGTGGCGACGGCGTCACCCTGTGCCGTGAGGACCTGGGACTGCTTCGACCCCTCGGCGCGGATGATGTTGGCCTGCTTCTCGCCCTCCGCGCGCTCGACCGAGGAGCGCCGTTCACCCTGCGCCTCGAGAATCATGGCGCGGCGGCGGCGCTCGGCGGAGGTCTGCTGCTCCATCGCGTCCTGGACGACCTTCGAGGGCTTGACCTCGCGGACCTCGACCGCCTCGACGCGGACCCCCCACTCGTCGGTCGGGCCGGCGAGTTCCTCCTGGATGCGCTCGTTGATGCGCTCGCGCTGGCTCAGCGTCTCGTCCAGCTCCATGTCGCCGATGACCGCCCGGAGCGTGGTCTGGGCGAGGTTCAGCGTGGCGTTCCGGTAGTCGTCGACCTCGAGGAACGCACGCTCGGCGTTCATCACGCGGATGTAGACGACGGCGTCGGCGCGGACGGGGGAGTTGTCGCGGGTGATAGCCTCCTGGCTGGGTACGTCCAGTGCCTCGGTCCGCATATCGAACTGGTACGTGTCGGTGATGAACGGCCAGACGAAGTGGATGCCGGGGTCGAGCAGGCGCTCGAACGCGCCGAACACCGTCAGGGCGCGCTTCTCGTAGGCCTGGACGATCTGGACCGACGAGGAGATGCCGGCGATGACGATCCAGAGCGCGACGAGCCCGATGACGAGCCCCGGCGTGAGGTTGAGCTGGCCGATGGCCAGTCCCAGGATGACGGCCGCGAGCACGACGAAGAAGACGAGCCGGCCGGCACCGGGGCCCTCGTCGAGGGTCGCCGCGCCGTCGCCCGGGTCGGGCATCTCGTTGCCGTCGTCACGGTCGGCGGTCATCTTCCCGAGTTCGTAGAAGATGCCGCCCGAGCCCGAGCTGGAGGCGGACGTGGTGGAGGACGAGGACCCCGAGCGGGACATACACGCGGGTTGGTCCCCTCGGGCAATAAAACTGCACCCCGGACGGGAACACGGCAGCGTGGGCCGCGCGCCGGGCGCCGTGGTCCTCAGAGCGCCCGGTCGACCCGCTCGGCCGTCGAGGGGCCGACCCCCTCCACGGACGCCAGTTCCTCGCGGGAGGCCTCACGGAGCCCCTCGACGCTGCCGAACCGGCGGAGCAGCCGCTTGCGGAGTTCCGGACCGACCCCCTCCACGTCGTCCAGCGGCGTCGACACCTCGTCACGGACCTGCTGGTGGTAGGCCACGGCGAACCGGTGGGCCTCGTCGCGGACCCGCTGGAGGACATGGAGGTGGGCGGCGTCGTCGGGCCAGCGCTGGACGCCCTCGGGCGTGACGACCAGTTCCTCGGCCTTCGCGAGCGCGACGACGGGTACGTCCCACCCGGTCTCGGCGAGCGCGTCCTGCGCGGCGCCGAGTTGCCCCTCGCCCCCGTCGATGAGCAACAGGTCGGGGTCGGGCCGGTCGTCGCGCCCCTCGACCGCGCGCTCGGCGCGCCAGGCCACGAGCCGGCGCATGTTGGCGTAGTCGTCGTTCTCGTCGGTGAGGCGTTTGCGACGGTAGTCGCTCTTGGCGGCCTCGCCGTCCACGAACGTCACGTCCGACCCGACGACGGCCTTCCCCCCCGCGTGGCTCACGTCGAACCCCTCGATGCGGCGGGGGCGCCGGTCGAGCGAGAGCGCGTCGCGGAGCGCGGCGAGTCCGTCGCGCCCAGCGTCGCGCGAGCGGGCGTTCTTCAGCGCGAGGTCGACGAGCGTGGCCTCCCGACCCGCGCCGGGGACGCGGACGGCGACGCCTTCGGCTTCGAGCCACGCCGTCACGTCCGGGTCGTCGGGGCGCTCCGAGAGGAGCAGCGCGTCCGGCAGGTCGCGCTCGGCGTAGTACTGCGTGAGGAACGCCGAGAGGACCGCCGCGACGCGGTCCTCGCCCTCCGGCGCAGCGAGGGCGTGGCGCTCGCGGTCGACCAGCTTGCCGTCGGCGCTGTGGAGGCGCGCGACCGTCGCGTCCCCGCCGGAGATGGCCACACCCAGGACGTCGACGGCGCGCTCCTCGCGCTCCCCGGCGTGGACGGCCTCGCCCCCGCCGCCGTGGAACGCCTCGACCGCCTCCAGTCGGTCCCGGAGGTTGGCCGCGCGCTCGAACTCCTGGTCGGCGGCGGCGGTCTCCATCGCGTCCCGGAGCGGATCGGCGAGGACGCCCGTCTCGCCCTCGAAGAACCGCTTCACGGACTCGACGTCGGCGGTGTAGCCCGGCTCGTCGATCTCGCCGGTGCAGGGCGCCGTGCAGAGGCCCATCTCGTAATCGAGGCAGGGCCGGTCCCGGCCCTGGAACTTGTGGTCCGAGCAGCCCCGCAGCCCGTACGTCTCCCGGAGCGCCTTCACGACCGTCTCGACCCGTTTCATCTGCGTGTACGGACCGTAGACGGTGGCGTCCGGGTCGGGGTCCCGCGTCACCTCGATGCGCGGGAACTGGTGGTCAGTCAACTGGACGAGCGGGTAGGACTTGTCGTCCTTCAGCCGAACGTTGTAGCGGGGCTGGTGGCGCTTGATCAGGTTCGCCTCCAGCAGGAGTGCCTGCGTCTCCGTGTCGGTGACCGCCGTGTCGACGCGCGCCGCGCGCTCGACCATCCGGCGGATGCGCTCGCCCCGCGGGTCCGCGTACGACCGCACCCGACTCCGCAGGTCGACGGCCTTCCCCACGTAGAGGACGCTCCCGTCGCTGTCCTCGAACTGGTAGACGCCGGGGCTCGTCGGGAGGTCGGCGGCCCGCTCCCTGACCGCGGCCGCGTCCATAGTCGTCCGTCCGTCGGCGCGCGACGGCCATGTGGGTGTCGGCTGCGGAGGGGTGGGCGGGCGGCAGCCCGGGGACGGCCGAGAAAACCACACGAGGGCGCCCCTCCGTGCGGAGGTTTAACTACCTGCACGCCCAGCAGCCGGTATGGACGTGCGGGACGCCGTCGAAGCCGACGCCGACCGGCTCGCCGAGTTGACCGGCCAGCCGGCGGACGTGATGCGCAACCTGGTCCACGACCGGACGGTCCGGGTGGCCACCGAACCCGAGGGTGAGGACGACGGAGACGGGTACGTCCTCGGCTTCGTGAGCTACGACGCCCAGAACGGCGTGGTCCACATCACACAGCTCGAGGGGACGCTCCCGGCCTGCGAGCGGATGCTGGAGGAACCGCTGCGCTTCGCCGAGGGCGAGGGGATGCCCGTCGAACTCCTCGTCACGGAGAACGCCGACGAGAAACGCGACATCGCGGAGAAGGCCGGGTTCCGTAACGAGGGGCGCGGACCCGCCTTCGATGGGATGCCGACGGTGAAGTACCGGCACGAGCCGACCAGAGTGGAGCAATAGAGCTTTTTTGACGGCTCGGGCTCGCTTGTCGGCCGGCCAATGGCCGGCCGTCTGCGCGAACCACTACGCCGCAAAAAACATTCAGAAAAAATGCCGGTGTCTCACTCGGACCTGCCGGCCGCAGGCCGGCAGGACGCTCGTTCGACACCGGTGAACCGCTCGCTTCGCTCGCGGATATGATATTTATACGCGCCCACACTTTAGCTATAAACCATTCTAAACCCCACAATTTTCCAACAACATCAATTTCAGGCAATATATCGAACAAATTCGAAATTATTGGAGCGCATATCCCATTTATTTGCTCTCCTACCACTCTCGGCCGGTGACAGTTCAGTGAAACCGTGCTGAATACACAGCGAGAGTCGGTCAGCACAAGTCAGCGGTGTATCGCTCGATGGAACCTATTCGTCCTATCGCTGAGGGCTGTCATCGGAGTGGCGCCGGCAACGATAGCACCTGTTGCAAGCAGCGCTCCCGACAACACAACGAAATCCCCACTCGGTGAGTAGCCGGCCAACCCAGCACCAACTTGCACGATAAACACCGTCACAAAGAAACTGAGGATAGCAAACGCCAGCATGACGAACGTCGCGATGATACCACTAGCTAATGTTCCGAAGGAATCAAGAAACCCATATCAAGTCGCAAGAGTTCCGACCGACGGATAAGGATTCGTTTTGGCTCCCCACGAAAGGTGCCATGAGCGACCGGCTGCTGTCTGAATTAGTTCTCGGCTGTGATCTCTTCGAGTGCTGCCTCGAAATGCGCTTGCGTCAGCACGATATCCTCGACAGCGGTCGGTTCGTCACTGGACTGGGATCGGACGTGCTCGCGAACGGCGCCAGTGGCGGCGCCACGACAGAGTGCGGCCACATCGGCACCCACCAGACCATCCATGTCAGCAGCGAGTTGGTCGAGGTCGACATCGTCGGCCAGTGGCCGATTGCGGGTATGGATCGTCAAAATCTCGCGTCGGGTCGCCTCGTCAGGCACACCGACCTCGATCTTACGCTCGATTCGGCCCGCACGGGTGAGCGCATCGTCGATGAGGTCTGGCCGGTTCGTGGCCGCGATCACAACCACATCCTCCAACTCCTCTAGCCCGTCGAGTTCAGTCAGCAACTGCGACACGACGCGTTCACCGACCTGATTGTCCCCACCACCGCTGCCACGCTTGCTTGCGATAGCGTCGATTTCGTCGAAGAAGATGACGGTGGGGGCATTCGAGCGAGCCTTCTCGAAGATTTCCCGGACCCCTTTTTCGCTTTCGCCGACGTACTTGTCGAACAGTTCCGGCCCCTTCACAGAGATGAAGTTCGACTGGGCCTCGTTTGCGACGGCCTTCGCTAGCAGGGTTTTCCCTGTACCGGGCGGCCCATGCAGCAGAATTCCCTTCGTCGACTGGAGATCGACCTGCTTGTACGCATCCGGATAGGCAAGGGGCCATTCGATGGCCTCCTGCAGTCGCTCTTTGGTCTCTGCAAGTCCTCCCACGTCGTCCCACGTGACGTCGGGTTTCTCGACGAACACCTCTCGGAGTGCGCTGGGGTCGATCTCCCGAAGCGCTGACCGGAGGTCCTGTTCGGTGACCTCGAGCGTTTCAAGCGTCTCGGCGCTAATTTCGTCACCTTCGAGATCTAGATCCGGGCGGACCCGTCGGAGTGCGTTCATCGCCGCCTCGCGGACGAGGCTTTCCAAGTCTGCGCCGACGAACCCGTGTGTGTTGTCGGCGTACTGCTGGAGGTCGACATCGTCGGCAATGGGCATCTCCCGGGTGTGAATTTGGAGGACTTCGTGTCTGCCCTCGGTGTCGGGAGCGCCGATTTCGATTTCACGGTCGAACCGGCCGCCACGCCGGAGCGCGTTGTCGATGGAGTCGACGCGGTTGGTCGTCCCGATAACCGTCACTTGACCGCGGTCTTCCAGCCCGTCCATCAGGGAGAGCAATTGCGCCACCACTCGGCGCTCTACCTCACCCTGGGTATCGTCTCGCTTCGGGGCGATGGAGTCGATTTCGTCGATGAAGATTATCGACGGTTCGTTTTCGCCGGCGTCTTCGAAGACCTCACGGAGTCGTTCCTCGCTTTCACCGTGATATTTCGACATGATCTCCGGGCCGGAAATCGTCGAAAAGTTAGCGTCTATCTCGTTGGCAACTGCCTTTGCAATCAGCGTTTTGCCGGTCCCGGGCGGCCCGTGGAGCAAGACGCCCTGTGGCGGCTCGATACCGAGTGCCTGAAACAGCTCGGGATGGGTCATCGGCAGCTCAATCATCTCCCGAACTTGGTCGAGTTCGTCGTTGAGTCCCCCGACGTCTTCGTATGTGACGCTTGGTGATTCCGGGCTGCCAGCCGACTCACTGTCCCGGCCACCACTGACGGATTCGGCGGACTGCTCGACCACTTCGACGCTAGTCGTTTGCGTAACGATCACGGTCCCTTCAGGCTCGCTGTCGACGATACGGATCGGAATTCGGCGGTTCGAGCGCCCCATCACCGAGCCGAGTCCGAGTGAGAGCGGGACGGTCTGTCCCGCCTGCACCGCTCGGTCAGCGAGCTTCTGGCGGAGATATGGGGCGAGGTCGCCACGGATTTGCAGGCCGTCTGGGAGCGCAATCGACAACTGACTCGCTGGCTCGATATCGGCCTCCTCGACCGAAACGATTCGGTCGAGTCGGGCGCCGATTGATTTGCGCGTTTGCCCGTCGATGCCGATGATTCCGCGCTGTCGATCGCCGGCCTGTCCTTGCCGAACACGGACCACTGCAGACCCGCTCTCACCTTCGATAGTGACGAAATCGCCGTTATCGATGCCGAGTTCCGACATCGACTCTCGGTCAATTGCTGCGATACCCTTCCCTGCAATTTGTCTGTCGAGCGGCTTAACAATGAGTCTCATGAGTGTGACCGTCCAGACTGCACTCGAGGAGATACCCCTCCAAGTCTTCGAGATGGATACAGAACTGGAGTTACGACGTATACTGGGCGACTGCGGAAATAAGTTGGTGACTATCATCTAACAGCTAGACCGCGGCAGCAGATCGGGCTGTGCAAGAAATACCCTCTATATTCAGCAGGCCGGTCCTGTCAGCCACTGAGAATTTCAACAGAGCCGGAG